>JBNKMO010000202.1:0-10744 GCA_050293165.1 Anaerolineales bacterium | reverse complement strand
AAGGGGCTTGCGTAGGCTTGAGGGCTACCCTCACCCTCCGCCCTCTCCCAAAGGGAGAGGGGACTTAATCCCTTCTCCCTTTGGGAGAAGGTTAGGATGAGGGAAAACGACAGTCCATTGCTCATCTCTGCGTAACATCAGTTATTCATCTGTGACAGCCGAATTACACACTCCGATTATCGCTCCAATTCCCTCCAGGATCAATTCCATTTCATTCTTATAAGCCACTGTCCCATCTCGTGGCGCAATCGGCTATAATCGCGGACATGATCCTACTCACAGGCGGCACCGGTTTTGTCGGGCGGGCGTTGGCGCGCCAGCTCGTCGAAGCCGGTCACGATGTCCGCATTCTAATCCGTCCTTCGCCGGAAAACCCACGCCTGCCAAAAGGTGTGCCGGTCGAGGTAGCGGTGGTCACGCTCACTGACCAGCGTGGTTTACGTGCTGCGCTGCGCGGCGTGGATCACGTTTACCATCTGGCGGGAGGCGAGAGCAGCAACCAACTCTTCGAGACAGACATCGAGGGGACGCGCACCCTTGTCCAGGCGGCGGCAGAAGCAGGCGTCCAGCAAATCATCTATTTGAGCCACCTCGGTGCCGATCGAGCATCCGCGTTTCCGGTGCTGAAGGCGAAGGGGATCGCAGAAGAACATATCCGCAACGGCTCGGTTAAATACACCATCCTGCGCTCATCCATCATTTTTGGGCCCGGCGATAACTTCACCAATGCGCTCGCGTACCTAACGCGCATCTCCCCCGGCGTGTTGATTTTGCCAAATAAAGGCGAGGTGCGTTTGCAACCGCTTTTTGTCGAAGATCTGGTGACCTGCCTGGTTTGGGCGCTCAACAACCCCGACTTTGAGAATAAAACCCATGAGATCGGCGGGAGCGAGTATTTCACGCTGCGCCAGATCATGGAGATCATTCTTTCGGTGAGGGGCAAAAGGAAGCTCCTTTTCTCGGCCCCCACACCCTATTTACGAATGTCAAACGTGCTGCTGCAAGCTGCGCTGCCCAATTATGGCATCACTGGCTTTTTTCTCGACTATATCGCCACCGACCGCACCTGCGATACTGACTCGCTGCCGCGCATCTTCGGGCTAATGCCTGCGCGCTTCACCTATCGGCTCGACTATTTGCGCAGCAAAGACTGGTTGAAAAATCTGCGCGAACGGCGGAAGAAATAAAAAATCTCAATTTCTGAGCGAAAGGCTTATATCGCTCTTCGCCTGCGCTTCGCTCAAAGACTGTTTTTTAGCAAGGAAATTCCATGGCCTCTTACACCATTCGCCTGCTCGAAGAATACGAAGAAATGCTTCGCATCGAGGAACTTACCGAAGAAATCTGGAACGGCGGTGCCACCGATGTAGTCCCTGCGCACATCCTCATCACCTTTGTACATAACGGCGGGCTGGCCTTCGGCGCCTTTGAAGGCGATGAAATAATCGGACTGGCCTTCGGCTTCCCCGGCTTTCACGACACCCCGCAAGGACGCCTGCTCAAACACTGCTCGCATCAGTTGGGCGTGCATCCTAACCATCGCGGCAAGGGCATCGGCTTCGCGCTCAAAAAAGCGCAATGGCAAATGGTGCGCCAGCAGGGCATCGACCTGATTACCTGGACTTACGACCCCCTGCTCAGCCCAAACGCCTATCTCAACATTGGTCGTCTCGGCGCGGTCTGCAACACCTACAACCGCGAAGAATACGGCAAGATGCGCGACGCCCTCAATGCAGGCATCGCCTCCGACCGTTTCGTTGTGGATTGGTGGATCAATACCCGCCGTGTAGAGCGACATTTGGATGAAGAGAACTACATCCGCATCAGCCTGGATGACTATCGCAAAGCCGATGCCCAACAACTCTACATCCCCGAAACGCACGCGCCCTCCGGCTTGCTGAGGCCTCCCACAATTTATTTCCCGCCCGAAGGAAAACTCCTTCTCCTCCCCATCCCCAGCAACTTCCAAACCATACGCCACACCGACCTGCCCCTCGCGCACGACTGGCGCTTCTTCACCCGTGAAATCTTCGAAGATACCTTCGCCGCAGGCTACATCGTCACCGACTTCATCTGCGATCATGGCAACTGCTACTACGTCCTGACCGATGGAAACAGCACCATCGGCTAAACAGCTATTTTGTAAAATTACGCTCCCCTCCAACTCATTCTGCAAGCAAAATGAGTTGGAGGGGAGTTTTTAATTATGCATAGAGGCAAATAAAAAGCAGGTACAACGTTGCCTTTGCACCTGCTTTTTATGATGGATGAAACTTGTTGGACGGGAAGAGACTCTCAGGGTCGTATAGGCTTACCTCCACGGGGGTTGATTATCGTTATTTGAGCGTGCCGCCATGCCAACCGGATGATAAGTCGGTTCATACGTTGGCTCTGGGCGTGGTTCAGAGCGTTGAACAGGAGAGTATGAGCTCTGAGTCTTCGGCGCCGCACGGAACGATGACTGGGACACAGTGCGCGGCTGGTTGAAGGGGCGGCGGGACTGCTTCTGTTGCGGTTTCTGGTAACTGGTTTTGACCTTGGGTTTATCTGCCATGCTGAAAATGCGCTCCCCAGCGATAGAAAATGCACCAATGATGAGTACACGGGTCAACCAGACCATAAAGGCGACAAAGATCGGGACTGCCTTCATAAGAGTGGCTTGTGAGAGCACAGCACTGCCAACAGCAGGGTGCTGCAACATCGCCACCGAGACACCCCACCAGGTCAGCATCGCATTCATGGCGGCGGCCAGCAGCCACGCCCCGAAGAGATACCACACCTCGGCAGGTTCGTCGTTGCCCTGCTCAGGGGTGAAAAGACGCGCGATCCCGGCAAAGTCGATGCCGCAGAAGGCGATGGAAAGAACTGTCGCCCAACGCATGCCTAGAAAACGCAAGTCTCCCAGTAAATCGCGCAGGGCGAAGTCGGTTGTACCGAAGTTGAAAATCTCAAAAGAGAGAAGTGCACCAAGCAAGATATAACCAAAAAGCTGTCCACGTTGGAAATTGCTGGATGAGAGTGCTGCGAAAGGTCGTACTGAAGTTTTATTCATGGCTGCCTCCTTATTTTTCATGGGTGAAAACGCCATGTGGAAAAGGGTAAAATCTGGGGTAAATAGATATTAGAACAATTGTTCTATTAAGTCAAGAGGGAAATATAAAAAAAACAAAAAAAGGTACCGGAGTACCTTTTTACCCTGCACAACTGATAAAACAAAGAAATTCTAAAGTCCCCCATGTTCTAAAAAGATAGAACAACCCCTCCTACGGCTCCCACTGGGGTTGCCAATCAGGTTCGGGGTCTTCGCTGATCTGCTTAAGGTCACTTCCGTCGGCGCGCATAATGTAGAGATCAGCCTGATCGTTATTGCGCAGCGAGTTGAAGACGATGAACTCCCCATCGGGCGAGTAAACTGCCGAGTTATTATTGCCCCCATAAGTAAAACGAGTCATGATGCCAGTCTCAATCTCGTAGCGAAAGATGTCTTTATCGAGAGGTGGCCCGGCGGAGACGAGTAGGTAGCGTCCATCCGGGGACCAGTCTACGCTTCCGGTAATGCCGAGCAAGCCATAGGTCACGCGGCGAGGCGGATCCTGAGTTACTGTATCAAAGAGGAATATCTCATACTCAAAGAGCTGACCTTCGCTCATAGCAAGCGCAATCGTTCTGTTATCCGGCCCCCAAGCTGCGCTGACGAGGGTGTTCGGTCCCGCATAATTCGGCCCGCCATAGAGCAGTTGCGGATTCTCGCCGTTATGATCCATGACCCATAAACCAGTCGGCTCATCTGCGCGTCGGTTGATGAAGAGGATGCGTTGTCCGTCAGGCGAGAAATCGGGCGAGAAAACATTACCGATCTCGTGCGTCAACTCGACGACCTGTGAAGTACTCAAGACAAGCAAATAGAGATCGAAGGTGCCGAGGCTCTGATTGGATGCGTAAATGATGGCTTCGCCCTGTGGTGAGAAGGCAGGATAATAATGATTGATATTGTCGTGCGTAACCTGTAATAACCCTGTGCCATCGCGGTTGACCATGCAGATCTGGTTGAAGTCGCCGCGCGTGCAGGTAAAGATGATGCGCCCGCCATGCACGCCAGTGGGATAGGGCAGCGGGGTAAAGGTTGGCAATGGAAGGGGAGTGTAGGTCGGCAAGGGGGAGGCGACAACGGTCATGCCAGCGGGGGCAGGCATTTCGGTCGGGGCATCGGGATTGATGAGAAAAAAAGGCAGGGCAAGCAAACTCAAAAACAAGACCCAAAAGGGAAAGCGCTTTTTCTTGCGTTTTTTGGAGAAGATATTTTTATTGCGGTTGAGTTTGGGCATCAGAAATCATCCACAGATTGTGCAGATTTGTTTTTTTCTGTGAAATCTGCACAATCTGTGGATTTTTGTTACGCTACAGGCGCACGCCCGCGAGCCTGCTCCGGATGGCGCATTGTCATCATCGATACACCAATGCCGTAGGTCACAAAATTACCAAGCGGTTCGATCTCCATGATCGCCATATTTCTAACTTCTTCACTCTCGGGGTCTAGCCCGCGCAAGAGCGATTTCTTGACCGCATCAGAGACATCCACCGCATCCAGCACGCGCGCCTTACCAGAGAAGGTGATCGTCGCAGACGGAATTTTGATAAAGGGCATCAGTGGAATAGATTTTGGAATTGTCACCGTCAGCGAAACATTCGGATTGGCCGCCACATGGCGCATCTTCCAGGTTGTCTTGCCGCTGGCGATATAGATTTTCTTATCATGTGTCACATATACAATTCCAACCGTTCGCGCTTCCCCCTTCGCTGTCACCATCCCCAAAACGGCAAATAATTCCTTTTCAAGAGCACGCCACACAACATCACTTGTCAATTGGATTGCCATCAGAGTCTCCTTCTACTAAATATCAAACTAAAATGATTATAAACTCATCTGGATGGAAAACAGCCGCAAATCGCACGTACGGTCGACTTGCTCCCGTTATATCAACATCTACCGGAAGAAGAACATCAACGCGCCAGTCGTGCGCGCACCACAAACCTGTCCACGCCGCCGAAGCGATATTTATAGGGTTCATCGCCACGCATAAAATCAAACTCGCTGCGTCCGTGCTCATTCGCCCATTGAAGCAGATAGCCGAGCAACACCCAGCCCGGCGAAAGATCGCTGAAGCTCATATCCAGCCCGGAGTTATAGACCCAGATACGGTTGCCGTAATCAAAATTAAGATAGCCCGCCGCTTTAACCCCATCCACTTCGAGGAAGGCGAGTTGCAGCCAGCCCGCTTCAAAGGCGGCATGAATGGCAGCTTTCATCTGCGATTTCATTGTCTGCGTCAGGAAGGCTTGTTTCTCAGGGTCTTGTGACATGAGCTGACAACAGGCTTCGATATTTTTATCGAGTTTGGTCTCGTCATCGACGATGAACCAGCTTACTTCGCGCTCATCCGCTTCGGCGCGGCGTATCTTACGTCGAATTTCATGGCGCTGCTTCTTTTTGATGCCCGCCAGATATTCATCGAAGTCGCCGGGCAGGGCAACATAAGGCGCGGGCTGAAGGGTCTCTTGGGTAAAGTCCCAGCCCCGCGCTGTGGCTTCCGCCTGGAGCACAGGGAGGCAGGGAGAGCTTTCGATGAGATTCTGCAAATCGAGCGCCGACCACGTTAGGGTCGCGTGCGAGGCGAGAAAATCCAATAAGCCATGTAGAAATTCAACCATATCCGCTTCACGGACGATAAAATCCAGAAAATCGGAGATTTCGATGCTGCCCAAAAAGAGCAACGTTTGCTTATTTTCGTAAGTGGTCTGGAAGAGCGGCGCGATACCGAGCAGTTCACCGTCGCGTTCGGCGGTGATGATGGCAAGCTCGGCATCTTCCCATTCGCCGCCGCCGAGGGATGCCCACCAGGCGCGCAAATATTCGTGACGCAAGAAGGGGACATTGGTAATGCTCTCTGCAAGCAGGGTGTTCCACTGGGGGCCGAGGCTTTTGAAATCGTCAAAGGTGTTGATAAGGGTGTAATTCATATTTCTCTCTAGTTAAACTTTCAGGGGATGCGATGCATCAATTCCAGAAAAAAAATGCTTCTCAACGAGCATTTGCTCGTTAATGGGCAGATTCTTATCTTTCTGGTGCGACACACCTACTTTTCTCATTTCTACAGTTAAAAATTTATCGGCTGGATTTTACCAGTATAATAACGGACGAAGAAACGGAAGAAACGTGGCTAAAACTCTTGATCTAACTCTGCTCCCTCTTTACCGCCTAAGCGGCAACGAACTGCCCTCCCCCCCGGGGTTGCTGGCGCTTGCGCCGCCGCGCCGTACCGCACGCAGCCGCGACAGAGATCGTCTGATCGTGCACTTGACGCTGGCGGGGAATGCAACCTTCTCGACCGTCAACTATTTGCAAATGACTTCACGGGCAGCCGATGAATTTTATCAAACGCCCGGCTCGGTCACATCCGCGCTGCGGGCTGCGGCAATCACGTTGAATGGCGACCTGCTCGAACGCAATATGGAAATGAGCGGTCAGGGACGCTATGCGATGGGGCAACTTGTTCTCGGTGCCTTACGTAACGAGCAGCTTTATGTGCTCGAATCAGGCGGCACACATCTTTACTGGATGGATGACAACGAAAGAACACATATCCACGATGCTGCGCTTTCGGGGCGCGGATTGGGGATGGGGCAAGCCACGAATGTCTATCTATCTCAATTAGCGATACGCGCCGGGGGACGCTTGTTACTGACCCCGAAGTTCCCGCCCGTCTGGGAACAAATTCTGCAACGCGACAACCACACAGCGCCACTCGAGATTTTACGCAATGCCCTCATGCGTCAGAGCATCGAGGATGAGAACGCCGTGCTGATCGAAGTCAGCGCAGGACGCGGGAATGTGACAGTACTCAAACCGCAACGCCCTCCACAGCCGACATTGGAGATCATTTCAAAGCGGCTGGAGGAAGAACCCAAGCTGCCTGAGATGCCCGTCCAAAGCCATCAGCCGGAACCGCTGCCCGTTGATCTGGATGCGTCAAAAACGGATGTGGCAAAAGAAGAATCCGTCGCGGCACCACGCCTAAATAACGCGAACAAGCCGACACACGTCAGTGACGTGCTGGCATCCATTCCACGCCGCGCGCCAGAAGCGATTGCTGCAACACCCACGCCGCCCATCGAAGAAGAGCCTCCCGAACCGGAAGAAGAATTACCGACCGGCCCATCCACCAGCGAGGTGATCGCCCGCCAAAGTGCGCGCGCCCTCGCCAAGGGAATGCAAGCGACCCGCGCAAACAATCAAAAGCTAAAAACCGGCTTTGAAAAAATGCTGCCACGCCTGCTGCCCGGGGACGATAGCGAAGCGCCTGTGCGCCTACCGAGCTGGGTGATGATCCTGATCGCCATCATCATCCCGTTGATCGTCGTGACATTTTCCAGTGTAGTCTATTTCCGTTTTGGACGTGATTTGAAGTACGAAACTTACTATACTCAAGCCGAAGCAGCCCGCACCCGCGCTGTCGGACAGGCTGACCCTGTTGCCGAGCGACTGGCTTGGGAAGACGTACTGATCGCACTCGATCAAGCCGAAGATCGCAAAAAGACCGACGAAACCCTTGCCTTACGCGCTGAAGCGCAAAACCGTCTCGACACGCTTTTGGGTATTTTGCGGCTGGGCTTCAGACCGGCCATCAACGGTTTGCCGCGCGGGATTCGCATTAGCAGGATCGAGGCAAATGACAACGAACTCTTCCTGCTTGATGAAAACAGCGGCGAGGTCTTGCGCGCCTACCTGGTCGGCGCAGGCTATCAATATGACGAAACATTCATCTGCAAAGCTGGCGATTATGGCGAGAAGAAAATCGACAGATTAGTAGAGATGCAAATTCTGCCCAAGTCAAATGCGATGGGTGCATCCCTGCTTGCCTTCGACGCTCATGGCGGGCTACTCTATTGTGCTGACAACAAAGTTCCGCAAGCTCTGGCGCTCGAAACCCCGTCTGTGGGATTCCGCGATATTACCGCGGTCGCCTTGCAATCCGACGTACTCTACGTGCTGGATGCACCCTCTCACGAAGTTTGGGTCTACGGCGGACAAGCCTCCACCTTCATCAATTACCCAACCGCCTTCTTCACCACCCAAGCCCCCGAAGAGCTGCAATCCGCCATCGACATGACCATCAACGACACCGATCTTTTCCTGCTCTTTAAAGACGGGCATCTGGCAACCTGCTCCTACAGCTTGCTGAAGACCGTCCCCACGCGCTGTATCAACCCCGTTCAATTAGTAGATTTCAACCCGGCTGCCGGCGGCGGCAACAACTTTGATAACGCCATCTTTAGCGAGGTGCATCTCAGCAACCCGCCCGACTCAGCCGTTCTGCTTTTAGCTGCCGAGAGCCAATCTGTTTTCCGCTTTAGCCCGCGCTCGTATGAACTGCAAAACCAACTCAAGGCGCGCTACGATGGCGATAATGCCCTGCCAGCCGTTGCGCTCACCGCCATCACCACCAATGCCAATCATATCCTCTTCATCGCCCAAGATGATCAGGTATTCATGGCCGTTGACACGCCCTAACACCTACAAAAGGAGCAAGCATGTCTTTTCTACTCGAATTGCTCAAAAAATTATTTGGATGGGGGACAAGCACCCCCGCCCCGCACCCGGACCCTGTACCTGCTCCCGTTATAGATGATCCAAACGAGCCCGCGCAGGCCACCACCAACCGCGTGCTCCTCATCATCTACGACCCCATCATGGATGCCATCAGCGGCGAAAAACTCAGCCAACGTCCTGGCTGGCGCGACCCCGATGATCTGGTGGTCGGCTTTTCGGCGGATATACTCGAAAACAGTTACGGCATGGGGCGCTACGAAATCGTAGAACGAATCGAGATCAACGACTTCCCCGTCAAGAGCGATGGCTTCCGCTACAGCCCCTCCCTCTATCGTGATGTGCTCAATGGAACATCTCCCGCCCACGAACCTCAGGATGTAGACTACCACGCCATTCTCGAAGACTTCAACATCCCCGCACGCATTGAGAACGACGAAATCGACGAAGTCTGGGTATTCGCATTTCCTTACGCTGGTTTTTACGAGTCGATCATGGCAGGCAAAGATGCCTTTTGGTGCAACGCACCGCCCTTGAAGGAAACCAGCCATATCTCACGCAAATTCATCATTATGGGCTTCTCGTATGAGCGTGGCGTCGGCGAGATGCTCGAATCCTTCAACCATCGTGTCGAATCACAAATGGAACGTACCTTCGCCAAAACACGCGGCGAGGCCAATCTATGGGAACGCTTTACACGCTACGACAAGAAAAATCCGGGGCTGGCCGAGGTGGGAAATGTCCATTTCGCCCCAAACAGCGAGCGGGATTACGATTGGGGCAATCCCAAGTTCGTGCCCAGTAAATGCTACGATTGGTATCGCTTCCCTAATTTCACGGGCAAGACGCGTCAAGTCAACGCCAGCGAATGGGGCAATGGCGATATCCACATGCATCACCGTTGGTGGTTAAAGCACATCCCACATGTGGCTGGGCGTCAAAACAGCGTCCATAATAACTGGTGGCAATACATCCTTAACCCCAATAAAATCAGCTAACGAACACCTGAGTTTCGTCTAAGACTTAGGTCAACAAGTGGTTTTCGTCATCTTGCTGAATAGTTCGATAACCTGTATACTATTGGCGATGTGGGCGCTCGTAGCCCCGCAAACTCTCTATCATCACCCTAGAAAGAGGAGAAAAGATGAAAAAGTTTTACCTTATTTTTGCTGTCATCGCAATTGCAGCACTTGCACTTTCTGCTTGCGGCGGCGCAAGCACTGAAGCCAGCGAAGACAACTGCGCCAGCGAAGAAGTTTTGTGCGTAGGTCTCGTCACTGACGTGGGCGAAATCGACGACAAATCCTTCAACCAATCCGCCTGGGAAGGTGTCCAACAGTCTGCCGATGAACTCGGCGCTTTTGTCAAATACGTTGAAACCAAAGACGCAAAAGACTATTCCGCGAATATTCAACTTTTCGCTGAAAAAGACTATGACATCATCGTGACCGTCGGCTTTGCTCTTGGTGACGCCACCCTTGCTGAAGCTGCCAACTACCCCAACATCGACTTCATTGGTGTTGACCAGGGTCAGTGGAACGGCACAGTTGACAACGTTGCTGGCTTGATCTTCCCTGAGGACAAAGCTGGCTTCCTCGCTGGTGCTTTGGCTGCTCAATTGAGCGAAACCGGTACCATCGCTGCCGTTCTCGGCACCGACCTGGTTCCCCCCGTTGTTGCCTTCAAAGAAGGTTACGAAGCCGGCGCTCTCTACATCAACCCCGACATCAACCTGATCTCAACCTACCACCCCGGTGGCATGGATGTTGCTTTCGTTGATCCTGAATGGGGTGCAACCACCGCCAAACAGGCCATCGACCAGGGCGCAGACGTCGTCTTCGGTGCTGGTGGAAAAACCGGCAACGGCGCTTTGATCGAAGTTGCTTCCCACGAAGGTGTTTTCTGCATCGGCGTTGACTCCGACCAATGGGAAACCGTCCCCGAGGCGCACCCCTGCTTGGTCTCCAGCGCAATGAAGCTCATCACCCCCGGCGTTTTTGACCTGATCAAGGCCCATGTTGATGGCGCATTCCCCGCTGGCAACTACTTCGGCGGCACTGGCTTGGCCCCCTTCCATGATTTCGATTCTTCCATTCCTCAGGAAGTCAAGGACAAGTTGGGCGAGATCGACGCTGGCTT
>JBNKMO010000201.1:0-5841 GCA_050293165.1 Anaerolineales bacterium | reverse complement strand
TTGATGCGGCTGCTTTGACCGTTTCAGGGAGTTCTTCGAATGTAATTTCAGGGATAGTGATGTTTTCTTCTTGCGTTTCTTCTGGTTCTTGTGTAGTCAAAATATTTCTCTCTTTGGTGTCACGAATAGTATGAATATTACAAATTGTGCGAACGATTGTATCAGGTATCGAAACTCTTACTTGATGGGATGAATCCTGCCCCAGAAATCGCGATACCCTGGCTGTGCTTTTTTGGCAAATAGAAGGAAGAAGCGAACGATGCTCCAGACGCCGATACCGATGAAGGGGAGCAGGAGGATGAATAGACCAGAACGGAATAAAATAGTGATTTCAGCGTTCAGATCCGTTTCGCATTCTTGGAGCTGCCCTGTGCTTAGGAAGGCGTAATAAGTGGATTGGTCAAATTCACTGCTGCGTGAAAGCTGCTGGAGCGCCTTCGTTTCAAATGGCGTTTTAAAATTTTCAAACAGCCACATTGGCGCATCTTGATGTGAAAATCCATAAGGTGGCATCGGGCAGGGTTGCCATTTTGTATCGTTGAGACAGTAAAGTGTTCCACCGTCTGTTTCCAGGTAGAGATATTCTCCAAAAGTACCCAAGATTTTGCTTGTGTTTCTTGGTGGTGTAGGGATCGTTTGCCATGCTTTGCACTGCGTGAAGCGAATCGCGCTAAAAATTGTAGCCGACGCCCAGAACATTAAAAGGGTGATAATGGGGTACGCAATACTGTATAGTGGAAGTGAGTAACGCAACCCTTTCATATTTCTCTCAGCATATTTTATTCGAAAATCTCTTTTACCCTGCCAACCTGCCCATCCATCAAGCGGACTTTGATCCCGTGTGGGTGTGTGGCCGAGTTGGTCAGGATATCTTTGACAATGCCTTCTGTCAAATTGCCGCTACGCTGGTCTTTTTTTAGTACGATGGCCACTTTGAGACCGGGCTTGATATTTTTGCGTTGATTTCCATTCATATAGCTGATTGTATCAGGTTTGGGAAGAAAATGAACCAGCGATGACGCTTTTAGAGTGCAATATGTGCTTGTGCTATACTCAAGACGGTCTTTTTTCAATCTAATGCCGTATATCGGGGAGTAACCGGCTGGATATACACTTTTTGCAATGCGATCTTCTCTGTCGCATTCGGGCGCACCTTTAGGTTGATAAAATACAATTTTCCTAAGCGGGATGAACCGCACCTTGGCGTTCATCCTAATCTGTGTTCTGGCGTATCTCAAATCAATCTTTGAAGAAGTTACACAAAAATACGCCAGAAAATATTTTCCCCTGAAAAAGAAAGCGAGCAAGTACATGAATCCCGAAAACCTGACCGTGACAATCGTCGGTGGCGGCTCCAGTGCGCATACGTTAATCCCCCTGTTGTCCTCATCAAATTACACTGTGAATATCTTAACCAGTAAACCCGAACAGTGGTCTAAAAATATCGAATTGCAATACCGCACGACTGAAAATGAAGTCATCGAAACCTTTCATGGCGAGTTGGACAAGATCAGTTCTGAACCCGAAGATGTGATCGGTGATGCGGATGTGATCTTCTTATGTATGCCTGTTAGTCAATATCGCAACGCCCTACATCGTATTGCGCCATTCTTGAATGTAGAGAAAGAAGTTTCTGTTGGGGCTGTCTATGGGCAGGCTGGCTTCAATTGGATGGTTGACGAGATCAAGGAAAGTTTTGCCCTTGAGCATATCATCACCTTTAGCTTTGGCTTGATCCCCTGGATTTGCCGCACGCATGAATATGGCAAGGTCGGCATCACCTACGGTGTCAAGCCGATTAATATCGCCGCAGTCGAACCTGAAGAGAAGTTTGCCCGGTTGAATGAAAATGTTTTTGAGAAAGTTTGCCTCGACTGGTTTGACTCAGGAGAATTTCAGCAAGCGGATAATTTTCTCTCACTCACTTTTTCAGTAGACAATCAGATCATTCATCCCGCCCGCTGCTATGGTTTATTTATGCGTTATGGCGGTGAATGGGAGAAAAAGGAGAACATCCCGCTTTTCTACGACGATTTCGATCAGGTCTCGGCAGATATTCTGGAGAACCTGGATGCTGATTACTCCAAAATCCGCAGAAGAATACGCAAAAAATATCCGAACAAGAAATTCTCGAAAATGAAGAATTATCTCGATCAAGATCGCTACACCAACGAAACAGAAGAATACACAGTGCTTGAATCTTTTTTGCAATCAAAAACTTTGGGGGCGATCAAAGCGCCGACGATTAAGACCAAGGCTGGCACGTGGAAAATCGATACCGATCATCGCTTCTTCACAGATGATATTCATTATGGTTTATGTATAGCAAAATGGGTTGCAGAGCGTTTTAAAATCGACGTTCCCACGATTGATAAGATCATCCGCTGGGCGCAGAAACTGCGTAAGGAAGAGCTGCTTAAGGATGGCAAGTTGCTGTTGGACAGCGCAGACCTGAGCAAGCGTTTTAAGTCAGGTATCCCGCATTTTTATGGCTATCAAACAGTCGCGGATATTGTCGATTAGCTTATAGTTGCGAAATCTGCAAAAAAAGGCACTCCTGCTGGAGCGCCTTTTTTTGTAAAACTAACAATTAATCGTCATGCTCACGCCCATCAGGATGGCATTCCATGCAGTTCTGATAGTTTGAAATGCCTTCTTCAAGGTGTTCCGAGCGAACATTTGCTTCGCTGTGTTCGTGGCACTCGTAACAAGTGTAGCTGGTAAAGTTGGCCGGGTGGCACGTCACACAAGCGGATACGCCACTTTCTCCATGATTCAATGGGAAGGTGTGTGCCTTGTTGTACTCGGCAGGAGACCACGCCGATGTGGTATGGCAGGATTCGCAATCCTGGCCGAAGGCTCCCAGATGATAATCCGGATCAGCATGACAAGCCACACAAGCGCTTAGTAGACCGTCAAAGGTGTTGTTGATGTGACAGTCTTCGCATGCCACACTGACATGCGCTCCTGTGAGTGGGAATTCAGAGAGATTATGGTCAAAGGTGGCAGGCTTCCAGGCATCAGTGCTGTGGCAGGATGCGCAGTTGGTCCCGTATTGTCCATTATGCTCGTCGTTAGCTAAGTGGCAGGTTATACAATCCGTGGTAATTTTTGCATGGTCAAAGTATGCCGGTTCCCAGCCCTCTGCTGTATGGCAGAGACTGCAATCCTCGCCAAGCTGACCGTTATGCTCGTCCTCTTGTGCGTGGCAGGAGTAGCAGTCCATCGGTGTGTCTTGCGGCACTGCTGTGGTATGGCATTCTTCACACTCCACATTTTGATGCTTCCCTTCGAGTTTGAAGTCCGCCCTGTTATGGTCAAAAATGGCGGGCTCCCAGCCTGCGGCTGAATGGCAGACAGCGCAGTTTGTGCCATAACTCCGCTGGTGCGCATCGTCTTTTAAGTGGCAGCCAGCGCAATCTTCAGGGGCGTTCTCAAAATCCATGATACTGCGAACGTTTTGATGACATGCCGCGCAGTTTTCTTGGGTATGCTTGCCCTCTAGTGGGAAACCGGTCTGGCTGTGATCAAAGTTTGCGCCGTAAGATTCCAGCCCGTCATGGCAGGCAATACAATTATCGCCAAATGCGAGGGTATGTGCCTGCATGAAGCTTGCATTTATGTTTTGGTGGCAGTCATTGCACGTACTTAGTTCAATGGAAGTGATGGACTGCGTATGGCAATCTGCACACTCGAAGAGGGTTGCGTCCTCTTTAATTTGATGGGCATTCAGCGAGAATCCAATCACTTCATGCGGGAAAGTTTCTGGCGCCATCTCGGTTAGAGAAGCATCTGCACCTCGGTGATCGGGATGGCAGTCTCGGCAGGCAAGTGCCGGATTATGGATGAGTAATGCCCCATGCAGCGACGTTTCGCTCGCGACCTCTGCCTTGACCTCGTTATGGCAGCTTAAGCAGCGGTCCGACATATTTTCCGTTGCCCAGGGCGCAACATGGCAAGCGGCGCAGTTGCCGCCGATGGCGCTATGTGATGTGACGCCGCCCAGAGACTCGTCGCCATATTGGCTTAATTTGCCCGGACTGAACATTGCCCCACCACTGGTGACGACAAAAATCGCAGCGATGATCACTGTGAGAATAAAGGCGATAATTGCACTAAAGGAGAAGCAGCCAAGAGAAGAATTCTTTTTCATCATGGGCTCCTTTTAGTGCAGGAAGGTGGCGTAGTACAACGCCCCGCCGATATGAATGAAGGCAGCGGTAAATAACGCCATCCCAATGGGGATATGGACTGCATGCCAGACGGCTAACATACGCCGCGCCATCCCCAGCGAAGCGACTTGACGGCTGAGTGCGTTTTTGCGGCGTACCATTTTCTCGATCTCTTTGAGCTGGGCGCGGACTTGGGCGTCTGCTTTGCGTTCTTCTTGTTTCCAGGCGCGGCGGGTTTTGCGCTCAAGCGACCAGCGTCCGAAAATTACATCCATGCCGGATTTGGCGGTACCAGGTGATTTGTCGAGATTTTGCTCAACAACGGTAGCAAGTTCCGGACGGGTGGCGATCCATGCTTTGATTTGCGCATCTGCGGTACCGATCTGTGTTTCCAATTCGGCCGCTTGCATCTCTGCTCCATCCGCTGTCCGAGGAATGGCGGTGTAGATGTAACGTCCGACAATGCCGCTAAGAACGACGACGATGGTGAGCATAGTGACGACGCCCGCGACCCCGTTGAGTTTCCAGGATGTATGCAGGAAGACCATGAAGGGGCCGACGAGGCCGGTGAAGATGTGGAATTTGAGCCAGTTCGCCATTTTGCCCCAGTGCGCGCTGCGGCTGCGTTTGCGCAGACTGTAGAGGGTTTCGGTCATCAGCATCAGGAGGAAGCCTGCGATACCGAGGGCGTGACCGAAAAACTCTCCTGCGGCTGGGACTTCGCGAGTTGTGAAAAGGACGAGGCTGTAGACTGCGCCAATAATGAGCATGGCTAAAAGTGCCAGCCAGAGTTCAAGGTTATTACGCTGCATGTTCAGTTCTCCATTGCATCCAGAAGTCAGCGATGATGTCAGCCACGGGAGCACGTGTTGCGAGTAATTGTGTGCGTATTGAGCTGATATCGGCTTCGGCTTCAACCAGCTTTTGGATCGGCGTGGAGAGGGTTTGATCGCCCATTACGATTGCACCCAGAATCTTCTTTTTACCAAGCATCAGGCGCAGGCGGTTAGTATCGAAACCGCTTTGGGCGGCGATAGCATCAGGCAGTTGACGCCAGGTCTCGCTGTCGCCACGCGCGATGCCAAGCAGGTCTTCGTCTTGGCCATTGCCGACTGTGCCGATGATGGTTGTTGTTAGCCCGCCAAGACGGGTGACATTGAAGGGGGCAGATTTGCGATAAACGCTCGCCTTTCCTGCCATATTCAATCCGGCAGTGTAGCCCTGATCTCGAGCGGGATTCCAAAGGCTGTCGAGAATGGCGCGCCCACTCATTGGATCGTAGACTTGGGCTACATCGCCCGCTGCATAGATATTGCGAATGCTAGTCTGCAGGTATTGGTTGGCGAGAATGCCGCGATCTGTTTCGATACCGGTGCTTTGTGCCAGATCGAGACGTGGGCGGATGCCGATGGCGTAGGCAACCAGTTGGGCTTTGACTGTTTTGTTGTCAGTGGTGCGAACACCGATTACTTTGCCGCGTTTACCGAGTATTTCGGCGGCTTGGGTATTGGTATGGATGATAGCGCCTTCTTCTTGCAGACGCTCCAGAATGATTTCCGATTCGTCTGTATCCAGAACGCTGCTCCAGTAGCGCTCCCCGCGCAGGAAGTAGTGAACACGCACATTGCGCGCTGTCAGCCCCTCGACAAGTTCGAGAGCGGTCACGCCG
>JBNKMO010000200.1:0-3446 GCA_050293165.1 Anaerolineales bacterium | reverse complement strand
TGCAACTTTTACAAGCACCTGATTGGGTCCTGGCTTGGGAACAGGTCTCTTCTCAACCCGCAACGCATCGACGCCTGTGTAGGCATCCAATACAACGGCGGTCATTTCTTCTGGGATTGGTGGGGTTGTCATTTTTGTCTCCATACTGATAAAAAATAATTAGGTGAATTAATTTGTGACTAGCTATGATAATAAGTATCAATTGTGCCCAAGGCACCAGTGCTTAGGCCAAACTCGCTTTCCACTCTTTTTATTAGCCCTTTTATTTTTAGGCGATGTAATAATTTGTATGTGTTGTCGTAATAGTCGGATGGAAACATATATTTAGGCGTGATTATTTCATGACGATTTACGAAGCTAACAAATTTATTGATTGGAAACTTCACCGTTGCGACTACCAATTTGTTCATATCATAATTTGAACTTTCGGGATGGTTTAAGGTTCCAAAGATACCATGTTGAGTGTGAGCCCTGAGAACAAGTGATGTAGTACTTGAGCGTAAGTCACAATATTTTGTTTCTGAACCAATTACGATGTCATCTGGGTTTGATTCAGAAAAATCAAACTGTAGAAAATATACCCAACCAAAATCACTAGGTTTTCTTATTTGAAATTTGTAACCATCTTCATGTTCAACTCTTTCCCAGCATGCGAACCAAAGTGCAATAAAAATGTTGTCAACTAAATCTAGCCAAGATGTTTTCACGCCATAATGTTGGAGTATAGCGTTTCCAACTTCTCCTTCGAATCGTTTTGCCTTCGCTATTTGCTTGATATATTTCCCCAAGGCATTATAAGCATTACAACGTTTTGAATATTCATCTTTATTTTGAATCTCTCTAAAGATGGAAGGTACCATTCCTTTGTGGTCATCTGTTTGTCCGCGCATGAATATTTGTGCCCCTTTTGAAGGGCGTCCTAATCTATGCTTTATTTCTCCTGCCAATCTAGCAAAAACGATAGGATCTTCAAGATATACATATTCTCGATTTGAATTTTCTTGCAACTCAATGGTGTGTTTTTGGCGAAGATATTTTCTGTTGCAAAAATCTTTGACCAATTTTTCCATAAAAGCATCCTCCTATATGTTATGAACTTTGTAGTTCATCTCCCCTTAATGCCGCAAAAGGCAACGCCATTGTCGCCTCGCCTCTGCGCCCCGTATTCCACGTCACCACCAACTCCTCCTTCGCCCGCGTGATGCCCACATAAAAGAGACGCAGGCGTTCGCGCACATAATCCACGCGCGCATCGAGGGTTGCCTGCCCCTCGCTGTACCAGTCATATTCGCCGGTTTGGGTGGCGGCATCCAGTTGGGCGATGGCTTCGGATTCCAAATTCAGGTTATCCCTGACAAACCATTTCTCGCCGATATAGCTGTCGTTCGGCTGGTTCGACGGGAAGTTATAGCTGTTCACCGCCGTCAGGTACACGCGGTCCCACTCCAGCCCCTTTGCCTTGTGCATCGTCGTGATGACCACCTTGCCCGCATAATGCGTCGGGTCAAAACCGCCGTCCTCCGCTGAAAAGCCGATGAATTTACGCTGATTTTTGGCGATGACGGCCAGTTCGCCCGTTAACTCGGGCAGACGCCATTCGCTGTGGTCGTTTGCCGCCTGTCGCAGCACCAATGCCAATTTATGCGCCAAGGCTAGATCAGCCGCTTCGCTGAACAGGTCTTGCGCCAGCGTCAGGATTAGTTGATCGATGGGAAGCGTGACCGCCGCGAGCCAGCGTTGGACATTCTCTCGAAAGGCGACCAACTCGTTCAGGACATCCTCCGATTCGCTCGCCTGTAAACTTGCCAGCCAATCTTGATCGGGGGAAGGGGCGAGGAAAGTTTCGACTTGTCCCGCCCGTTTGATCAGCGCGGTGACGTGCTTGAAGAACTCAGCGTATTCATCGTTTTCGCGCCAATCCCGCCGCCAAACGCGGTAGACGGTCGCCAATTTGGATGCGGATTGTGGATCGGAGAGATACTGCACCACGTTCCCCAATGCGCCTGCGGTTTGGCGTGTCGATTGCGTGGACGAGAGCACTTCGACCACATCCAAGCCTTCCTTTTTGAGTGCGTCCGCGATCTCGGCACCGCGCGTGTTGCGCGGCACGAGCACGGCGACGGTTTTGTCGAGATTTTCGGGAACCCAACGTGCGAGCGAATCGACGAGGGCGGAGACTTCGGCCTCGGGACTGAACTTTTGGTTAATTAAACGGATCCCAGCCCAATTCAGGGGCGGATTCGGTTGGGGATCGTTCGGGGCGGTCGCTTCAATATAGGGCGGCGCCAAGGCTGTGCGCACATCCACGTCTGGATGTCCCTGAATCACCCAATCAATTAATTGGTTTGCCAAGTCGATCACAGCGGGCTGCGAACGTCCAGATTCGGGCAGGGCACGCTGGAAATCGGCTTCGTGGGCGATGAAGTTGCGCAGGAGCTCGGGGTTGGCGGTGGTGAAAGTCTCGAAAATAGCTTGGTTGGGATCGCCGACGCGCACCCAATTGCCACCCTGACCTGCGAGCAAGCGCAGAATTTTCTCCTGCGTTTGGCTGCTGTCCTGGGCTTCATCTTCGAGGATGTAGGGGAAGCGGTAGCGCAGGCGCTCAAGGAAATCGGGATCGCGCTCGAGCAGATCGAGGGAGAGACGGATGAGGTCGTCGAAATCGACCGCGCCGCGATAGGCGAGGGCGCGCTGATAGTCGGTGTAGATGGCGAGACCCATCTCGGCGAGCGGCAGCGGCGCGGGTTGTCCTGAGCCTGTCGAAGGATTGAGTCGATAGCGGAGCTGCTCGGGCAATATGCGGCGATCTTTCGCCGAGCGGATGAATGCCAGTGCGATGCCCTCGAGCGCGGCGGGGAGTTGCTGCCTGCGTGCCCAATCCTTTTTGGATTCTTCCAGATCGGGGTCGAGATAATCGTCGAGAGCGTTGGGATTGGCTGCCAGCCAGGCGTTGACCGCTTCCTTGCGGATGTAGGTGGCTTCGCGCTCGTCAATGATGCCGAAACGCTCCTCCAGCCCGACCATGCCCGGCTTCTCACGCACGATGTCGTGCGCCAGCCCGTGCAGCGTGCGCACGCGATAGCCGACGCGCGGCAAAAGACCGCGTTCGGTGATAAAGCCGTTGATGCGGCTGGAGAAGTTATCGACCGCCGAGTTGACGAGCGTGACGACGAGCACTTCTTGATCGTGCCCGAGGTCGCCGCGTCCGATGATCTCGGCGGCGAGGGCGGATAGGGTGAAGGTCTTGCCTGCACCCGGCACGGCGGCGATGCCCATGCTGCCGTGGGTGTATTGGAGAATCTTTTGTTGGGAGGGGCGGTAGGTTAGGGTCATAGTTTGTCTTTTGGCCTAAGCGTCTATCCTAAATTTCCTTTGTAGTAGCGGCTCTAGCCGTTCAAAGCGACTAAAGTCGCCACTACGAGGTATTTTTAGGATGGATTGTAAAT
>JBNKMO010000199.1:0-14044 GCA_050293165.1 Anaerolineales bacterium | reverse complement strand
AAAATAAAAGGCCAGTTTCTGAGAAACTGGCCTTTTATGATGCAAAGTGGGGCGATTACTCATCCTCTTGGGTGACCAATTCAATAAAGGCCTCAACAACTTTCGGGTCGAAGCGCGCTCCGCTTTCGTTTTGGATGTAATCAATGGCAACCTGCTTCGGCCATGATTCTCGATAGGGGCGATCTGTGAGTAGCGCGTCCCAGACATCAACAACAGAGAAGATACGTGCGCCAAGAGGAATGTCGGTGCCTTTGAGTCCACGTGGGTAGCCTGAACCATCCCAACGTTCATGGTGGCAATAGGGAATATCAGCGGCTGGCAGCAGATATGATATTTGCGAGATCATATCGTAAGCAAATCTGGGGTGTTGGCGCATAATCTTCCACTCGTCTTTTGTGAGTGGACCCGGTTTGTGGAGGATGCTGTCGGGGATGCCCATCTTGCCAATATCATGTAAGAGCGCTCCACGGTAAATGTGGAGTAGATCGGCTTCAGGGATTTTCATGTTTCGTGCAAGTTTAAGTGTTAACTCTGTGACACTGAGGGTGTGCCCTTGCGTTTCTTTATCTCGTAATTCAAGAGCTTTGCCCCAGCCTTCAAGCGTGGTGTCGTAGGCGCGTGCAAGATCGTCGTTGCTTTGTTTGAGATTTTTAACGAGGGCGTGGTTGTCGATTGCAATAGCTGCCTGCCCTGCTAACGATTCGAGAAAGTTCTGCCATTCAGGGGGCGTGTTTAGCGATTCGCGATGGAAAATTTCAAGAACACCGAGCGTGTTACCCTTCACTGTAAGTGGTACGCAATAGTAGCAATGAATCTTTTCCTCTTTAAACCAGTTCTTTCGGATGATGTTGTTTTCCTCGTTAATGTCATTTGCCAGGTATAGGTTGCGCTGTTGGATAGCTTTGCTGGGCAATCCTTCTCCTGAACGCAGATTCGTTTGTTTGAAACCGGGGTATTTGAACCCGCTGCCGACATAGTATTTCAGGTTTTGTGTGGGTGGCTCGGCAAGGAGGATGCACGCTGCGTCGACGTCCAATTGGGCAATGGTATGCTCAATCAAAAGTTGTAGCGTGATGTGCAGTGCTGAGTGAGAACTGATCGATATATCGATATTACGGAGTGCAGTTAGGCGTTTGAGTTGTTGTTCTGTGCGCAAGTGCAGGCGTGCACGGTGGAAGGCGTTTCCTGCGATTTCTGCTAGTATGCTTAAAATTTGCAAATCGCTTTTGTCGAATTTGCGTGGAGCTTCTGCCATAACGCCGATCACGCCAGTGATGGCGTGGCTCGCACGGATCGGCACCCATGCGCCTGTCCAGTTTGCAGGCAAAAGGTCCGCGCGGTTGCTTTTGATATAAGGATCTTTGCTAATATCATCTGAAATGTATTGGTTGCCTTGTTCATAGATACGCCCGATAATACCGAGATCATTTTTTTGACGCATAGGCGGAATCTCTGCCATCCATCCGCGAGCAATGGCCTGATACACTTCATCAGAGTTGGGGTCACTTAACCAGATAGAGCAAACATCGATATGCAGCGAGCAGCTGAGCTCGTCGAGCAAAATGGGCAACATGTCTTCGGGGGTTTCGGTTGTGCGCAAGGCCGTGGAAAGATGGTTGATGGCTTCCAATTCAGCAAGACGTGTTGTGATCTGTTCAAATTGACGTGCGCTATGAAGAGCGCTTGCTAGTTGCGCCGCGAAAAGAACCAAGATGCGTTCATCGTCTTCGCTGAAGTGATATGACTTGGGGGCAGTTTCAAACAGAGACAGAATCCCTAGTAGCCTCCCGCTGTAGATCATTGGAATCTCTATAACAGAAGTGAAAGCGATTTTCCCATCATATTGTGGGCTTTTCTTTTCCCAGCTCTGATAATCATCCACTCGCAGTGCGGAGAGAGTCTTTGCGGCTTGCCCTGCCATGCCCTCGCCCAGCTTAAGTCGAATATCCCTGAGTTCATTCTCGGTTGCTTGATCTAAACCATGGAATGTATTGACAACGAGTTCATTGGTCTTTTCTTCATAGATATAAACGCTACCTGAGGAAACACCGATCAGTTTGGTTGCGCGCTCAAGCATTGTTTTCAGGAGGACGTGAATATCTTGGGTGGTAATTAAATCTTGTGTGATTTTGTAAAGCTCGGCAAACTCTTTCCCGTGGCGCTCGGTCTCAGCAAAGAGGCGAGCGTTTTCGATCGCGGCGGCTGCGTGCGACGCAAGCATTTCCAGCAGGATTTGCTCTTCTTCGGTATGGGCGTTTGGGGTATAGCTTTGCGCCGAGATGGCGCCTATCAGTTTCTCTCCAATATACATAGGGGAAACCAGCATTGAACGTATTTTTTTCCTGCTACCAAAGCGGCTGCGTTTGCCTTCTATGCTTAGCTTGGTGGTCGAAATATCTTGCGCGATAAACGACCCCATTTTTTGCTCCGCGAGCGTGATAATGCTTCTCTCGCGAGGCATAAGTCTTTCAGGATATCGCTTGCCCTCGTCAATCAAGTAAACGCCCATGTCTTGTTTATCTTCACGGTCATTGCGAAGCGAGATCACAAAAGCATCACAAGCCATCAATGCTTTTGCTGCGAGGTATATTGCTTGATAGGTTTCGTCCGGAGATTGAATACCGCGAGAAATATCTTGGCTGACGCGGTGCAGCACAGCCCTGCGTTCCGCTGCTTGTAATGCATCTCGGTACAGGCGCGCATTTTCAATTGCCGCCGCTGCCTGATGAGCAAATATCTGTGCTAGCTCCGCATGTTTTTCATGGTAGGCGTTGATCTCTAGGCTGTCGAGTGTAATATATCCGATTACATTGCCACGTACGATCAGGGGAACGCCCATCCAGCCTCGTACATAGTCGGTCCCCGCCCATTTGTTGAAGCTTGGGTTTTCCTGAGCATCTGCAAGGATTAGTGGGTGTTTCGTTTCAATCAGTTTCGAGGAGAGAGTGTCCGCAGCGGGGAAAACTTTGCCTATTTGCTCCTGCTTGTTTGGCAGGTTATAGCCACTGGTTATCTCGACATGGTTATTTGTTCGCAACATGACCGCTGCACTATGAAAAGGGACAACACGTTTGATGGATGCGAGGATTGTGCGCAACACCTCATCCAGGTCAAGTGAAGATGAGATTGTAAGCGCAGCTTGGCGTAGCGTTTCCGCTTCCTGACGTCGGGTTTTCTCGGCGTTATATAGACGTGCATTCTCAACTGCAATAGCGGCATGTGAGACTAACCCCTGAATAAGATTAACTTCCTCTTTCGAGTACGTATTCCGGTCCGTATCGATATGCTCATAGAGTTTGATTAAGCCGATCGTTTTATTTCCCGCTATCATTGGGAGTAAGAGCAGAATGCTAATTTTTCTCTCTTCCATCAGGGCTATTTCTTCGATGTCTGTGTTGGCATTGTTGCGTTGAACGACCGTCGTTTGATTCTGTGCCAAGATTTTGCGGGAGAGAGGGTAATTGGCTAACTTGTATTCTTTGCCCGGTTGATCGGCATTAGACGGAGATAAGCGGTTATAGTCCACTAAGGTATACAAACTATCTTTCCCTTTATCCCAGCTAAAGATCGCGCAGCCGGTTGCATTGATCGCGGCTGTCATTTGTTTGGCAACCGTCTCAAGGACAACATCCAGCGAAAGGGCAGAGTTGATGGTGATTGCAGCTTGCCGTAGGGTCTCAGCTTCTTCCAGACGTTTGTGCGCTGTATCAAAAAGACGTGCATTTTCGATGGCGATCGCCGCTTGGTGGGCAAATGCTTGTGCAATGGCGGCACTTTCCTTGTTGAAATACCCTTTTTGTTTACTGTCTACTGCCAACATTCCGATTATGTTGTCGCGGAAGATGAGGGGTACACCCATCCAGGAAAAAATGTAGTTGTGCGGATACCTGCTGAAAGGCGTATATTCCCGCCGTGGATCATCCAGAATGACAACTTGACGCTCTGTGATCACCTTGGTGTTGGGGTTGTTTCCGGGGATAGGGAGACGCATCTTCATGACAGTTTCAGGGTCGCTCCATCCACGCCCGCCGAGGTTGATGATGGTTCCATCCTGTAGTAATTGGACGCTGGCGCTGTCGTATGGGAGAACACGGGCAAGTTGCTCAAGGATTTGTTGAATAGCTTGGTCAAGATTTAGTGATGATGTGATAGCAAGTGCTGTTTCGCGCAGTGTTTCTGCTTCTTCACGTCGTTTTTTTTCGGCTTCAAAGAGTTGTGCGTTTTCAAGGGCGATAGCTGCATGATGCGCAAAGGATGTAACAGTTTGAGCATCTTCTTTGGTGAAGTGTGCTGTTTTGTTACTATCAAGGGTTAATAATCCAAGCGGGCGTTCGTTGGTTATCAGTGGGATGCCCAGCCAAGATTTTATGGATGGCATATCTTTAAAATCTTTATAGGACGCTTGAGCATCATTAATGATGTAGGGTTGCAAAGTTTGTAATACGATGGTGTTGGGGTTATCTCCAGGATAGGGGAAGGTGCGGTTTTTTTCGATTTCAAGTACAAGAGCCCCGTGCCCACCAACAATTTCGAGATGGTCATCACGTAACAGTTGTACAGATGCGCTCGTGAATTCAATAACAGAGCGTAGCTCTGTTAGAATCTGATCGATTGCTGTTTTGGGGTTTAGTGTCGTAGTGATTGCGGCGGCAATCCGTTGAAGGGTTTCAGCAATTTGGCGGCGTTTCTGCTCTGTTTTCAATGATTCCAGTTTTTGGATTGTTGTGGCGACCTGACTGGCAATGATGCTGAGTAAGCGTTCGTCTGCTTTGCTGAAAAAGGCCGGTTTTGTACTCTCGAGGTTGATAACGCCTAATAATTTTGATGCAACCTTAATCGGAACGCAAAGCTCCGATCTGATTGATAGGCTAGATGCGATATATGCGTCGCTTTCTCGGATATCCTCAATCAGAATCGCTTTTTGGCTCGCGGCAACCACCCCCGTAATCCCATTTGGCAACTGAATGGTTTGGGTATCTTTATTTTCATCCATAAAACCATAAGATGGATGCGGCGTAAGAGCGTTTTCTTCTTCGTCCAACAGAAGAAAGCCGTAAATGTCCGGGCAGAGGGTGTTTCCGATAATATTGGTGATTTGTCGAATTAGCTCGTCAATATTATTCGCTTGAGAGCAGGTGAAGGCGGTTGCTTGTAATACATTTAGATCATTGATCTTTTGCTTAAGTTCTTCTTCTGCCTTTTTTAAGTCGCTAATATCTTGGGTGGAAACAATAATGCGCTTCCATGTTTCTTCGCTCCCTGAAACGACTTTCCATTGAACCTGTTGAGGAAACTTTTCCCCCGTAATCCTTTTCGCGAAGGTCTCTGCCTGATATACATTTTGTCCATCAATCAAGCCGACAAGCGCCTCAGCGAAGGCCGCCAAAGTTTCTGCGCTAAGGATTTTGGGTAAGCCAGCCTGAAGTAAACTGTTTTTATCTGGCGCATTGTGCATTGTCACTGCTGCCTGGTTGACATCAATAATGCGTACAAGCTGCATACATTTTTTTAGCACATCAGTGTTGCGGCGAAAATAGGTTGTGAAGTCGCTTACCCCCTCTTTTTTGAGTTGCTCAATTAAGTTTCGGACTTCTGAAAAATCTTCTTCCCAAATGGAGAACGGTGCACTTTCGAAGAACCCGCGAAAACGCGCTTCACTCTCGATAAGGGCTGCTTGTGTTTTTTTCTTTTCGCGAAGATCGCGGGCGATCAGTAGTATTTCAGTAGAATTGCCATCTTCTGTATTAATTGGGGCTGAATGAATTTCTACGGGAATCCTTTCGCCGTTCTTCGCCAATAACTCCAGTTCATAGGTGTAAGTGCTAATATCCCCTTCTTTGCGACGTTGAGTACGGGCTTTGCTTTCAGCGAGATATTCTGGGGCGACAAAGGTGGATGTGGGTTTGTCGACTGTTTCTTCAACTGAGTATCCTGTTGTGCTGACCCAAGCGTGATTTACATAGACCATTTTGCGGTCAAGGTCATGGGCTATGACGATATCCAGGGAGCGTTCTGCCAGCAGCCGATAATGAAGGTCTCTTGCTCCGTTGTTGGTGATAGGAGTAGATGCGCTTTCAGGTGCCGTCTTTTTTCCTGTTGATGGGCTCATTTTTCGCCTGGGGAATGATTTTATGTTCGTAAGAATAGAAACTTGTCTGTATTTTACCCCTTTCTAAGATGCCTCTATCCTATCAATGACATAACAGATTAAAAGAATTGCGCCATGCTTTTTAAAGCATGGCGTAATCTCTGCTTCCTATGGAAGTAATGATGAGAGTCTTTCTGTTATTGTTGCCCGCCGTGACCTTTCCCGCCACCACCGTTGCCTCCCTGGCCTCCTTGCCCTTGGCCTGCGCCACCGGCGTTGAGGGAGAAGGTTTCACCAGTTGCATCGAGGGTGACTTGCATTGGGGTGAAGGTGGTTTCGTCCAGCCAGTTACCACTGATGGTCATGCCATCGCCGATGTTGAGGGTTAATCCGAGGGCTGTGGGGTCGAGGTTGACTGCCAATACTTGTCCGTCATCCGCTGTAAAGGTAAGGGTAGCAAGCCCAATATCCGTGAGTGTACCGTGGAGGTTGACATGCGCAGCTGTGTTATTTCCGCTGCCTGCTGTCCAGTCTGTGTTGCGTCCGCCACGATATCCATTTCCACCGCCGGTGCCTTGCTGGCCCTGTCCTTGACCTTGGCCTTGTCCTTGGCCTTGCGTTGCAACTTGATTGCCAAGGGGGCTGGTTGTTTGTGTCTGTTCTTCTGTTTGCGATTGAACGATATTGTCCACAAGATCTGTGATGAAGTTGCCGCTTTCGGCTTTTTCTGCTGAAACAACGGTGGTTTTGTTGACGGCGTTGTATGCGCTGACGCTGGCTGCGCCAAGTACAAAGGTTGCGAGAGAGCCGATTAAGATTTTCTTGAACATAATTATCTCCTTGATAGAGGTTGTTTTTAGTTATATTTTCATTCTACAAGGGCTTTGTAAAGTTTCTTTAAAGAAAGTTAAAGTGTTTTGTAAATAAGTTTACTGGCAAGAAGCCTTTAACGAGTGTTTATTTCAACTTTACACAGTCTTCACAAAGTTTTTGATAATTAGGGCATAGTTCTTTCAAATCTGTGTTGAGGAATATTTTATGAAGAAACAAGAGAATACTGAAAATACATTTTTCAAACGTGTTGTGTCGCGTTTGAAGCCCGGCAGCCCGCCAACCGATGATCGTGGGCGCATGCTGATGGTAGTGAACAATCTTATTTTGCATCTGCATCCGTCCAAAGTGGATGCGCGGACGCTTAAGTGGACATACACCTGGGGGTTGGGTGGTTTGGCTGCCTTGCTGATGGTTTTGCTCGGCTTAACCGGCGTTTTGTTGCAGGCGAATTACACGCCCAGCGCTCCCGATGCCTACCTTAATATATTGGCGCTCAACTCGAATGTCTGGTTTGGTGCGCTGATCCGCAATATTCACCATTGGTCAGCAAACTTGATGATCCTGGTCTCCGCATTACATCTCTTGCGCGTTTTCTTTACTGGCGCTTATCGTCCGCCGCGTGAGACGAACTGGTTGATCGGCGTTGGAATGTTGCTGCTCGTGCTTTTTGGTAACTTTACCGGATATTTACTGCCGTGGGATCAGCTTGCTTTTTGGGCGATCACAGTTGGGACGAGTGTGCTTTCCTATGTTCCGCTGATCGGGGACGCTCTCAGCCGACTCTTGCTCGGTGGCCCCGAGGTGGGTGCCCCGACCTTGCTTAAGTTCTACTCACTGCATATCTCCTTCGTTCCGTTGGGTATCTTCGGCTTGGCCTCCTTCCATTTTTGGCGTATCCGCAAAGATGGCGGCTTGAGCATTCCCCGTAAAATTAAAGACGATGCCCCCAAGAAGCCTGTGCGCGTGACGACGATCCCATACTTAATTCGTCGCGAGACGATTTGGGCGCTTTTCTGGATCGCCGCATTGCTGCTCTTCTCGATGTTTGTGAACGCACCCCTCGAAGGGATTGCTAACCCCGACATCAGTCCGAATCCTGCCAAGGCACCGTGGTACTTCCTCGGCTTGCAGGAGCTATTGCTACATTTCCATCCCTTGGTTGGGGCGATCATCATTCCGAGCATTTTCTTCATCGCTTTGGCAATGCTGCCTTTCTATGATGTGAACACCGAGAATGTCGGCATTTATTTCCGCTCGAAGCGCGGGCGTTGGCTGACGGTACTTGCTGCAGGGATATCGCTCGTCTCCACGCCGCTCTGGGTTGTGCTGGATGAGTTCGTCATCCACTGGGATGCTTGGCTCCCGACTTGGGACAGCCTGATCTCGAACGGTTTTGTCCCGCTTGCGGTGATTGCGCTTGGCCTAATTATGATGGATGAATGGGTGAAGAATAAATTTAAAGCTTCGACAGAAGAACGCGTGCTCTTCCTCTTTATCTTTATCTTTGTAGCAATCTTGATCCTGACTATTATCGGTATCTACTTCCGGGGTCCCGGAATGGGCTTGTACTGGCCTTGGGATATGCCCCTTGCACACTAAGACTTTAGATATGAGATTTTGCATCACCTAAAGACAATATCTAAGTCCTAAAGTCTACATAAGGAACGAATTATGAATTCAAAAACAACACCAATACCCGAGAATATTTCTCGCCGTGACTTTCTCAGCTTTATCTGGAAAGGCTTGGGCGGGCTGGCACTTCTGGAGTTCGGCGGCGTCTTTCTGGCCTATCTCCAGCCCCGTTTGGCGGAAGGTGAATTTGGCAGCGTTATTACCGTCGGCGCAGTGGATGATTTCCCGGCTGGCTCAGTGACGCACATCACCAACGGACGTCTCTATCTCGTTCGCCTCGATGACGGGGGCTTCATGGCGCTCTATCATCGCTGTACCCACCTTGGGTGCACGGTTCCGTGGGACCAAGCCGCCAACCAGTTTATCTGCCCGTGCCACAACTCCCAATTTGATATGGCGGGCGAAGTCCTGAATCCGCCTGCGCCGCGCCCACTTGATCTTTTCCCCGTCGCATTTGTGGACGGAAATGTCGTCGTCGATACGGGTAATCCCACGACACGCCAAACTTTCAATTCATCACAGGTGGTGTACGCATGAACGAGAAAAAACAAAAATGGGTTCGCCTTGTCGAAATTTTTCTCGGCATTCTGGCGACCGAAGCGATTGTTTTCGCCATTCTTTTTTACGCTGTAAAAGAGCCCGAACGTCTTGATTCTGCACAGAATGAAATTCTGGCTACACAGCTTGACGACGCCATGACGCTCTATGCTGAGAATTGCGCTGTTTGTCATGGCTTAACGGCTGAAGGCCTTGGCGCGACGCCCTCGCTCGACAATGACGGTCTGCGCTCGATGGATTATGACGAACTGCTCAAGATCATCAATCGTGGACGTTACGATACCGCCATGCCCGCCTGGAACAAAAGTGACGGCGGCCCGTTGAGCGATTATCAGGTCGAAGAATTGGCTGCTTTGATCCAATATGGTGATTGGCAGCAGGTGCAGGATCGCGTCGTCAATCTGGGATTGGCTCCGCTCGTGCCGTTCTCCACCGAGCCTGATCCCGTTATTTATGCAGCTCTTGCCGACCTTGAGAATGGTGCCGTTTTACAACAGGCCGTTACCATCTACGCTACTCAATGTGTTGCCTGCCATGGTGCGGATGGTTTAGGCTCAACGCTTGCTCCACCGCTTAATGATGCCCTTTTGCGTGAGACCGCTCCCGATGAGTTGAACCGTATCATCAGCCTTGGTGTCTCCGGTACGCTCATGGCAGGCTGGAACAGCGCTCTCGCTCCCGAAGAAATCGATGCGACGGTAACCCTCATTCAGCGCTGGGATGAAGTTGGTGTTGGCGCTATTCCGCAGCCGGATATGCCTATCGTTACCACGCAAGAGTCGCTGGCGTTGGGTGAAGCGCTCTACACATCAATCTGTTCGCTGTGTCATGGCGCTGATGGTGAAGGGACACGTCGAGCCCCATCTCTCAACGTGAAAGGTTTCTTGACAGATACGCCCGATCTTGCTATTCAACAAATTATTACGCAGGGTGTGCCCGGTACAGCCATGCCCGCTTGGGGTGACCGCATCAGCGAATCGGATATTCAAGCCATTGTAGGTTTCATCCGTCAATGGGAAGCGACCGCGCCCGAAGTAGCCACTCCCTCCAATACTGGCGGTGGTGGCCCACCCTGGCTGCGTGATGATAACTGGGTGCCGCCCGGACAACAGGCACAGCTTAACGCTGGCGCAACCCAGGAAGAGTTGGATGCTCTCCGTGCCGCTGAGCAAGCCGCTGGCACGCATGAGGGCGCCGGGCCGCCCGAAGGAGCGGGACAGGGGCAAGGGCATGCCACAGGCGAGACAGGAAATCCCAGTTGGGCACAAAACCTTGATGAGCCTGCCTGGTGGGAAACTATCGACGTGCGCATCTGGACGCTGGTTCTCGGTGCTACAGCCATTGCTTTGCTCTTGATCGTGGTTGGTTACGTGGCCTTGCGGCGCTCGCCGCCGATTGAAGACCCCGCTCCTGAGGAAGATGATGTAGAATAAAAGAAAAAGGTTCGCAGAATAAACTGCGAACCTTTTTTAAATCTTAAATGGAGTTGATTGAATGAATAACCCGACCCTGGACTTAATCCATGCGCACGGTTCCGTGCGCCGTTACAAACCCGACTCTGTGCCTGCTTCCGTTGTGGAGACGATTATTGCCGCCGGACAGCGTGCCTCCACCTCGTCCAACATGCAGACCTACAGCGTCGTCGCGGTGACTGCTAAAGAGACGCGTACCCAGCTTGCTGAGCTTTGTGGTGGACAGCAGCATGTCGCCGAAGCGCCTGTCTTTTTAGTGTGGTGCGCTGACCGCTATCGGCTGGAACAACTTAATCAGATGCGCGGCTATGAACATAATGCGGAATATCTCGAAAACTTCCTGGTCGCTGCGGTGGATGTGTCCCTTGCGGCGCAAAACGCCGCCCTTGCCGCCGAATCGTTGGGGCTGGGCATCTGCTATATTGGCGGAATCAGAAATAATTCCGCGAGCGTGATCAAGCTTTTGGGGTTGCCTAAATATGTCTTCCCGATCACAGGAATGACGCTTGGCTATCCTGAGCAGAGTCCCGGTGTCCGTCCACGTTTGCCGCAGGAAGCGATTTTGCATTGGGAACAGTACAATCCCGAACAGGAATCCGCGCTTCACGCTTACGATAAGACGATGATTGAGACCGGCATCTATAATGGGCGTCAGGTCGATATTCCAGGAAGCGATGGGCAGATGGAAGATTATGGCTGGCTGGAGCATACTGCGCGACGCACGTCGCAGCCCAAGCGTAAGGACTTGCTTTCGATTGTACAGTCGCAAGGCTTTGGTATGAAGTAAAAGAAAAGCTCCCTGATTTTTCAGGGAGTTTTTTTGGTGAACGCTCTTCGGCAGTTTGGCAATCTTGGTCCTTCTTAATAAGACGACTTTAGATCCATAACTTTGCGCCATCAGCTTTCGCTGATTTTACCTGTTCGGCACTCTAGCTATCTTATCCACTTACTAAAAAAGCATTGGCGAAGATACTAGAATTTGCGTCCCAAATTTTCATTTGGTTAGCCTTTTCGGTGGTTTCCGTTCGCCATGATCTCGTTTGATTTTAGGCTGGAAACTCTGCTTTACAAGCTTTCACTTGAATCGCTTTTTCGGAGCGTTAAACTATTATTGCAGAGTATATAATAAATTTCAAGTGCCAGTTTTCACAAGTTGACAGTTTACTCTATCAAGTTGAACGAGAATTTTTCTGGGCGTAGTAAAAGCATGGGGGCCTGGATGTGCATTTTGGGCATGTTTGGTGTGGAGATTGCTATATCGTAGAATGAAAGCCATGTGTTTCGCCCAACTTCAAGGGTTGCGCTAAATTCGGTTTGGGTGGAAACGCGAGTCTTACCGATGAAAGTCAAGAAGGATGGTCCGATCACTTTTAGGGGCGTCATACGACGGTTTGGCTCGTTTTCGTTATAGTCTAAGTCGATTTCAACATTTGGAGCAGCGTGATAGGCTACGATCTGATCAACGGGTATGAATAATTCGTCGAACTTTGCGCTATACCCATTGCCAGTTAAGGAAATCATTTGGGCGTTTAGGAGTTGGGCATATTTTGGGGCGCTATCTGAGCGCAACCAGATGTTGATACGGATGACTTTGGTGGTCACTACCTCGCCGTGAAATAAGGCGTCGGATGTGTAGAACATAGCCGGTGTTATCTTTTCGTTTTCTTTTAGTGTATACATGAGAACCTCCGATTAAAATTATACGGTAGAAAGAAACGAAAATAGCTTGCAGATTTGTTTTTTTCGATTGCTTTATAAAGTATACTCACGCATTATGACAATGCGAAAGCCTCAAATAAACCGTAATGATTTTGCTATAGCTGTAAGCCTCTTTGCTTGGGCATTATTTTTATATGTGCGCACATTAGCCCCTTCATTGCTAACAGCAGATGCTGCTGAATTTCAAACATTATCCTATACGTTGGGGATGACGCACTCAAGCGGTTATCCGACTTATATTTTTCTGGGACGTCTTTTTACGCTTATTCCAATCCATAACATAGCTTATCGTGTTAATTTTATGTCAGCTTTCTTCGGTGCCTTGACGGTTGGGCAAGTTTATTGGATTATTCGTTTGCTTGGAGGAAAGCGTCTTGGCAGTGTTGTAGGCGCGCTTGCTTTATCTCTGGCACCTTTGTTTTGGCAGCGCACGATTTTTGCAGAAACGTATGCGCCAGCGGCTAGCATGATTGCCAGTATTTGGCTATTAGTTCTTCTCTGGGAAAGAGAAGAAAACCCTTGGTATCTTCTTGTTGCGGGACTGTTGGGCGGATTGAGTCTTGGTATTCATAGTACTGTCATCATGACAGGGGTTTCCGTATTTATTTTCATGCTTTTAAAAGCTCGGCAGAGAAAAGATTGGCTCTTTGCTGGCTCGGGAGCGATTCTGGGTTTGATGTTAACATTCCTTGCCTTTTTATATCTTGACTATAATAATCCTCCATCAAGCATTTACAATACTGTCTACAGTACAAACCTGTCTGGTTATGGATTAAGTCCGGAAGAGTTTCGTACTCCTATGGGGAGATTGTTGGCAATCTTTCCGGCAAAAAGTTTTTGGGTTTATTATTTTTCAGCAGAGTCCGGTGAGATAAGCAGGCGATTGAGTGAATATGTCGCCGCTTACCCTCTCTGGGAATTAGCCCTTATATTGCTTGGGGCTATCTCTCTGTTTTTTGATAAAAAGCGAATAGCAAGTGCGCTTTATGCGTTACTGGTTTTCCTTTTGATCTGGGGCTTTGCTGTTACAGTTGAGTTTTCAGTCTACCGCGAATTTTATGGCCCCGTTTCTGTGGCCGTCTATGTTTGGTTGGGGCTTGGCGCATCGGTTTTTCTACAAGGCGTGAGGACATTCCTTGCAAAGAGTAGGCTTGATTTGAAATTTTCGAAAATCGCTGCTGCTCTATTAGGATTTGTGCTTCTTTTCAGTGTGCTTGGTCATTCACACGAAGATATTACCCTTGCCATTCATTCCGGCTACACTACTTTTATCCGTGACGAAAGCATTTATCCTTACCTTAATCCTGATCGATACACACGTCTTGCAGAGAGAGTGCTCAGAAAGGTTGAAGATGATGCAATTGTCTTTGCCATCTGGGATCGACTATACTCGTACGTCTACACAGCCCATATTGAGCAAGGGCGCACGTCTATCAGGTTTCACGAAGTTTGGCCCAGTCTTGGGGAAACAACGTTGCAATATATTGCCGAAAATATAGATGAGCACCCAATTTATTTTACAACCCTACACCCTGAAATTTCTGTTTATTATGATCTTGAACAAGTCGGGGATCAACTTTACCGTTTGAAAAAGAAGGAATGATGCAAACACGCTGGCAAATTCAACCCTTACTGACACCTGAAGCCGACCAGGCACTCGAAAAATTTCCTCCCGTACTAAGACAACTTCTCTTCAATCGCGGCTACGCCACCGATGCTGATGCGCGCGCCTTCCTGAAAG
>JBNKMO010000198.1:0-14858 GCA_050293165.1 Anaerolineales bacterium | reverse complement strand
TATGACGGCTACCTGACCCACGGCGAAGATTTCGTCGAAGCCTGGGACGGGCAAAATCCGCTCAATCAAATCACAAGGTAAAGCAAGCCTCGGCTTGCGCTCTCACAAAATGAAAAAAGTTTTTATTCTTATCCCAATTTTGGCGCTGCTTTTGGGCGCATGTGGACAAGCGCCGCCGCTCTGGGGCGCCTACCAAACCCCAACCGCCGTGGTCTATGCCCCGCGTGATGCGGCACAACCTGCCATACCAACCCTGACCGCCGCCCCCATATTCCCGACGTCTACTCTCGAAGCGCCTGTCGTTACGGCAGCCAGCCCCACCCCAACCGAATCGGTAGCTGCGCTTACCGAGCAGAGCCCCAACCTGCCCACGGTGGATGGCCCCACGCGTTTCTACTACTCACAATCCGGCGACTCGCTGGACGTGGTCGCCAGCCACTTCGGCGTCAACGTTGAAGAGATCGGCGCAAATAGTGAACTCCCTGCACCAAACGCATTGCTTGACCCGGGCACACTGCTGATCGTGCCGGATATTCTCGAAGAAACAACCCCCGCCACCGAAATTTTTCCGGACAGCGAAATTGTCCTTTCCGCAACCAGCATCGGGTTTGATACCATTGCCTACGTGAAAGAGGCGGGCGGCTACCTGAACAAACATCAAGACTATCTCGGCTCAACCGGCTGGACAAGCGGCGCTGAGGGCGTACGACGGCATGCCTTCGAAAACTCCTTCAACCCGCGCCTGCTTTTAGCACTAATCGAATACGAATCCGGCTGGCTGCTGGGCGACGCAGGCAATCTTTCAGAAAGCGATTATCCCCTCGGCTATATCGACGTGACCAAGCGCGGCTTATTTCGTCAGATGATGGTCGCCGTGCAGGATTTGGCGCTCGGCTACTATGGCTGGCGCGAAGGATCGCTGACCGAGTTAACCTTCTCAGATGGGACGACCATGCGCATCGCCCCTGACCTGAATGCCGGTACCGTTGCAATTCAATATTATTTCGCCCAAAAATTATCCCCCGAACGCTGGGCCCAAACCATAGATCAGAATGTCGGTTTTCCGGCCCTCTATGCAGATTTATTCGGCGATCCCTGGGCACGCGCCCAAAGCATTGAACCCCTATTCCCTGCCGGATTGAGTCAACCCATCCTGACCCTGCCCTTTGAAACAGGCCGTATTTGGGCCTATACAGGTGGCCCCCACTCCGCATGGGAGCACGAAGGCGCCATCGCCGCGCTAGACTTTGCCCCCTCGAGCGATGTCAGCGGCTGCACCGAGAGCGACAAATGGGTGCTCGCCCCTGCGCCCGGATTGGTTGTCCGCTCAGAGCGCGGTATCGTCGTCCTCGATCTGGATGGGGACGGCAACGAAGCCACCGGCTGGAACTTGCTCTTCCTGCACATCGCCACCAACGGCAGAGCGCCGATGGGCGAATGGCTCGAAATCGACGATCAGATTGGCAAGCCCTCTTGCGAAGGCGGCATCTCAACCGGCACGCATCTCCATTTCGCGCGCAAATATAACGGCGAATGGATTCTCGCAGATGGCGCTCTGCCCTTCAACCTCGACGGCTGGATTTCGCACGCAGGTGAAAAAGCCTACAAAGGCACCCTCACCCGCGGAGACGAAACCATCACTGCCAGCCAGGTTGCTGAGGGATGGTCTGTGATTGTCCGTGAAGACCCAAACGCAGCCCCTGACACGACTGAGTAACACAGCATGACCAACATCAGAATCCACACCCGTATTCCGCGCTTGATATGGCGGAATACGCATTATTTTTTAATAGCCATCTTTCTGCTCACAAGCTGTTCTCCCTCCACGCCTGTGGCGCAAATCTCCCTTTTTAGCACAACCCCCACCCCGGAAGTCACCGCCACGCCCTATATCACCCGTCCCGCGTATGCCCCCGGCGAATTGGTCGACTACACCGTCCAATCGGGCGATACCATGCCCGCGCTCGCCAGCCATTTCAACACCACCATCGATGAAATTTACGCTGCCAACCCGATCATCCCGCGCGATGTAACCACCTTACCCATCGGGATGCCGATGCAAATTCCCATTTATTATCGAGCGCTTTGGGGCAGCCAATTTCGAATTTTGCCAAATGCCGCATTTGTCAACGGCCCCGCCGCAGTTGGCTTTGATACATCCGGTCTTGTCGATGCGTACCCGGGTTGGCTGAAAGATTACAAAGGCTATGCCGGTGGAGAAAATCGCAGCGGCGCAGAAATCGTGGATTATGTTGCCCTCAACTTCAGCGTCAGCCCGCGTCTGCTATTGGCATTGCTCGAATACCAAAGCGGCGCACTCACCCAGCCCGATGCTCCCGACACCGATTATGTGCTCGGCAATGTCGATCCGCGCGCACATCGGGGCGTCTATCTCCAATTAATCTGGGCGGCGAATACGCTCAACAACGGTTATTACAGTTGGCGCACGGGCACGCTGATCGAATTTGAACATAACGATGGCAGGCTTGAACGCCCTGATCCGTGGCAGAATGCGGCTACGGTTGGAATCCAATATTATTTATCGCGTATCCTCTCCAAATCCGCGTATGAACGCGCTATTGGCCCCGAAGGAGTCTGGGATACCTATCTCCAGCTTTTCGGTGATCCCTGGGCAGACGGAGACGAACATATCCCGGGCTTGTTGGAACAACCCGAGCTTCTATTGCCCTTCCCGCGTGGCAGCACGTGGACATATACCGGCGGCCCCCACACAGGCTGGGGCGAAGGGATGCCCTTTGCGGCGGTCGATTTTGCGCCTCCATCTGAAACGAGCGGCTGCTTTACCCCCACAGCCGATGAGTTCACCACCGCCATGGCAGATTCAATCGTCGCACGCGTGGACCGGGGCATAGTCATCCTCGACCTCGATATGGATGGCGACGAGCGCACCGGCTGGGTGCTGCTCTATTTGCACATTGGCACTCCGGAAAAAGTAGCGCTCGGAACACTCTTGAATGCGGGTGATTCAATTGGCTACCCATCCTGCGAAGGCGGTACAACGACCGGTACGCATGTGCATATTGCCCGAAAATATAACGGCGAATGGATCGCTGCCGATAGCCCGATCCCCTTCACTATGGAAGGCTGGATTCCCCATAATGGCACACAAGCCTATCAGGGGACACTCTCGCGCGATGGCTTTATCATCACCGCCAGCCCTGTCTCGGACATATTCAGTCTTGTCCCAGCCGGAGAATAGCGCTTACATCAAAGCACGCCACTTCAAGGAAAGTTACTATGGAAACAACCCCCGTCTTGCTCATTGCCCTCCTCAGCTTTGGGATCATTTCATTGGCAGCCAAAGGGATTGGCGCCTTTTTCAAACGTTATAAGCTGCCGCTGATTAGCGGCTTTCTCGTTGCGGGCATTCTGGTAGGCCCCTTTGTTCTCAATATATTAACCGACGAACTCCTGACCACGCTGCACTTCATCGACGAAGTTGCATTGGGGTTTATTGCTTTTGCTGCGGGGAGTGAACTTTATCTCAAAGACCTGCGCGGCAGGCTTAAAGGGATTGCCTGGGTAACCACCGGATTAGTGCTGGCAACATCAATATTTGGCGGACTGGCCTTCTTCTTCCTGACAAAGTACATTCCTTTCACGCAAGACATGGCCTTAACAGGCCGCATCGCAGTATCCATTTTGGTTGCAGCCATTCTGGTTGCCCGCTCCCCCTCCTCCGCGATTGCCATTGTCAACGAACTACGCGCAAAAGGCCCCTTTACACAGACTGTTCTGGGCGTGACCGTCATCATGGATGTGATTGTCATTGTGCTTTTCTCATTCAACTCAGAAGTTGCCGATGCGTTGCTCACAGATATTGATCTGAATTTTGGTTTCGCAGTTTTGCTTTTGCTTGAGTTAGGGCTATCCATTCTGCTCGGATATTTACTGGGAAAATTCATTCAATTTATGCTTTCCCTAAATATCAAAAGTGCTTTCAAATCTATTAGCATCCTTCTTCTGGGATATTCTGTCTTTCTGGCATCCACTTTTTTACGCCATTTCAGCCACGAACACTTCGGGCTAGAAATCTTACTTGAGCCACTGCTTGTCTGCATGATCGCCAGTTTCTTCGTTATCAATTGGACACCCCACCGAGACCAGATGAGCGAGATTTTGCACAATATGGGCCCCGCAATCTATATTGCTTTCTTTACGTTAACAGGATCTTCGTTAGCATTGGATGTCCTCGCAAAAACATGGCAAATTGCACTGATTCTTTTCCTTATTCGCTTGCTCTCAATTTTCATCGGCTCCTTTGCCGGGGGCAGCATTGCAGGCGAGCCAATGAAAAACAATCTCGTCAGTTGGACAGCCTACGTTACTCAAGCAGGTGTTGGGCTTGGTCTGGCGAAAGAAGTCGCCGGAGAATTCCCTGAATTTGGGCTGGATTTTTCCACGATCATCATCGCCGTAATCGTGCTTAACCAGATCGTCGGCCCGCCCCTCTTCAAGTGGGTCATCCACCGCGTCAAGGAAGCTCATCCACGCGGCGATACACACTTCGATGGCACGCGCGACGCGCTCATCTTCGGTACCGACGATCAAGCATCCGCCGTTGCCCGCTTGCTCAAGAGGCAGGGCTGGCAAATTAAGTGGGTCTGCACCGATTCAACCTGTGCCCTGACGCCGGTCGGCGATGAAGAAGAGCTAACCATCATCCCAAGCATCACGCTCGAACACCTCGAAAAGATTGATGCAGCCAAAGCAGACTCGGTCGTTGTTATGCTCTCTGATGAAGAAAACTACAAAATCTGCGAACTCTTCTACGAAAATTACGGCACCGAAACCCTCGTCGTACGCCTGAACGATCTCGCCAATCGTGAACACTTCCGCAAGCTGGATGTGCTCACCGTCCATCCCGGCACCGCGACAGTGCGATTGCTGGATCAGTTCGCCCGCAAGCCGGATACCGCTTCCCTGTTAATGGATACCGAATCCAAATATCGGATGCGCGAAGTCTACGTCCGTGACCCGAACATGCACGGCATCCCCCTGCGTGATCTTCGGCTCCCAACAGATACCCTGATCGTCGCCATCCATCGCCACGAGACCGACATCGTCTCACACGGCTACACACGCCTGCGCGTTGGCGATAAAATAACCGTCATCGGTTCTCCAGAAAGCCTTGAAGAAATGCAACTTCAATTTGAAATCTAGCCTTAAATCAAAAAAAGCCGCGACAAATGTCGCGGCTTTTTTTGATTGCTTCTACAGACCACAAAAGTCTTGAAAACTTTTGTGGTCTGATACTATCTTTCGTACTTCCCCTTAACAACCAGCGTGCGTTCCCCTTCACCCTGATCTTCATAAATTTCATAAAGCAACGCTATCGGCATCACTTTATCGAGCATCCCCTGTGCGGGACAATAGCGATCCGCTGAAAGTTGGATAGCGCGTAATACAGCCGCCTCATCAATCTCGTGCCCGGTCACCTCGTAGGTGATAACGGACTGGGTAAAAACATGCGGATGCTGATCGGCCTGATCGGCGTGTACCTTGACTTCGTATGCGGTCACATCCTGACGCTTCTTGCGCATGATTGAGATCACATCCATCGCCGTGCAGCCCGCCAGGCTAACGGCCATCAATTCCATCGGGCGGAAACCATCGTTCTCGCCGCCTACAGCTGGGGCCGCCCCCAGCGGCACCGAAAAACCGGTATCAGCCGTCCCGGAGAACGTCATCCCATGATCCCAGGTTACTTTTGCATCCATTTCCGTATCCTTCTTCTTTAGCCTTCGCCCTGAATAACTGGCGTAACATGTTTTTCAAGCATCGCCTGACTGATCGCGCCCGTCCACGCCAAGCGCACGGTACCGTCACGATCGATCACAAAGGAAGCTGGCAGACTATAGGAGTTGAACGCCATGCCCGATTCGCTGCCTTCATCCACCCAGATCGGGTAGCTCAGATTGGACGACTGAATAAAAGCATTCACGGTCGCTTCCGGTTCCCCAAAATCAATCCCGACAATCACAAAACCTTCGTCAACGTGGTCTTCGTAATATTGCTGCAAGACAGGCAACTCAGCTTTGCATGGCGGGCACCAGGTCGCCCACAAGTTGACCAAAACGACCTGCCCTTCGTAATCGGCCAGGCTCTCTTCTTCGCCTGCCAGATTTGTTAAAGCCAGTTCAGGAGCATCATACTCCACAGGCGCAGGAACGGAAGAATATTCTTCCTGCGCATTACCGGCGCTGCCAGCAACATCATCTTTCGGGAGCATGAAGAGCGCGGCAACACCGATCAGGACAACTCCAATACCCGCTACGATCATCCCCATCGGCGGGGCAGCTTTCCTTTTTATCGCTTGTTTTTTACTACGACGAAGAGAATTATTTCGACTTCCCATAAAGCACCTCGTTCTTTTTAGTGACTGTGTACACGACGCTGATCACTGACCAGATCGCCATTCAAATATGCTTCTACAGCGGCGTCAATACTACCACCTGTCATAAAGACCTCAAACCCAAAAGAAAGCGCACGTTTATAAGGAGGCTCCCCCATCCCGCCAACCAACAAAACCTGACAATCCTTAATTGGATCAAAAAACTTCATTCCACTATGATGGTCATTTTTATGATCTTGGTGATCGTGGCTACCATGTTCTTTATGGCCTTGATTATGCGGCTTATCAATGATCTCATCGTTGATGATCTTGCCTTCTTGAATGGTTAAAACTCGATAGGAAGGCGCAGTGCCAAAATGGCTGCTAAGTTTAATCCCGTCTTCGGTAACAACTGCTATTTTCAATTCATACTCCTATTAACTCGGTATAGACAAAAGAATCCGAGATTTTTTAGGCCTCGGATTCTCTTCTTTTTTTCCGTATCTGCTACAAACCCAGCAAACGGTCAATTTTCGGTCGATCAAACCCGACGATAATCTTACTACCGATTTGGATTTGCGGCACACCCTGTTGACCGCTCCGCCGAAACATGTCTCGGGCTGCTGCCTGATCTTTAGAGACATCTACATCCCGAAATGGAACTTGTTTTTGGCGAAAATACTGTTTGGCTTTACGGCAATAGGTGCAGGTTGGCGTGGAAAACATAATCACACGCGGATATTTCTTATTGTCTGCCATAGAAGACCTCTTACTTTATTTACCGGTAATTCGTTTTAATTCAGCAAGCATATTGCTTTCAGGAACTGCGCCAACGACATTGGCGGCACCATCATTGATGGTTGTCTGCGGAACACCGCTGACATTGTACTTACTGGATAAAGCCTGGAATTCAGATGCTTCAACCATCTCAGCCTGAACCATCGGGCTTTCCATTGCCAATTGATGAGCGAGCGTCACGGCTCGCGGGCAGTATGGTCAGGTAGGGGTGACGAACACCTGCAAAAGTACAGGCTCCGTCAGGTTCTTGAGAAAATCGCGCGTTTCGGGGGAAAGACCGGAGTCACGCCCGGAAACAAGCAGGATGTCCTGAATCAGCGAAGTGAATTCGTGCCCAGAGGGGATACCCGCGTAGCGGATACCAAAATCGGAAATTGTCTCGCCATCTTTAGCGGCGATCACAATTCCGGGGGCCTTGTCCACATTGAATTTTTCTGCGACATCGGCATCATCTTCAAGATCATAAATATCGAGGCCGAGTTTGTCAGAGATCACAACAAGTTCTTCAAGAAGTTGTTGTGTATCAGCACAGTAATCGCAGTTTGCTTTCTGTCCAAAATAAAGGATCTGGACAGACTCTTTCATGGGAGCAAAAGCATCTTCGATCTGCTTCACAACATCGGCATTTAGCAGGTTTGCCATAAAAAGTCTCCTTTTTGATTTTTTAGCATACAAAACTTAGATGCATGGCATACTAAAAAGTTACATTTTCGTCTAGCTCTTTTTTGCTTCGATAAAATCTTCCAGATTCAAACGGTGAAAAAGTCGTTCGCGTACATCCGTTGGGATCACGGCTCGTACGGAAGTCTCATGGTACAGATAAATGGTCTTCTTTAGCGTATCAACTACAATGCGGCAATCGTCACACTCAGCCACATGGCGCTCAATCTCTTTACAAAGAGCTTCCCCCAAAACACCATCCACATAATCTGATAATTCTTCAAGGAAAGCACCACAATTCATATTATCCTTCATCAGATTTACTCCAACTCCATTCTCTCGCCGTAATAGGCCGAAAGCATTTCTCGCAATTTCAACCGTGCACGCAGCAGCCTGGTTTTGACAGTCGTTTCGGTCAGGTCCAGGGCTTCGCTTGTTTCGCGGATAGACAAACCTTCAAGGTCGCGCAAGATAAAGACAATTCGCAATTTCTCCGGCAGCATCTGTACAGCCTTATCCAGATGATTTTGCGCCTCCGTTGACATCAACTCGCTTTCAGGGAGGCAGCACCAATCCGAGAAGGATGTCAATATCTGTTCCGCTTCATCCTCATCATCGGATTGAAGGGTCGCACTCACTTCGGGCTTGCTGCGCCGAATGGACATCAGGGCTTCGTTGACAGCGATCCGATAAAGCCACGTGGACAGGCTCGAGCGTCCTTCGAAATTGGGCAGCGCCTGTAATGCCTTCATAAACGTGTTTTGCAACACATCCTCAGCATCCTGTGGGTTAGAAAGCATTTTTAGCGCAAGACGATATATCTGTGTCGAATAGGCATCAACAAGCCGGGCTACCTCAGCCCGATCACCTGCACGAAGCAACTGCAAAGAGAATTCTTCTTGCAGAGATTCATCATTCATTTAGATGTTTCCTTCATTAAAAAGTTACATACTGGCTTAAACGAGGTGAGTATAACGCATGAATATTAGCGCATCATAAACAGACGTTTAAAGTTCATAAATTTGTAAGGACAAATGTCGAGACCTTCGGGAAATTTGCCACTATGAGACATAAATTCTATAGACTATTATCATCACAGTATGAATAGTAAATTTGAGAATATTCCCCTCTTTGAAGGTTTAAGCGAAGAAATACTTAACCTTCTTGAACCCTTGTTCGAGCCTTGCACCTGCCACGAAGGCCTCATCTTTAAACAAGGAGACCCTGCGATTCACCTATATCTGGTGACTGAAGGCTCGGTGGATATTCTCTATAAACCCTACGATGCGCCGCTGATCACCATCACCAACGTTAAGCCCGGCGGCATTTTTGGCTGGTCTGCAATTGCAGGAAAGACAGTCTACACATCTGGCGCCCGTTGCAAAGAACCATGCAAAGCGATGCGTGTCCGCGGCGCAGACCTGCGCAAACTCTCCATCAAACACCCCGAGGCAGGTGAGATTCTGCTCGACCGTTTAGCGCAATCAGTCTCACAACGTTGGCAGAACGCCCATACACAGGTACGCGATATTCTTTCACTCGGTATTTCTAATGATTTATAGGTAAAAGAGAAAGAAAGGACAAAAAATGACTGAACATAACCATCCCGTTCACTCGAAAGAAGAACAGGTCAAAGGGTTGCTTGCACAAGTAAGCGCCTATATTGAACAATATCACGGAGGGGCAGTGGAATTCATCTCCTTAGACGGAGACAAATTGACCGTCCGCGTTGGGGGCGCGTGCATGGGCTGTCCGCTGCTCCCATCCACGCTACAAGGCTGGGTCGCGGGAACGATCCGCCAATTCTTCCCGGATATCGAAGTGCTCGCTATCGACTAAGAACAAACTGGCATGCATAATTAAGAAACGGGGCTGTCTTTTAGGACAGCCCCGTTTCTTATTCCCCTTTTCATATGAAATTGCCAGATTTCATATGAAAAATTATGTTAAACTGAATTTACTAGTAATCAGGGCGCTTTTCTCGGAGCTATTATGGATAAAATTACTGACTGGCCTAAAAAAATATCTGCAACAAAAAAATATACCTTATTGGGCTTTTTCTTTGGCCTTCTTTTTCCAATCGCAGGCACATTTCTTGAGTTCCTCCTCTCAAAAAAAACGAATGCACCCCAAAGCTTATTCACGCTACAAATAAATAACCCCGTTCTGCTCATTGTGGATACAGCGCCCTTTGTGCTGGCAATCATCTTTAGAGCAATTGGCAAACGCGAGACACAATTAACGCATATTCAACACGCCCTTGAAAATCGTGTTGCAGACCGCACAATGGAGATACGCAAAACAAATCAGGCTCTCATCGCCGAAAACAAAGAGCGAAAACTCGCTGAAAAAGAGATTACCCGCCAATCAAACTATTTCCAGGCATTGATTGAAAACAGCCCTGCCGCCGTGGTCATGCTTGATAACGCCCAGACCATCATGGACTGCAATCCGGCCTTTGAGAATCTCTATGGCTATCGCTGCGAAGACATCATCGGCGCAGATCTTGACGATCTCATCTCCACAGAAGAAACCAGAGAAGAAGCAGCAAGACTGACCAAAGCTGTGATGGATAAACGTGTAGAGATAATTTCAAAACGCAAACGCAGCGACGGTTCGCTCGTGGATGTGCAAGTGTTCGGCGTGCCCATTTTTATCGGTGAAGAACGGGCTGGTGCCCTTGCGATTTACCACGACATCTCCACCCTCGTAAACGCACGTCAAGCGGCCGAAGAAGCGAACCGCGCCAAAAGTGAATTTCTCGCCAATATGAGCCATGAGATCCGTACCCCAATGAACGGCGTGATCGGGATGCTCGATATTGCTCTGGATACCGAACTAAGCCAAGAACAGACTGAATATCTCAGCATTGCGCTGCAAAGCGCCGAAGCCCTGCTAACACTGCTCAACGATATTCTCGACTATTCCAAGATCGAAGCAAGAAAACTCGAACTTGAGATGATCGATTTTGACTTACGCACAGCGGTTGAAGGCGTGGCCTATACCCTCGCCAGCCGCGCCGAAGAAAAAGGACTCGAGTTGGCTGCTCTCATCCCACCCACGCTGCCCACGCAACTAATTGGCGACCCTAGTCGTTTACGCCAAGTCCTCGTTAACTTGGCAGGCAACGCGATTAAATTCACCGAGCATGGTGAAGTGATCCTGCGCACCGAAGTTGTACAGGAAGATGACCAGAATGTAGAAATCAAATTCTCGGTCACAGATACGGGCATCGGCATCAAAAAAGAACGTCTGGATGCCGTTTTTGAGCGCTTCATTCAGGCCGACGGTTCAACCACACGCAGATTTGGCGGCACCGGGTTGGGCTTGGCAATCTCTCAGCACCTCGTCGAGGCAATGGGCGGCACCCTGGCTGTCGAAAGTGAGTACGGGCATGGCTCAAACTTCTTCTTCACGCTCGGGTTCCAGAAACAAGCCCCAAAGGAGAGCGAAGTGGAAACACTCGTCACCGACCTGCAAGGGCTGAAAGTTCTCATCATCGATGATAATGCGACCAACCGCACCATCCTATTAAAAATGATCGAAGGATTTGGCGCAAATGCAACGACGGTCTCAAGTGGGCCAGAGGGATTGGCTGCGCTCAAAGAAGCTCGCACAGCCAAGGCGCTTTATGACATCGTATTGCTCGACATGCAAATGCCCGACATGGACGGCGAACAAACTGCGCGCGCCATTTTTAGCGACCCGCGCAAAAAGAGCCTAAGCGTTGTTGTGCTCACATCAATGGGCAAACGCGGCGATGCCAAACGTCTCGAGACGCTCGGCTGCGCAGGCTATCTGCTCAAACCGATCAAACAACGGATGCTTTTTGAAGCACTTGTGGCCATTATGAATGAAAAGAGAAATAAACCGCGCGGCGCCGGGCGATTAATTACACGCCACATTGTCAATGAACAAAAAAAATATGAAAAAAGCATCTTGCTTGTCGAGGATAACCCCGTCAACCAAAAGGTGGCGGTAGCCTTGCTCACAAAAGCAGGCCACACGATTGAGATTGCCAAAAATGGCGAAGAAGCACTCACCAAACTCGAGCGTAAAGACTATGGTCTTGTACTCATGGACGTGCAAATGCCCGTGATGGATGGTCTGGAAGCCGCACGCCGCATCCGCCTGCGCGAGCAAGGCAAGCAGCATATCCCGATCATCGCCATGACCGCCCATGCCATGCAAGGTGACCGCGAACGCTGTGTCGAAGCAGGCATGGACGACTACATCTCCAAGCCGCTCGACAGGCGCTCCCTTTTCGCAGCCATCGACCGCTGGATGAATACCGAGCCGGAAGAAAAACCCGCAGCAAAACAGGCCGCTCCCTTTGTGGATGTGGAAGAAGTGATTGAAGAAAAATCTGCAACCGAAGAAACGCCACGCCCTCAACCTTCAGCTGGCTCCCGTGCAATGGGCAGCCCCCCGTTGAGCATGACCACCGCCCTACCCCGCTTCGACAATGATCGCGCCTTTTTCAATGAGATGGCTCAAGACTTTCTCGACCACCTCCCTGCGCGGGTCGTCGAAATGCGCAAGTGTTTTCAGGAAGTAGATGCGGTCAGTCTCAGTCGTACCGCCCACAACCTAAAGGGCATGGCCGCCACCTTCTCGGCTACCCATTTGACAGAACTGACGTCCACGCTGGAGAAAGAATGCGGCGAAGACAAACTTCTCCAGGCTGAAAGATTGATTGATGAAATTGAGCAGGAAAGCAATAAAATAAGAAAATATTTTGCAACTCTGGGGATTACCCCAACTGAATAACTGATCTTACGCAAAAAAGATATTTTGCTTAGCCCCGACTACATAGAAAAAGGGTCTCTGAAGTAGAGACCCTTTTGGTTTTACAGAAAAGCTTTCTCGTTAAAATCGCGAGGCAAGATCGCGTAGTTGGGTAAAGCTGATTGGCTTGAGCAGTACGAGATCACTTGTGTCAGCGAGGGATTCGGCGAGAATGGGATCGGCGGTAGCCAAAATTACGGGAACGGAAGCAAGCCGTTCGTCCGCGCGGATCGATGCCAGAATTTCGTCGCCAGAAACCTTCGGGAGATGCAAATCCAGAATAATCAGATCGGGAGTTACTTTTTCCAAACGTTTGAGCGCCTCCCCACCATGCCCGATAACTTCAACATCATAATCTGCCATTTTGACGGCATGACTAAAAATATCCTGTTGGGCGGGGTCGTCTTCAATGATTAGGGCAAGTTTCCTCTTCGCAGCACTCATTTAGTTCTCCTTGATTTCATCCAATGGCAAAATAACGGTGAAAGTGCTACCCTGACCGAGTTCGCTTTCAAGGTTAATCTCACCATCCATCAATCTTACCAAATGTTTGACAATCGACAATCCTAACCCTGAGCCTGTATGCGTTTCTCGCTGGATGCTGCCATCTACCTGACGAAAAGACTCAAAAATATAGCCTTGCGCTTCAGAAGGGATACCTTTACCTGTATCAGCAACGCGCATCGCCCAATGGGATGCATCGTATCTAAAGAAATTGATCTTGATCTTTCCCGTTTCTGGCGTGAACTTGATCGCATTTGAGACCAGATTATGCAAAATTTGTCCCAGCCAGTAGGCATCCCCCGTGACGGTTTCAGGCAAGTTTTCGTCCACTTCCGTTTCAACTTCCAGCCCTTTTGAGCGTGCAAAGGAGAACTCACCGCCCATCGCAGTGATTAGTTTTTCGGGCTTAAAGGGAGAAGTATTCAAAATAAGTTTGCCTGTATCAATCTGTGCCTGACTAAGCAAGTTGTTCACGAAATCGAGTAGACGCTGCGCACTCGCGGAAATCGCGCGCATGGCATCATCCTGTTCTTTATTAAGGGATTCAAAAATACCGGCTTGTAACATCTCGGTATACCCCAAAATAGCGCCAAGTGGCGTACGCATATCGTGGCTGACATTTGCCAAGAGTTGGGTTTTCATATCACTTGCCACCAAGGCATCTTCGTGCGCGAGCGAAAGCGCTTGCTCCAGTTCTTTGCGCAGGCTGATGTCTTCTTTTACATAAACACGATGCGTAATCACGCCATTTTCATCTTTAATCGGAGAGACAACAAGCGCCTCCCAGTAAAGTGAACCATCTTTACGACGGTTGATGATCTCACCTTTCCAGACCTGGCCATTCTCCATACTTTCATCGAACTTGTCATAAAAAACTTTTGGGTGTTCACCGGAGCGCTGTATCTCGAGGGTTTTCCCACGCAGGTCTGCAAGGCTGTAGCCGGCAAAATTAGTAAACGCCGGGTTGATATATTCAACCAGCCCCTCGGCATCGGTAATCACGATTCCGCTTGCAGTTTGCTCTGTCGCATTTGAAAGCTTACGCAATTCTCGCTCGGTCTCTTTACGGCGTTGAATTTCACGCTGGGCTTGCTCATAGTTACGAGCATTATTGATCGCAATGGCTGCATTTTGGGCGATATGCTGGCATAGAATAATCTCGTCAGGGTGAAAATCACGTTTTGCACGGCTATCCCAAATCTCAACAAATGCGACTGTCTGACCTTGTAACTGAATGGGAATATACAACGCCGATTTGATCGCGTGATCACGCAAGTGGGTTTCATATGTCTTTGTACTATCACCCTCACTTACATGCAAAATCGAATGTCGGTTCTCTTGCAAATCCTGAATGAAAACAGCATCGTTCTCGGTGTATCTCTCTCCCACACTGGAAAGACGCTCTTTCTCACTAACATCAGCGCCAAGATATTCGGCAACGTTTATGCTTGTATGGCTTTCAACATCCCAGCGCCAAATGTAGGCACTGGTCGCATCAACCGCTTCGCCAATCTCGGTTGCAATCTGATGTAAAACTGTATCAACATCAAGAGAGGCGTTTATGGCCTCCAAAGCCTTGCGTACCGCAATCTGTTCTTGCAACAACTGTGCGGCCTGACGTTCTGCGTTTTTACGCGCACTAATATCATCCTTCACCGCAACATAATGACGTACCACCCCCGTCTCGTCCTGGACTGGGGAAATGGTTGCCATTTCCCAATAAATTTCGCCGTTTTTCTTTTTATTCGCTAAC
>JBNKMO010000197.1:0-10874 GCA_050293165.1 Anaerolineales bacterium | reverse complement strand
TCCAGCGCGCAATTTGCAGCGAGTTTGCCACAATATTACGGTGCAGCGCTACTGCGCCTTTCGAGACGCCGGTCGTTCCGCCGCTATACTGGAAGAGACAGGTGTCGTCGGGGCCAACATCCACTTTGGGGCGGTCAGCAGGCTTATATTTGGCAAGCAAGTCCTTCATCCAGATATCGCCTTCGCCTAATCCGCCTTCGATCCTGTGTCCACCCTTCTTTTCCACGGCCAGCGAGAAGAGCACACGCGTCAGCGGCGGCAGCGTCTCTTTAATATTCGTAACGATCATCTTCTTGATCCTCGTATCTGCTTGCGCAGCTTTGATCGTTCCATAGAAGTTGCTCATCACGAACATTACTTCAATGCCCGCATCCTTTGCCTGATGCGCAATTTCGGAAGCTGTGTACAGCGGGTTGGTTGCCACCACAACGCCGCCAGCTTTTAATATCGCATAATATGCCATCACAAATTGTGGCGTATTGGGAATAAAAATGCCCACGCGGTCGCCTTTTTTGACCCCAAGGTCAGCAAGCGCACCCGCGAGAGCATCCGTGATTTCATTCATCTCTTTATAAGAGATCGTTGCTCCTTTGAAAATCGTACAAGCTTTTTCTGGATACTTTTCAGCAGCCTCTTCCAGAAAATGAAACAAAGGCTTCTGTGGATAGTCGATGTGGGTGGGGACACCTTCATCATAGTTCTCAATCCAAGGATACTCCATACGAACTCCTCCTACTATTTAGTTGACGGCGATTTTTCTAATGGGAAAACAACATGCGCCCCCTATTATACAGGAAAATTTACCTTATAGCTCCACTTCTTTCAGCCAATTACGAACAGAATTTTCTACTTGGATAAGAATATCCGCATCGCCCGCCTCGAACCACGTGATGCCTGGGTCAGCATCTTTGAACCAATTAGCTTGTCTCCGTACGAAAACGCGCGTAACCCGTTTCATCTGCGTGATCGCTTCATCCTGAGACATGCTTCCGTTTAAGACCGCCACACATTCCCGATACCCCAAAGCGGACATGCTCGGCAGCTCTGGCGAGTAACCTTTATCGAGCAACTCCTGCACTTCGTTCAGCAGCCCTTCGGCAAACATTTGCTCAATGCGCAGGTCAACGCGCGCGTAAAGCTCAGGGCGCTTACGCCGCAAGCCGATGGTCAGCAGGTTGTAGACCGGCTCGCCGTGCTGTTGGCGCTGCGATGAGAATTTCTGCCCCGTTGTCAAAATCACCTCCAACGCACGGATCGTGCGCCGCACATTGCGATAATCAATCTTTTCAGCAGCTTCAGGGTCAAGGGTCGCTAATCGTTGGTGTAGCCATTCAGCGCCCTTTTCTTCATTCTCTTTTTCTAGCACACTCCGCAAGCGCTTATCCGCTTTTACTTCTGGCGGCAGCCAGCCCTCGGTCACTGCTCGATAATATTGCCCCGTCCCGCCGACCAGAAAAGGCAGTTTGCCGCGTGCAACAATATCTTCAATGATCTCATCTGCCACTTTTTGGAATTGCCCCAAAGACCATGTCTCATCCGGATCAGAAACATCGATCAAATGATGCGGTACACGCGCCATCTCCGCTTTGGACGGTTTGGCCGTCCCGATATCCATGCCGCGATAAAAGAGCCGCGAATCGGATGAGATGATCTCGCCGTTAAATCGCTCTGCGAGTTGCAGTGAAAGTTCTGTTTTGCCGACCGCTGTTGGTCCGATTAGGGCGATGAGAGGAAGTTTATTCTTCATGAGAGATTTCTTTGCGGGCTTTTTCGATCCAATTCAACAACGGTTGGCGGTTCTCTTGGTATTTGCTTGACCACTCTTTGGCCAGTCTTTCAAAGATGATATTGCTTTGCTCTATGCTATCAAGAATGCCCATCGCTGTGAATGCTTTTTGTGTAACTTGAAGCTCTTCAACCGTTAAATTACCAACGCCACCATCTTTATGAATATTGCTTCCTTCGGCTTTGTCTCGCAAGATCATGCCTAGCACGCTACAATCTCGCACTAAATCTAGCGATAAGTGTAAGGCGATTAATAAATCGTTTCTGACAACTTTGTAGGTTGCCAGCATACTTTTGAACCTGAAGGCTTGCACCATTTCGTGAAAGCTTTCATCAGAAGCAGGTAGAAAGATTTCCTTTTCGATGTTTTGCTGAATAGCTTTGTTCACAACATCGGAGCGAGAAAACAGGATTGTTGTGTTCGGGTGGATGATATTCCTGGTTTCTTCTTTTGAATTTAAGAGTTTCTTTTCTGTTGTGAAGGCAATGTCGATACGGCGGAAATCGTCAAAACATGCTCTGGTTGTACTCTTGAACTTTCCTTGAGATTGTTCGTAGGTGTATAAAGTGCCAAAGTGACCGAGCCAGTCAACGGTTGGGAAAAACTTCTCTAGTTTATCATCCGCGATGACGAGCAGAATATCTATATCGCTCCAGTAGTCCGGCTGTGTATCTTGCGTACTTAATGAACCAAAAAGAAGCAATGCTAAAACTTCTATCTTACTCTTAAAATAAGAACTGATTTCTTCGAGTGCTTCTTCTTGCCAGGCAATCATAAACCTTCAAACCTTCTAACATTAAAACGTTTCAACGTTATAAAATATCTTCAAAATGCGTAATCTTCGGTGCGCTGCCATTTGGCTTGCCCTCGACCGAGATCGCGTCGATCTGCCAGTGGTCGATGCTGTGTTCTTGGGCGTAGTGCTCTGCCGACGCGGCGAGATGTTCCTGTTTGCGGGCGGAGATGGCTGTTTCTGGATACCCATAGCTGGTTGTTGTGCGGGTTTTTACTTCGACGACGACCAAGCCTCCATTGTGCATCACGATCAGGTCGAGTTCGCCGTAGGGGGTACGGGCGTTTCGTTCCAGCACTTCATATCCCTTTTCTGCTAAATAATCAGCCGCAATTTGCTCGCCCCAGCGCCCGATTTTCTGGTTATGTTGGCTCATGACAATATCCGCTCAAGGATATTGCGCAGAGAGAGCTCGTGTTCGTCGCGGAAGAGATAGGCATCTTCAATAACTTTTTCATAGAGGGCGATCATTGATGTGGTGGTGCGCTCGATGGCATAGCGTGTGGATGCTTCACGCGCGGCGTTGCCCATGCGCTGACGGAGGTCTTTGTCCAGACACAGGTGGGTTAGTTTGGCGGTGAAGGCGGCCAGATCGTTGTCGCTGAGAAAACCGCTGATGCCGTCTTCGACGCTGTCGCCCACACCCGGAGATTCGATGCCGACGATGGGTAGGCTGGCGCCCATCGCCTCGATGACCGAGAGCGGGTGCACTTCTGTGACCGATGCCGTCACGAAGGCATCACACATGGCGAGATAGCCCGGCATTTTTTCGTAATCGACCATACCCACAAAGTGGATGCGTTCCGCTGCTTTGCTCTGGCGTGCCTGCTCGGCCAGCTTCTCACGGCTGGGACCGCTGCCGAGCAGTAGCAGGTGTGTTTGCGGGACGGCTTGTGCCACGCCATTAAAGGCTTTTAGGAGCAGGTCGAGATTTTTTTCCGGGGCAAGACGTCCCGCGTAGATCAGCAGAATATCGTCATTTGAGAAATTGAAATCAGCGCGCTCTAATGGCGTGATCTCCTGAAAACGCTGCATATCGACGCCGTTCGGAATCACTTCAACATGACTCTTGACCTGCAACTGGCGCAGGATTTTTTCCATGCCCGGGGATGGAGAAATGACCATGTTGACGGCATCGCAGAAGGGTGGCATATAGGTTTCGAGCATTGTGTCGCTGATCTCTTCTGGCAGCAGGGGGAAATATGCCTGTGCGTAGAGATCGTAGCGGGTATGGTTGGTGAAGATGATCGGAATGCCGCGCGGGCGGCAATAGCGTAATGCCAAGAGCCCGCTCAAAAAGGGATGGTGAACATGCACTAAATCCATACTTTGGAGCAGCTTCTTCGCTTCGGGGCTGTATTGTACGTTGATGTGAAAACCCGTTTCGCCCAGCGGCATGCCTGGTGAGCGGACGATATTGCTTTCATCATCTTTATAATCCAGGTCACCTAAGGTAAAGATAAAAACCTCGTGCCCTGCGGCCTCAAGATAACGCTTGTTCAGGGCAATATAATTTGTGATGCCGCTGATATAGGGTTTGTAGGCGTCTGTCATCATACCAATGCGCATATTTACCTGCCTTTCGCAAATAGAATCCTACGGCATGGAGTGGGGGATGTCAAGCAATGAGTGGTAAAATCGCGCCCATGAAACCTACAGCAACGCTTGTCTTACGCGGCAAGAAATACGATGTCAAAGCGGGCAGCACCATCCTGTCTGCGCTCAAAAAGCTCGAAATCCTGCCTGAATCCGTCATCTGCGTGCGCGATGGCGAACTTGTCACTGAAGATACCCTTTTGCAGGAAGGCGAAACCATCAAGCTGGTTTCGGTCATTTCGGGCGGCTAAGATGAAATGTAAAAAATGTGGCGGCAAAGCCGTCATCAACATGCGCCAGCACAATATGGGGCTCTGCAAAGACGATTTTATTCAGTGGTTGCAGGAGCAAACCCAGCGCCATATTGAAAAGCAAAAAATGTTCACGCCCGAAGAAAAGGTGCTTGTCGCCGTTTCGGGCGGCAAGGATTCGCTCGCGCTCTGGGATATTTTGGTCACGCTCGGCTACAAAGCGGACGGACTCTATATCGCGCTTGGCATCGACGAGGGAATCGGCTACTCAGCTGAATCCCAGCGCCTGACGGAAGAGTTCGCAAACGCCCGTGACCTGAACTTGCATATTGTCCATTTGGCAGCGGATTACGGTACCGACATCCCAACCCTCGCCAAATACACGAAGCGTGGACATGATAAACCCTGCTCCTCGTGTGGTCTCGTTAAACGTCACGAAATGAATCGGATTGCCCGAGATTTTGGCTACGACGTTTTGGCAACCGGCCACAACCTTGATGACGAAGCTGCGACGCTCTTCTCGAATACCCTCCAATGGAATGGTGACTATCTGCTTCGTCAGGCTCCCGTATTGGCAGAGCGGAATGGGCTGGCGCGCAAGGTTAAGCCGCTCTTCCGCTTCTACGAGCGTGAGATGGCAGCCTACACGCTTCTGCGCGGGATTGAATATATCTACGAAGAGTGTCCCTTCGCCGAAGGCTCGACCTCGACCCATTACAAAGAATTACTCAATCAGCTTGAAAATCAAAGCCCGGGTGCGAAGCAGCACTTCTATACCAAATTCCTTTCTGCTAAAAAGAAAGGTCTCTTCGCCGAGCCAACGAGCGAGATCGTGCCCAATTTACATCTCTGTCCTACGTGCGGGCAGCCGACCTCCGCGCAGATGGAGTGTTCCTTCTGCAAGATGATGGCGCGTGCGGAGAGTAAGCAATAACGAGTAAGTAGTCATCAGTGTTTTTGTGACCGTCACCATTCGGTGATGGTCTTCATTTTTTAAGTGATTTGCACAGAATTCACCGCGTTTTATAAAACGTCCAGTCTCTGAGCGGAGCATCGAACGAATGTGAGATGCGCAGTCGAAGAGCGAGTTTGATAGAACGCCGTCCTTCGTCTGCGCTCCTTATGGCGCGTTCCGCTCAGGCACTATCTGTGGTGAACCAACAGGAAAAAATATGCTCAAACCAATTCGCTGGAAAACCTTCCCCCTTGATTTCTTGCGCATCCAGATCGGATTTGCACTCTACGGCATCTCAATCTCGCTAATGATTAAGAGTAACCTCGGCACGGGTGCCTGGGCAGTGCTCGATGTGGCGCTCTCCAAAATCGTTGGACTCTCCGTCGGCAGGATGACAATGCTCTCCGGTTTTGTCGTGCTGCTCATTGCGCTAGTGATGCGCGAACAGGTTGGCTGGGGTACGCTCGGTAATATGATCTTTATCGGTCTTTGGCTTGATTTCGTCAATCCCTTCATTCCCAACGTGGAGGCAAATCTCCTCGTCCAATCAGCGATGCTGCTTATGGCAGTCCTCCTGATGGGCAATGCCAGCGCCATCTATATTGGTGTGGATGCCGGTGCAGGGCCGCGAGATAGCTTGATGCTGGCAGTCAATCGTGTTTTTGGCGTTAGCGTGCGCGTTGCCCGCACAACCATTGAGTTAACCGTTATCCTCGTCGGTTGGCTTCTCGGCGGACCCGCAGGCATTGGCACGGCAGTTTTTGCGCTCCTGATTGGCCCCGCCGTGCAGTGGGGTTTCAAGCTTTGGCGGGTAGAGCCGCATAAGGGACATGGAGAAGATCAGGTAGATGATGATGCTGCGAGCAAAGCGCACTAACCCGGCTGTAGTCTAGTTATTGACCTGTTTTTAATGTAAGATAGCACGAAAATAATTTTATAGCTTGTGGCTAAAGGAGTAATTTCTATGAATTATAAAACCAACGTTTTTATACTGTCTTTCTTTATTATTTCGGCTTGCAGCCCGGCAGAGCCGACTGTTACGCCAGAGCCTGCCACTGCATTGCCAGAACCGACCGCCGTTAGCACAGTTGACCAAGACGCCTTACTGAGCGAATTGGTCACAGCTATTAACGGAAACCAAGTAGCCGAAGTTGAAGGGCTCCTTGCTTCAGGGGTAGACTTGAATGTGCTGGCAAAAAATCGTCTCACACCTCTGTCGCTGGCGGCATCCAAGGGGCACGAAGAAATCGTTATCCTTTTGCTGGAGGGTGGTGCAGATGTGAATATGACAAATAGCAACTCGTATGGCACAGCACCTTTGATCGAAGCTGCCGGGGCAGGTCACCTTGAAATTCTTAGCCTGTTATTGGATGCGGGTGCCGACGTGAATCAACAAGATAGATATGGTGACCCCGCACTTAATTGGGCTACCTATTACGGGCATACTGAAATCGTTCGTTTATTGCTTGAGCAAGGAGCGGATATAACCGTTGTTGGATCAGGGGGAGGAACGGCATTACAAACGGCAATCAAGCAAAATCATCCTGAAATTGAACAGTTGCTGCGTGATGCTGGCGCAACTGAATAGTTTATAAATCAGCCCTCCGAGCATAATCTCGGAGGGCTGATTTTTTTAAATAGGCTAGTGTTACTAGTGCGCGCCTTGTCCGCGCGCCAATCCTTGCGGTAGCTCCGCTTCTTTGCCGGGCGTAATCATCCTGATTGCGAGAATGAGCAAGACCAGCATTAGGAGCCCGCCGAAGAGGAAGGGGGCTGTTGCGCCAAAGGCTTGAAAGAGGATGCCCATCAAGAGGGGGGCGAGAGCATTTGCACCGCTTAGAAAAGCTGATGAGATGCCTAATGTCCCGCCGATTTCATCCTTGGCAACCCGTTTGGAGAGCAGACTGTTTACGGCTGGCTGCAAGATACCGCCACCAATTGAAGCCGGGATCATGGCGACCAGTATCCAGCCAAGCCCTAGCCAGCCCTTTTTGTCATCTGGGGGCAGGTCAACTTCGAGATTTTGGGTGGTTGGGTTTTCGTGGGTGCGGAAGTCACCACTGGTTTGTAATTCGTTGGTTAAGGCTGCTTTTGAATAGCTTGGCAAAGGTTGTCGGGGAGTGAATGCGGTCATGGTCAGACCGATTGCCAGCGTCGTCAAACCTGCGTAGATCAGTTTTCGGTCACCGTATTTGCGGCTCCAGCGTCCGAGTAAACCACCTTGTACGGCGACTACGATCACGCCCACGAAAATGAAAATGAGCGCGTTGTCGGATGCGTCCATTCCAAGACGGTTGAGGGTGAAGAGCGCCAGAAATTGTTCAAAGCCCCCAAAGGCGATCTGCTGAGCGAACATGAGTACGAGTAATATTCCCACGGCGGGGTTTTGGAGGGCCTTGAACATGGCCTGCAAGGTGAAATCTGATTTCTTATCTACTTTGCCGCGCTGTTCTTCGGGCAGGGTTTCGTGGAACCAGGTTGCTGTTAGTATGATGGAGATGAGCGAAAAGCCTGCCGCCACGAATGCCGGAACATGAAAATTGTTCCCGCTGGCAGACAGGGAGATAAAAGCGATGATCGGGCCAATGATGAAGCCGAGGCCAAACGCTGCGCCGAGTAGTCCTAATCCCTGTGTGCGGGTTTTCTCGGTGGTACTGTCGCTGATGGCGGCTTGGGCTGTGGCGATATTGGCACCGGAGATGCCGTCGATCAGGCGGGCGATGAAGAGCACCCACAAATTTCCAGCCAGAGCGAGTACGAGGAATCCGATAAAGGTGCCGATCTGACTAATAACGAGAACAGGTTTACGTCCGACGCGATCCGAGATACGTCCGAGAAGGGGGGCGCCGATAAATTGCATCGCAGGGTAGGCTGCGCCCAGCAATCCGATCATAAAGGCGCTGGCGCCATAAGCCGCAGCGTAGAGCGGCATCAGGGGGATGATGATGGTCAGTCCCAGCAAGTCGACCAGAACGATCACAAAGATGGGTAATATTCTTTTAAAATCCAGTTTTTCTTCTTGTTCTTCTTTCATTTTTTCTCCGTAATGGGTAGTCTTGAAATGATTTCGTCGAGCCAGTCTAGTTCGGTTTCCAAATGGCGCAAACGATGATCCAGCATCCACTGAACAGTGCCGGGATGAGGGGCGGTTTCGCGCATAATCTCCAGCTCAGCAACTAGAATTTCTCTACGCTTGTTTAATAAGACTTGCGCTTCATCGGCTTCCAGTTCATCCAGATAGGCCAGTGGAATGTCATCTTCAAAAAAGTTTGGGGTGTACTGTTGCAAGGATTCACGCAGCATGGATTGAAAAGCCACTTCGCCCTCCGGTGTGATTTGGTATACGCGCCTTGGCGGACGGTTGCCGACCTGCTCGCTGCTTTGGGTGATCCAGCCTTTTTCTGCCATTTTGTTGAGTAGGTAGTAGGCAGTTGGTTTTTTGATGTTGGTGCAGACAGCCAACTCTCGCTGAATAAATTCATTGAGTTGGTAGCCATGCATGTCATGACGACGAAGAAATCCGAGAAAGAGTAGTTCACGCATAGAAAATCCTTGTTTTTTTGCTAAATAGTCAAGTTTGACTATTTAGGGCTGATTATAAGTCTCTATTTGAATCTGTCAAGGTACGTTAATTGAAAACAGCAATTCTCAATATGATTCCGCGAGGAGCACGCTTTTGCGACGAAGCGGTCTCATTTACGGTGAGATTGCTTCGTCGGCAGTGCATCCTCCTCGCAATGTCATTCATATTTAGAATTGCTGAATCGAAAAAGCCCTTCGAGTTGAGTTCGAAGGGCTTTTCACTTTACTCTTCGTGATAAACAACAATTAAATAGGGTCTGTCGACTAAATCCTCATCATTGCCGCTATAAAAGCTGATATAGTCTCGCGTCGCATCTTGATCGTTACCCATTTGAAAGCGCAGTCGGAACTGAGTGATCCCGCTTAGATTGATACACTCGATTGCGGCCTGATCCAGAATAGCCCAATACCACTCATCCATGGGGTTGTCCTGGATGACAGCGCCTGCATACTGGCAGGCGGAACCCTCAAAATCCTTTTTTTGCAGCCACTTATAGTGGAAAGGCCCCCAATACCCAAAAGCGCCATCCTGAATATCTACCAGGATATTTCCATGCGTGCTGAAAAGGGTTTCATCGCTGATCTCAGACCGCTTAATCATCAACATCACATTGTCGATCACAATATCATTGGGCAGGTCTTTTGTAGAGAAGTGCAAAATGCTGCGATATTCGCGGTTGTTTTCATCATCGCCGACGAATAAATCGATGGATTTTGCATCCTTCTCTCCGCCAATGCCGCTCTCCGCGCTTGACTCAAGCACCCAGCCATCATATTTACCAAGCGATATGAGTCTTTCAGAGAGCGTATCAGCACGGTCTTTGTTGATCGTGTAGGTGTCACCGCTGAAACTCCCATTCCCCGCGCCAACGCCACCCAGCGGGTTCCCGACCGCATCCACAATACTATCGTTATCCAGCAGATCAAGACGCAGGGTGCCTTTGCCTGTTCCTGTAGCGGCAGTGACCGTATACATACTCCCTGAACCGCTAAGATCGGTGATCCCCGCGTTGGAAATTTCACCGCTGGTCGTAAGCGTCAGATCGCTTGTGTCCAATCCGGATACGTCTTCCGTAAAACTGATCGTGAACATAACGCTTTCCGCCGATGTTGGGTCGAGCGCCGAGCGCGAGATCGCGGATACGCTTGGGGGCGTTTTGTCAATCGTATACGTTTCTCCGCGATCGAAATTCCCGTCGCCAATGTTGTTGCCGCCCAGTGGAATCCCTGAAAGATTAAAGATGGAATTATTGTCCAGAAGGTCAAGACGGATATCACCACTGCCGGAGCCGGTACTGACGTTGACGGAATAAGTGGTCTCTGAGATGGCTTCCACCCCGATAATGGACGCATCGCTCGTGTTTTGGCTTGTTACCAGCGCGAGATCGTCAAGGGGTGGCGAAAGGTGGACGCCCGTAACCGGCTCCGAAAAGATGAGTGTAAAGCTGATGGTCTCTGCGTTCGTTGGGTTTGGGTTTGCTCTTAAAATGAACGATACGCTTGGTGATGGAGGGCTGATAGATCCAAATTCGTACGCGCCAATATCAGGCGCCGCTCCACTAAAATTATCATTGATCCCGGGGATGGATACGCCTCGATCAATGTCGGGGCTTGTTGAACGCAACGCAAAATTCCCGCCGCCGGGATTCGCCAATTCCGGGTCTGTCTCGATACTGTGGCAACCCAGCCCATAAGCCGCGCATAGCTTTTCGAGATTGGCGTAACTGTTGCCTTCCCATTCAAAACGGGGGCGTTTCGGAGAGTACCAGTTATTATGATCCCAGTTATGATCTGTGGAGCCAACCTGTACTTCATAGACGCCATAACTTGTATTTTGAAAAATATTATTGTAGACGATACCATTCTTTGCAGGTGCAATGAAATCCATGGCCGCGATATCTTTTTCAGTTG
>JBNKMO010000196.1:0-3914 GCA_050293165.1 Anaerolineales bacterium | reverse complement strand
AGAATCCCTCGTATCATTCCCGGTATGGAACTTGTTTCCGCCAAAAAAACAGCGGATGCCAGTTAGCACCCGCCGTTAGAATTCGGCTCAAGATTGGTTCCGCTATGACAAGCGGCTGTCCATCCACTCGATTGTGGTCTTAAAGACCTCATCTTTTTGTGGCTCGTTATGAATTTCGTGATAGAGGCCATCCCAAATTTTTACAGTTGCCTTATCTGTCTTCTTGCCGAAATCGCGGCTTGCTTCAGCCGATGTGATCTGATCGTCACCGCCATGCATCAGCAGGAGGGGCAGGGGGAATTCATTGGCATGGAAGAAAGCCCAGAGACCCGATTCGTACATTCCCACGAAGAGTCGGGCAGATATTTTGTCATGTACCAGGCTATCCTCTTCGTAAGCGCGTACCACTTCCGGGTCATGGGAGAGGGCGCTGGTTTTTAATCCAGATGCCTGAATAAAGGCGGGGTAGATGTTGTTCATCATCTTGCCAAGAAAGACTTGCATGGCAGGTGGCTCAAAGGCAAGTTTTAGCCAAGGCCCTGTGGCAATTACGCCTGTAATATTGCTGGGCTTTTTGCGTAAGGCGTAGTTGAGAACGATATTACCGCCCATGCTGTGCCCATAAAGAAAATGGGGCATATTTGGATAATATTCATTCACCTGTTCGCGGAAAAGAGTCAGGTCGTCGAGCAGGCTTGCGTAAGAGGGAACGTGCCCGCGCACACCCTCAGACTGCCCATGCCCGCGATGGTCGTAGCCGATTACAGAATAACCGGCGCGGTTAAAGGCCTTGGCAAGATGTTCGTAGCGCTCAATATGTTCGCCGTGCCCATGAACCAGACAAACAACGGCTTTGGGTTCTTCTTCAGAGGGAAATGCATGAGCAAAGAGTTCCAATCCATCACTGTTTTTGAAGCGCCATTTGATTTTGCTGTTTTTTTCTTCCATCTTTATTCTCCGAATACGATCCTGAATTCGCAAGCTGAGCCGCCATTTGCCTGACACTCGCTTTCTTCGATCTGGGCTTCTTGCGATGTTGCCCAGTAGATCGCCTCTCGAATGAGGCCATGTGTTACATAGCAGATGGCTTCGTCATCGTGTTGATTGTAGGTTGTCGGGCTGATATTGTCGACCAGAAGCAAGTTCAGGTCGAGGGTGTGCACTGTCATTTCGTCGGGTTTTGTGTCCAATAAGCGCACCAGCATATCGAGCGCGGATTTACGCCGCATTGTTTCTGGTAAACCACGCATTAGTTTGGCTTGGGCTTTTTCTTTTAGCGGAGCGTTTTCGAGCAAGTCTTCCCAGAATTTGCTGCCGATGCGCTGCAAGATGCCGCGTGCGCCGCGCCCGTAATAGGCGCGGATGGCTTGCTGGATGCCAGCGTAGGTTTCGGCTGCAGCTTGTTCATCGAATTTGGCAACATTTTCGCTTTTTGCCCAGTCTGCTGGTAAGTCAGATTTAATCAGGACTACAGGCAGGTTTTTCTCGCCAAGTTCGACGGAGACAATATTGACAAAGCGTTGTAATAGTTTGGCTGAGAACTTTGCTTGTTGACTAGGCATCTTCCAGTGCTTCTCCTACTTCAAAACGGCAATATTCATCGCCTTTTGCCATACAGTGCGTTTCGATGATTTTATGTTCTTTTCCGGTAGCCCACTGCACAGCTTCTCCCAATGAGCCAAGATAAAGATAGCAGATCGGTTTTTCGCTGGTGCGGCTGTGGCAAATTGCGCACGATGATTCTACATAGGCGAGTTTGCCGTTTTCTTCATCCACCCAGGCTTCAACTTGGGCATTAGATTTTTTGAGTGCGCTGACCATGCTGTTTAGAATGAATTTGATGCGCTGTTTCTGCGGCAATAATTTCAGCGCTGTGCTGGCAACGCCTAAAAGGGCTGGTTGATCGTTAACTGCATATTGAAAAGAAGCTTTGCCGATACGACGCAGCATTCCTTTGCCGCCACGTCCGTAAAACTCTTCAATGGCCTGATTGAGGCGGGCATATTCAGAGGCCTGAATGCCGGCTTCAAGATTGTCAGGTGGCAAATTGTTAATAAAGCGTCCCAAGCCACTTAAGCGTAAAACAGCATTTAGACCGTTTGCGCCCATTACTTCTTCGGCAGAGACTAATGCTTGTCGAACGATTGTATTTACGATGACTGCATCTTCGCGGTGTCCCATAGAACCTCCTCATTTTCAGTTGCTTTTCCAGAAATCTCAAATGTATAGAGCGGATATTCTTCGCCGGTTTCTTTAAAGCCGCATTTTTTGTAGAGGGCGAGAGAACGGAGATTGTTGCTTTGGGTATTCACACTGAGTTGCGCGATTTTTTTCGCGAGAAGTTTTGTGGTTAGATCGCCGATAAGTGCCGAAGCGATGCCTTGCCTTTGTGCTTTAGGATGGATTGCCAGACGGGCCAGATGGGCTCCGAATGGGCTGGATGTGCTGAATTGATAGCCGATAATCCCCTCAGCGGATTCGGCGACAGTCGCGACGACTGCCTGAGGATAGGCTTGCTCCAACATGGATAGTGGATTCTGCCAGATGGGCTTGAAGGCGGCTTCATCGACAAGTGCTACCGCTGGGAGGTCATCTTCTGCCATTGCGCGGATGCTGATGCCTTCCGGTAGATGCCACTTGAGCGGGGTTTCCTGCTCCCATGCCATCATCACGATTTGCTCATCGCTCCGGAATCCATTTTCTTGCAGGAGCGCTCTCATCCAGTTTTGTAAGCTAATCGCTGCTACGGTGAGATCACCGTATTTGCTGATTTCGTTCTTGGCATAATTCCATAAGATTTCCCAACTCTCCTGTTCAGAGAGCTGCCCTGCGTGGACAAAGAGCCTTACCCATGTGATTCCGCGTTGGTCTTGTGGACAGGCTAAAACGGCGATAATGCGCGAGTTTCGTTCCAGTACCCAGTAAAAGGGATTGCCAAGCCATTCGATGGGGTGTCGCCAATCGAGATGGCGGTGAACATGTCTTTCGAAGAACATCAAGTTGGCAATTTCTTGATGGTCTTTCTTTGTTGCCAAACGAACGTGATAGGAATTATCCATTACCGAATAAGGCGTAAAAAGAATTTTAATATCCGCTGGAAGAATGTGGGCTTTGGTGTGGCGCCGAGTGAGTCGAGCATATCTATTGCGCTGTCTTGTATTTTTCCCTTGCGTAGCTTGATTGCTGCAATGGATTTTAGAACAGTTGCTTTGAGATCGGCTTCACCGATCTGGTCGAAGAGTTGGACGGATTGTTGATAGAGGGCGATGGCTTCCTCTGCTTTGCCTAAAGCGTCGAGAGCCGATGCTTGATTCCCAAGAGCCATGGCTTGGCGCAAAACATCACCGGCTTCTTCGAATATTTTATCTGTCCCTTCGGCAGCTTTGAGTGATTCTTCAGCGCGGTCAACTTGCAAGAGCGCTACGCTTAGATTGTTCTGCGCTTCAGCGGCATCAAGCGGATTTTCCGCTTTCAGGTGTGCATCGGCAGCTTGTTGAAATAATGAGATTGCTTTTTCAAAATCGCCTTTTTGGAAGGCGTCTTTGCCTTCTTCGTTAATTGCAAGGGCTGTGTTTTCCATGATACCTCTTAGAAAGTAATATCCAGAATGCCTTCGGCAACGGAGCGTAATTTGTCTGCCGAGAGATTGCTAAGGTTTAGCGCCAATTCGAGATAAGGTCGGTTGACGGGTTGACAAACGAATTCTTGTAGCTCGAGGGGCATTTCAAGAAAATCTTCGATTGCCTTTTGGCGTTTTAGCCATTGACCGATGGGACCGTTCTTGTCGAGAAAGGTTTCGATGTGGCCGCCGAGCACAGAGAGCAAGACTTCCAGTTCCGGTACGGGAATAGGGCGTTCACCCATTTCGTAGGATTTCAGTCTGTTGGTGGAAATTCCGCTTTGCTGTGCAAGGG
>JBNKMO010000195.1:0-5077 GCA_050293165.1 Anaerolineales bacterium | reverse complement strand
TTCACGCAGTTTTTCGGCGGAATAGCCGCCAACAGGGGGCTTGCTCGTCTGCTGGAGCAGGGCGTAAATTTCTGCGGTGTAGGGCAGGTCGCCGAGGAGGTCTTTAAGTTTGGATTTATCCATAAGAGAGTAGAAGAATAGAGAGAAGAGAGTAGTCCTGTTCTCTAATTATCTAGTTTTTCGATCTTCCAATCCATGCGCGGGCGAATGGCGCCGGGGCGCGGCTCATCCCAGTGCATACCGGGTGCGCCAGCGGGATCAACGTTGAATTCGAGTGTGCGTTCTTCGGCAAAATAGCGCCGAATGCGATACGAACTCGCGTTCACGCCCAGTGTATAACGCCCAATGTTGAGCAGGTCAGGCGGGATCACGCAACGGCTGACATAACGCCCCGCCTTGCGCTCGGTGTGGGTGTTGAACATGCGCGGGTCATCGGTATCAAAGGATGTGAAAACCGGCTCGCCACGCGCCGTATACAAATAGATGCCGACCCGCAGCCCCGTAATGGCTTCTTCGAGATCGTATTCAAATTCAAGCGTAAATTCTTCCGTGGATCGGACAGTCTCGACGATATTGCCGCGATTATCGACAATCCGGATCGCGCGTGGGTTGAACGGGGCTGCCGTTATGGGAATATCTTCTGCGCCCCAAACTTTTTCGCCCGCTCGTGCGTGCCCCGCCGAAAGGTAGTAATCCACAGCCTCGGCAGATGGCGCACGCATGATCATCTTGCCCTTCTCAAGGACAATGGATTCATCCGTCAACCGCAAGACAGCCGACATATTATGACTGACGAAAAGCACCGTGCGCCCCGCTTCAGCGACATCGTTCATCTTGCCGATGCACTTGCGCTGGAACTCGGCATCGCCAACGGCCAGTACTTCGTCTACGACGAGTATCTCGGGTTCGAGATGAGCAGCGACAGCAAACGCCAGCCGCAGATACATGCCCGATGAATAGCGTTTGACGGGTGTGTCGATAAACTTTTCCACTTCCGAAAAGGCGACGATCTCATCAAATTTGCGCTCGATCTCGGAGCGTTTCATGCCGAGGATTGCGCCGTTGAGAAAGAGATTTTCGCGTCCCGTCAGTTCGGGGTGGAAACCCGTCCCCACTTCGAGCAGGGAACCGACTCGTCCGCGTAATTGCATCATCCCTTCGGTGGGTTCGACTACGCGCGAGAGCAGCTTGAGCAGGGTGCTTTTCCCTGCGCCGTTATGACCGATGATGCCCAAGACCTGCCCCTCTTCGACGTCAAAAGAGATGTCTTTGACTGCCCAGATGAGGTTATCGGGCTTTTTAGCAGCGAGTCGTTTTTGGCGCGAGAAAGTGTTAGAGAGCGTGTCGCGCAGGGTGTTATAGCCGCCGCGATTTTGGGGCGCGGTGCCGATCTTGTATTGCTTACCGAGGTTTTCTACGTGTACTGCGATTGTCATAATTTCACTCAGATGAAGCAGTGCGTTGCATCCTGTGGATGCATTGCACTACGGGGCTTTCTATAAACTGAACTGCAACGCACCAGCCCCCTCTGCCCTTCGGGCATCTCCCCAAAATTCCAAAAGCGCGGAATTTTGGGGAGAAAAAGATGCACTGCTTAGATCATATCTGCAAAAGTGCGTTCCATGCGGCGGAAGAAGAACATGCCGCTGACCAACAATATCAGCCCGACAACTACCGAGATAGCGATCTGCAAGCCGAGGGTCGTGGTTGCATCGCCGAGCATCGCCCAGCGGAAGGCTTCGATCACACCTGTCATCGGGTTGAAGGCGTAGAGCAGTTGTAAATTCTCAGGAATAGATGCGGAGGAGTATCCAACGGGAGAGATGAAGAGCCAAAGCTGGGTCAGGACGGGGAGCACATACGCCACATCGCGGTAGAGGACGTTCAGGGCTGCCAGCCATAAGCCGACGCCGAGAGCGATCACTAGAGTCAGCACCACGAGCAGAGGGATGACAAGAATCGCCCAACTGAGCGGGGTCTGGTAGTAGATCATCATCCCGATCATCACGATCAACGAGATGCCGAAGTCGACCACGCCGCTCAAAACGGAAGAAAGCGGCACAACCAAACGCGGAAAGTAGACTTTGGTGATCAACCCGCGATTAGTGAGCATTGAGCGTCCTGAAGAGTTAAGGGCTTGAGAGAAGAGCATCCACGGAAGCAGCGCGGTATAACGGAAGATCGGTCCCGGGATGTCGCCTGTATCCATCTGGGCGAGGTTGCCAAAGATGAATTGCAGTACGAGCATGTTGACGACGGGGTTGATGATCGCCCAGCTCGCGCCGAGCAAGGTCTGCTTATAGCGGACGAGGATATCGCGCCAGGTCAGGAAGGAGATCAGCTCGCGGTAGAGCCAGAGATCGCGCAGGTTAAGCGATATCCAACCTCTCGGCGGGCGGATGGTGAGGACTTCTTTTGGGGTGGGGAGTTTGAATTCGGTTTGGGTCATAAATATCCGTGAAACGTGATGCGTAAAACGTGAAAATCTTTCGTCACGCTTCACGTTTTACGTTTCATATCCTATGTCTACATTATCCTGCCTGACAAAGATCGTCTCTTGCGGGGACGTGTTCTCTATTCTCTTTATACCACTCGATCGTGCGGCGCATGCCCTCTTCGAAGGGGACTTTTGCTTCCCAGCCGAAGTATTCTTTGGCACGGCTCACGTCCAAACCGCGACGAGGCTGTCCGTTCGGTTTTTCGGTATCCCAAATGAGTTCACCTTCGAAACCAGTTAAGCGTTGGATCATTTCAGCGAGGTCTTTGATCGAGATTTCGTAGCCGGAGCCGAGATTGACAGGCTCGGAGGCGTTGTAGCTCTCAGTTGCGGTGACAATACCATCAGCAGCGTCTTCTACATATAAGAACTCACGCGTTGGGGAGCCGTCGCCCCAGACGACGAGTTCTTTGTCGCCGCGTTCCTGGGCTTCGATCGCTTTGCGAATCAGGGCAGGGATAACGTGGGATGTCTCCAAGTTAAAGTTGTCTCGCGGGCCGTAAAGATTGACGGGCAACAGGTAGATGGAGTTGAAATCATACTGCTGCCTATAAGCTTCCGACTGGACGAGCATCATCTTTTTGGCGAGACCGTAGGGGGCGTTGGTCTCTTCGGGATAGCCGATCCAGAGATCATCTTCCTTGAAGGGGACGGGGGTGAATTTGGGATACGCACAAACCGTACCGATTGCGGTGAACTTACCCACGCCGCGCTGCCACGCCTGGTGCATCAACTCAACGCCCATCATCAGGTTGTCGTAGAAAAATTCAGCGGGGTGTTCGCGGTTCGCGCCGATCCCGCCGACGTTGGCGGCGAGATGGATGATGACGATATTTGCAGGGTCAATCCCCTCGATGGTTGTATCAAAAAGGCGGGCAATATCATCGTGGCTGGTCAGGTCGTAGTCCTCGATGCGCGGGATGTAGATATCCGTTGCACCGCGTTCTTTTAGTTTTGCGATGACGAAGGAGCCGAGGAAGCCCGCGCCGCCGGTAACGATTACTTTTTTATTGTTCCAGAAAGTTGTCATTTTTTTCTCCAAAAAAGGTTAGAAGGTTTAAGGTTAAAAGGTTGAATGTTAGACGTTGTATTCCGCGTCGTCTTCCTGAACGCGGCGGTTATTCGGTTGATTTTTAAGATATTGAATAAAACGAGCAAGTTGCTTGCTGCAAATTTCTGCCATTTCAAAGGCTTCCCCGAATTCTTCTTCTGAGATATAGCCTTGATCTTTTACGATATAAAGTTGGGCACGTACTTCTCCAGCTGAGGCTTTTGCATGTCCAAGATGTTTGATAAAGGTCTGCTGTGTACTGCTTTCAAAACCTTCGGCGATATTCGACATGACTTAAACCGTAGCCCGTCGAATTTGGTCTCGCAGACCAAATTCACGCGAGAAAGTTCCGTCTTTCGAGAAGCCATAAATCAAATTTGCCAATTCTCTCGAACGCTGCCACACTTCCAAATCTTCAAAACGTTTCGCCGTTGCCATAACTTTAAACCTTCAACCTGTAACCTTGAACTTATTGCACAATAAATCTCGCATTCCGATAACGCCCATCTTGCGGCTTCTTGATCAAGCCGCTTTTAAGCGCATAAAGCACTTCGCGGACACCATCATCAGGCGTTAGTGTTGCTTCGAAGCCGAGTTCGCGCTTGATCTTCTCAAACGAGACAGTAATATCGCGCATGTCGCCGCCAAAGGTCAAATCCTTGTAGGTCACGGTCGTTTCGGGCAGGCGTTTGAGCACCAGGCCGACGATCTCGTCCTTGGTTAGGTTGCCGTCGGATGTGCCGAGGTTGTAAACCTGCCCGCGTACCTTCTCAACAGGCGCATCCAAGCCCAAAATGATACCGCGCACTGCATCACGTACATGCACGAAAGAACGCGAATACCCACGCTGATAAATGATCAATTCGCGTTTACTGAAAGCATCCAAAACAAATTGGTTCAAGATCAGGTCGAAGCGCGTGCGGGGCGAGATGCCGTAGAGCGTCGCAAAGCGGAAGATGAGCGGGGCAACCGCCGTCTGTTTGAGCAGGTATTCTTCTGCCGCAATTTTTGTTTCGGCATAAAGTGATTGGGGATGCAGCGAATTCGCTTCATTGACGGGGGCGCCGTCGTCGGATAAGCCGTAATTGCTGTAAGTGGATGAAAAGACGAAACGCTCGACGCCCAAATCTGCTGCCTGCTCATAGACGTGCTGCACAGCCTCGACATTGTACCGCCAAGCCGCATCCCGACCAATAGCCTGACATGCGGGGAAACCGACGATGCCTGCCAGATGCACGAGGGCATCAGCCCGTTCTTCGCCGCGCATCGCGTTCGAGAGGGTGTGGGGTTGGGTTACGTCGGTTTTGACGAAGCGGAAGTTGGGATGCGCCATAAATGGCACCAACGATTCGCCACCGAAGAGCAGCGCGTCAAGGACCGTGACTCTGTGTCCAAGCCGTAGCAGTTCGGAGGTCAGGAGCGATCCGATATAGCCTGCGCCGCCGGTGATGATGATGTGTTTCGTCTGATCCATTTCTTAATCCAGTTCCTGAGCGGAAGCGATGCGATAGCATCGGTGTAGTCGAAGG
>JBNKMO010000194.1:0-11317 GCA_050293165.1 Anaerolineales bacterium | reverse complement strand
GTATTGCGGGGCTAATTGCAGGATGGGAATCTTTTTCATATCGGTCTCTTCTTTCGTTTTTAAAGCGATTTCGTCTTGCATAATGCAAGGGAATTATGGATGTTTTGTTATGACGGGCCTGATTATAGCGGCAAACTCGGCAAGGATGGCTTGCTACTGGTCTATACCAAAAAACTCGGAAGTTTTCAAAACTTCCGAGTTTTTCCTTTTTGACTATATCGAACTGATTAAGCGAGATCGAAACGATCCGCGTTCATAACCTTATTCCACGCCGCCACAAAGTCATTTACGAACTTCTCTTGCGAGTCGTCCTGGGCATAGACCTCTGCCAAAGCGCGCAGTTGCGAGTTCGAGCCAAAGACCAAGTCAACGCGCGTCGCCGACCAGCGCACTTCGCCCGTTTTGCGGTCGTGCGCCTTGAAGACGTTTTCATCATCGGCGCTTGGTGCCCATGCGACGCCCATATCCACCAAATTGACGAAGAAATCATTCGTCAGCGTTTCGGGCTGCTTGGTGAAAACACCGTGCTGGGATTGTTCGAAATTCGCGTTCAAGACGCGCATCCCGCCCACCAGCACTGTCATCTCCGGTGCGGTCAGCGTCAGCAGTTGTGCCTTATCCACCAGCAATTCCTCGGCAGATACGTTGTAATTGGCTTTCAGATAGTTCCTGAAACCATCCGCAACGGGTTCGAGCACGGCGAAGGATTCTTCGTCAGTTTGTTCCTGCGAAGCATCCGTGCGCCCGGGTGTGAAGGGGACAGTCACATTGTGTCCGGCATCCTGCGCCGCTTTTTCGATGGCTGCATTACCGCCGAGGACGATCAGGTCAGCCAAGGAGACGGGTTTGCCGAAATCTTTTTGGATGCCTTCAAGCGTCTCGAGTACGCTCGCCAATTTGGCAGGTTCATTGACAGCCCAACTTTTCTGCGGCTCAAGCCGGATACGTGCTCCGTTCGCTCCGCCGCGTTTGTCCGATCCCCGGAAAGTGGATGCGGAAGCCCAGGCAGTCGAAACCAATTGCGAAACCGACAAGCCGGATGCCAAAATCTTGGCTTTGAGCGCAGCAATATCGGTTTCGTCGATCAATTCATGTGTAACAGCGGGAACAGGGTCTTGCCAAATCAACTCTTCAGCCGGAACTTCAACGCCGAGATAGCGTGAGCGCGGTCCCATATCGCGGTGGGTTAGCTTGAACCATGCGCGCGCGAAAGCATCTTCAAATTCAGCCGGGTTTTCAAGGAAACGACGCGAGATTTTTTCGTATGCAGGATCAAACTTGAGCGAAAGATCGGCAGTGGTCATCATTGGGCGATGTTTTTTGCTCGGGTCAAACGCATCAACAACCATATCTTCATCATCAACATCTTTTGCAAGCCAGATATAAGCGCCAGCGGGGCTTTTCGTCAATTCCCATTCATATTTGAACAAGACTTTCAGATAGCCCATATCCCATTTTGTGGGATTGGGTTTCCAGGCCCCTTCGATGCCGCTGCCGATGGTGTCGCCAGCCATGCCGCTACCTTGGCTGTTCTTCCAGCCGAGTCCCATTTCTTCGATGGGAGCGGCTTCAGGTTCGGGTCCCACTTGGGCAGGGTCGCCTGCGCCATGTGCTTTGCCGAAGGTGTGTCCACCTGCGATGAGCGCAACGGTTTCTTCGTCATTCATCGCCATGCGCGCAAAGGTCTCGCGGACATCATGTCCTGAAGCTGCCGGGACAGGTTCGCCGTTTGGCCCCTCAGGATTGACGTAGATCAAACCCATTTGTACGGCAGCAAGCGGATTTTCAAGGTCGCGTTCGCCGGTGTAGCGTTTATCGCCGAGCCATTCGCTCTCGTTGCCCCAGTAGATGTCTTCTTCTGGTTCCCAGATATCTTCACGTCCGCCCGCGAAGCCGAAGGTTTTGAATCCCATCGACTCGAGGGCGCAGTTGCCCGCAAGGATCATCAGGTCTGCCCACGAGATTTTATTGCCATACTTCTGTTTGATCGGCCATAACAAGCGGCGTGCCTTATCCAGGTTAACATTGTCGGGCCAACTATTGAGTGGTGCAAAGCGTTGTGAGCCAGATGATGCGCCGCCACGCCCGTCGCCGGTGCGATAGGTGCCTGCGCTGTGCCATGCCATGCGGATAAAAAGTGGTCCATAGTGGCCATAGTCGGCGGGCCACCAATCCTGTGAGTCGGTCATCAAGGCATAGAGATCGTTTTTCAGGGCTGTCAGGTCGAGTTTTTTGAATTCGTCCGCGTAATTGAATGTCTTGCCCATCGGGTCGACCAGGGAACTGTTCTGGTGAAGGATTTTGAGATTTAATTGGTTTGGCCACCAGTCTTTGTTCGATGTGCCGCCGCTGGTTGCGGTGGGGTTATGGTGTACTGGACATTTGCTTTCTTCGGTCATTTTTGTTCTCCCTTTCTAGAGCTAGTGGTGTTAAGTCTTAATTTGGATAAATTTGAGTTTGTTTGTATGTATTATACAACAAGTGTCTAAGCAAAAATAAATCGGAGATTAGGATTGTGTTGGAAAAGCATTAGATAAGGGAATGCCGATATAAAAAGAAGGAAAAACAATACCGTTTTTCCTTCTTTTGGTTTTCTTAGATTTTTCTTTCCCCGCATTTAAAGCATCTTTCAGATGCCGTGTACATCTCCTGTTTAGGCTAGTAATTCTTTTGCTTTTGCAACAACATTCTTTACGGTAAAGCCAAATTTCTCGAAGAGAATTTCTGCCGGGGCGGAGGCACCATAACGGTCGATGCCGATCACCGCGTCATCTTTGCCGAGATAACGGGACCAAGCAAACGTCGCGCCCGTCTCGACGGCGAGTCGGGGAACACCGTCCAGTAGCACAGAATCACGGTAGTCCGCAGGTTGCGCATCAAAGAGTTCCCATGAAGGCATGGAGACAACACGGGCTGAAATGCCTTCTTCAGCGAGGGTGGCTTTGGCATCCATCACCAGCGCAACTTCAGAGCCTGTGGCAATCAAGATAAGGGCGGGATTTTCGGCATCGGCAAGGACATAGGCCCCTTTGGCTGTGGCGTTATCTGCGGGTGTTATTTGCGGCAGCCCCTGGCGGGTGAGTACCAGTGCGGTGGGTGCCTGCCGCTTGAGTGCGATTTTCCAGGCTTGGGCGGTTTCGTTGCCGTCGGCGGGGCGCAGGGTGACGAGATTGGGAATCACGCGCAGGGCGGTGAGTTGCTCGACGGGCTGGTGGGTGGGGCCGTCCTCGCCGAGACCGATGCTGTCGTGGGTGAAGACGTAGGTGACGGGGAGGCTCATCATTGCCGCCTGACGAATGGCAGGGCGGACATAGTCGGAGAAGACCATGAAGGTGCCGCCGAAGGGGCGCAAGCCCATCAGGGCGAGACCGTTCATGACTGCACCCATGCCCAACTCACGGATGCCGTAATGGATGTAGCGTCCGCTGTAATCGCCGGGGGTGATGGGAGTTACGCCTTTGGCTTTGGTCAGATTGCTGCCCGTCAGGTCTGCGGAGCCGCCGATTAGGCTGGGAATACGGGGAACGATTTCGTCGAGCACCATGCCGGAGGTTTTGCGGGTGGCGATGGCTTTCATTCCGGTGAAGTCGGGCAGGGCATCTTCCCAGCCAGCGGGGAGGGTGCCGTTCAGGAAAGCGTCGAATTCATCTGCCAGTTTTGGGTTGGCGGTGCGATAGGCCGCCAGGGTTTCATTCCAGGTGGCTTCAGCTTTTGCGCCGGCGGCTTTGGCTTCGTCGAAGCGGGCTTGGGCTTCTTCGGGAACATAGAAGAATTTGTCGGCAGGGAAGCCGAAATGTTTTTTTGTGGCAGCCAAGCCTTCGTCCCCGAGCGGGGAGCCATGTACGCCGTTTGTGTTCGCCTTGGGGCTGCCGTATCCGATAATGGTGCGGCAGGCGATGATCGAGGGTTTATCCGTCACAGCTTGCGCTGCGCGAAGGGCTTCGTCAATTTCTGCCATGTTATGCCCGTCTACGCTGGCGGTGTGCCAGCCGTAGGCTTCGAAGCGTTTCATTGCATCGGTGCTGTCGCTGGTGCTGGTGCTGCCGTCAATGCAGATGTGGTTGTCGTCGTAGAGCACGATCAATTTGCTGAGTTTCAGGTGTCCACCAAGTGCGCAGGCTTCGTGAGAGCTGCCTTCCATCAGGTCGCCGTCCGAAGCAATCACATAGGTGTAATGATCCACTAATTTGATTTCATCCGTATTGAAGCGAGCGGCAAGTATCCGTTCGCCCAGCGCCATCCCGACAGCGGTTGAGATGCCCTGCCCAAGCGGCCCGGTCGTCATTTCTACACCAAATTCGGGGCGGTACTCGGGGTGTCCCTCGGTATGGCTGCCCCACTGACGGAAATTCTGCAAATCTTTGGTTGTGAAGGGGTAGCCATGCACATGCAGGAGCGAATATAGCAGCGCCGAACCATGCCCGGCAGAGAGCACGAAGCGGTCACGGTTTGCCCAGGTAGGATTGGCAGGGTTGTGTTTCAAAAAGCGAGTCCATAAAACGGTGGCCATATCCGCTGTGCCTAGAGGTAAGCCCGGGTGACCGGAATTTGCCGCCTGGACAGCATCGACAGCCAAAAGACGCACTGTGTTGGCGCAAAGCTGATCTTTTTCATCATAGGATTTAGACATGGATGTCTCCTTATTACGAAGCGTAGGAATTGGATAATCGAATCGGATGTGGTTTGGGTTTGCTGATCGCGTAGATAGTTTGTCTCCGACGAGTTACACGAGATTCAGTTCTCGCAACTCTTCACGTAGTCCTTCGCGTGCAAGCAGCATTTGGTAGGCGATCAATAACTGTGTTAACCCCAAAGGGTGCGATGTATATGATTCATCCCCTTCCATATAACTGCCGATCTCATCGGGTTGCCATTCGTGTAGTTTCGGCGAGCGCTCGATAAGACGTTCCCAGATCAATTCTTCTACCTGGGCAGCCTTTTCATTGCTGATAGCGCCGCGAATATCAAGCGCTTCGGTTAGCCAATCACCCTGGCGAATGACGCTGGAGCAAATCATGCCATTGCCGTCTTCGTCGCACTCAATCAACTCTTGAAGGTTAGGATGCAGCAGGGTGGGGCGCAGCAAAAGACGCGCGTTAAAATATCCACCTTCTTCGTATCCTTCAGGACGATAGAAGTTCACCAGAATATCCGATTTGTCGGCTTGCGGCTCAATGAAGTTGGCTGAATCGTTTTCGCGTTTCTTTAGAGATTCGAGAACTTGCGCTTCAGTGTAGCCTCGTTTCTTGGTGTCTCTGTTGATTTTCCATGCATAACGTAATTCGGTTTCAGGTCCCAGATAAACTTTTACGTCGAAATTGCGGCGTAGTCCGCGGTTATGGAAACCAAGCAAACCTTCAGCGATGATGAATTCGGTTGGTTCAATATATTCGGGCGGATCGAAATCGCCAGTATGATGATTGTAAATCGGCTTCAAAATGGGGTGACCACGGCGCAACAGGTCAAGGTCTTGCTCCATCACTTGCATGTAATTGCAGGCTGGATCAAGGGCGCTAATGCCCATTTCCTTTCGTTGAGCCCTGTTATAGCGGTGATAATCGTCGGTGCAGATGACAGTGACTCTGTTTTCGCCAAGTATTTTCGCTATCCCTGCAGAGATAGTCGTTTTCCCGGCTGCGCTATCGCCAACAACCCCCAGTAAAATAGATTTTTGATACATTTCCTTCTCCTCTTCTGGCGAAATTGGATGATTGAAAATTTGGGTATTCCAAGAACATATTGCGGAGTTTTTTACGCAATACGAAACATGCAATATTTTTACGAATAGAGAAAATGTTTAGAAATTGGAACCGATATGCCTTTGCGAGATCCGATGCTTTTCGGAACAAAACAATCTTGTTTTATGCACGAGACTGCCATATCGGGCTGAAGCCCTCCTCGCATGCGTGCCCCGTAGGGGTAGAGACATGGTTTTCTAAAGTCTTTTATTTCACCTATAAGAGGCCTGACGGAAACGGGCCGTCTCCCGCCAGGTCCCTTACGAGGGGATTTAGAATTTGACTTCAGACCACAGGTTAAGGGCAGCGCGCAATTCAGGCGAATCTTTGGCTGCTTGTTCAAGCGTAACGCCTGCTGCTGCAGCTTCCACTGCCGCACGGACAGCACGTCCACCGGCGCGGCTGCCGCCGGGGTGTCCGTGAATGCCGCCGCCAAAAGCGTAGTAGGCATCAATGCCGAATATGTTGTGCAGTGCGGGGACGTGCCCTGGGTGCAGACCGCCGGAAGCAACGGGGGCAACAGGTTTGATATCTTGCCAATCCTGTTCGAAGAGAACGCCACGGAAAGGTTTGGTGACTTTGTCGCGTAACAGGGCGATGCGCTCGCGCATGTCGTCGGGGCCGCCTTCGAGTTTGCCGACGCCGGTGCCGGTGTGAAGATGATCGACACCGAGCAGGCGGGCAGTCTTGGCTATAACGCGGTATTCGATCCCGTGATAGGGTACGCGGTCGAAGGCGGCGTGCATGGCGCGGTGGGCATGGATGACGAGACCCAGTTTGTCAGTGATTTCGCGCAGGCTCGCAACGCCGGTATAACCGACGGTGACATAGTCCACCATGACGAAGATGCCGCCATGTTCCTTGATCGACTCTGCACGTTTAGCCATCTCACCAACGGTTGCGGCGGTCAGGTTTGCCCAGTAGCCCTTCTTTTCGCCGGTTTCCGCTTCAGCTTTGTGGAGCAATTCCAACGTGCGCGCCATGCGATCATAAAAATTGTTAAAATCCTGGCTGCCGAGATTTTCATCATCCTTGACGGTGTCGGTGCCGCCCATCCAGGTTTCGTAGCAAACTTGGGCATGTTCCTCGGTCGTCAGACCGATTTTTGGTTTGATGGTCGAGCCGGTCATGGCGCGTCCCTGAATGCCCATACGTTCACGCACGCCGGGTAGACCGTACTTGGGGCCGGGGAAGGCGTTGACGATATTTTTCGGGAAGCGGATATCTTCCAGACGTAGCCCTTCAACAGCTTTCATGCCGAAGAAGTTACCAGCCACGCTGGAAAGAATATTGGGCATGGAAGAGATTTCGAAGAGACCCTGCTGGTAGGAAACATAAACCATGTTGCCGTCAATCTTATAGACGCGGGCTTTGAGACGTTCTGCAACTTCAGAGTCTACGTCTGTCCACGTTCCGGTGGACGATTCGGCGGCAACAGCGGCTGCGGCTTCGTCCAAGGGAATATCGTCACGCGGGGTGACTTTGAACGCGCACAAAAGTTCATCATCTTTGGGTTCGTAGCCCAAGTGCAGATATTCATCAGCGTAAGAAATAGCACCTTTTTTTGACATTTTTTTCTCCTTATGGATCTGGTGAATGATTTGTGCGTGTTTCACGCATCCAACTTTTTGCCGAGAATCGGCTTATTAAAGGGAAGCAGGCTAAGGTCACGAGCGTGACGCGCTATCCCGTTTTTAGTAATCAATTGCGCTAATGGCGTGTAATTTCTCAAGGGTGTGGATGGATTCTATATAACGGATCGTGCCTGATTTACCACGGATGACGACCGAGTGTGTATGTGCCCCGTGCCTCTCGTATCGCACGCCTTTTATCAGGTGTCCGGGGCTCGTGATTCCTGTCGCGGCGAAGGAAACATCGTCACTACGGACCATGTCGTCAACGGTCAGGATTTTGTCTACGTCCAGCCCTGCCTCGTGCAGGGCTTTTAGTTCATTGACAGATTGCGGCTCGAGGCGACCGAGAATTTGTCCGCCAAGCGCTTTGATGGCGCAGGCGGTGATGACGCCTTCGGGGGTGCCGCCAATGGTGATCATCATGTCGATGGTGGACATGCTGGGAAATGCAGCCATGAGCGAGCCGGCAACGTCGCCATCGTGGTGGAGGGAGACGCGCGCGCCTGCCTTGCTGATTTCTGCAATGATGTCGTTGTGGCGAGGGCGTTCGAGGGTGAAGACGGTTAGATCGCGTACTTTTTTACCGAGTGCATCGGCAACATTGTGCAGGTTTTCGGTTACGGAGGCTTCCAGGGAAATTGCATCGCGGGCTTCACGTCCGACGACGATCTTGCGCATGTAAAAACCGGGGCCCGGGTTCCACATGCTGCCGCGTGGTGCGGAGGCGATCACGGCGATGGCGTTGGGCTGTCCTTTGGCGAGCAGGGTGGTGCCTTCAACCGGGTCTACAGCAATATCTAATGCGGGACCGTTGCCCGTGCCGACCTTTTCCCCGTTGTAGAGCATGGGGGCTTCATCTTTTTCACCTTCGCCGATGACGATGATGCCATCTATGTCTACGGCGTTTAGCATCAGGCGCATACCATCAACCGCTGCGCCGTCGCCACTTTCTTTTTGTCCGCGACCCATCCAGCGTGCTGAAGCAAGTGCTGCGGCTTCTGTAACGCGCACCAATTCCATGCCCAGGTTTCGTTCCGGTTGTTCAGCCATAATCTCTCCAATCGTTTGGTTTGAATAAAATCCCCTGAATGGGGCGTTGCTGATGAAAATGGAAGGGAGTGTTTTTATCCCTGCAAGGCTTTGCGCACTTCTGCCAATGTGCCGTAGCAGCCCAGTTTCTTGCTTTTATGGGTGATGAATTTTGCGTACTCTTCTATATATATGTTGCCCGGTTTGCGGAAATCGAAACCTTCGGGATTATCTTGAAAATATTCGCGGTGAACGCGCGTCCAGACCAAGCGTCCATCGGTATCGATATTGACTTTTGTGACCCCCAGCGGAACGGCTTTCACGAAATCGTCTTCATTCACGCCGCGTGCTGACCCCAGCTTGCCCCCGGCAGCGTTGATGCGTTGAACTTCATCCTGTGGTACAGAGGACGACCCGTGCATAACGAGCGGGAAGTTCGGGAGTTGCTTCTGTATTTCTGCCATGCGCTCAAAATGCAGGCCGGATTCCCCCATGAATTTGTATGCGCCATGGCTGGTGCCGATGGCAACGGCGAGCGAGTCGCAGCCGCTTTTTTCAACAAATGCTTTGGCTTCCTCGGGATCGGTTAGCAGGGCGTGTTTCTCGTCGACGGCAATATCTTCTTCGACGCCGCCCAACATGCCCAATTCGGCTTCAACACTGATGCCTTTGGCGTGCGCACGTTCGACCACACGGCGGGTAATAGCAACATTTTCTTCAAAAGGATGGTGGGATGCATCAATCATTACCGATGAATAGAAACCAGAGTCGATGCATTCATAGCAGGTCTCTTCATTTCCATGATCCAGGTGGACGGCAAAGACAACTTCAGGGAAGATGGATTCTGCGCCGCGCAGAATATTTTCGAGCATCACGACCCCGGCATATTTGCGTGCACCGCGTGAAAGCTGCACAATAATGGGGGCCTGGGCTTCTATCGCGCCACGGAAAAGCCCTATGGCTTGCTCCATGTTGTTGATATTGTAGGCACCGATTGCAAAGCGGCCATAAGCAATTTGAAACAGGCGATCTGTCGTTACCAGCATGGAGCACTCCTTTTGTTAGAAACGTGATATTTGTCACGTCTTAATAATGATATTTTTCACATATAATGCTGAGTATAACTGTAAACATATTATTTGTGTAGGTGAAAAAAAGAACAAACGCATAAAAAAATCATAAAAATTATATTCAGAGGAATTTAATCTTTTTTTCTCCCCATAGACGCAGTGATTACCTATCAACGATTGTATCGAGTCAGGATGATTGATTTTGTGTTCTCGGAGTTTGTTTGGGCGCAAATCAGATATGAGCAAAAAGCCTGACCGAAATCTTTGCGTTGCGGTACTTCACGCTAAAAATTGCAACGCTCCGCGTTGCAATCAGAGTATTTAACTTACAACTTGTCCAAAAATAGCCATGAGGCTTGGATGCAACAATGGGATGCACAGTGTAGGTTGTGCAATAAAATTACCCTATACCATGTCTTTCCAAAACTCAGGATAGTTTTTTGGACATACGCAATAGAGATCATCTCTTGGTGGGTCGATGATGAGATGTGCAAAGGATGCAAGCAAAGGTTCCAATTGTTCGGCTGTTTTAATGCTTGATTCGGATACTTCATAAAGGTTATCTTCATCAGCAATCCCTATTCTCAGTTGATTTTCCAGATATTGAATGAAAACGCTCTTTCCAAATACGCGTGTTCGGTTGGGTTGCTGGATTTTAATTATCTTGCTATTTTGATCTTTACGATAAACAAGTGGGAGTCTTAGAGCAGCGAATATGTCTTCAAGAATTTCCTTTGATTCAACTTGAATTAAAACCTGCAATTCATCCCCATCGGTTTGAAGGTGCCTGCTCAGTGCTCGGCAAAACCGAAAGTATCGGAGGCGCAAAGCCCAATCTCTTAACTCCGATTTTGAATGAGTTGCGCACAGATATTGCATCCTGCTATCTTTAGCCTTTTGATATACGTTCTCATCCCTATTATCCATCGTACTTTTCCTTATCAGGGCTTTTTCTAATTCCGCGTTTTATTACGTCCTTCCCAAAACGTGACTTGATTTCCGACAGCGCATCTTCGACGTGACGTTCTTTTTCCCAATCCTGATCCCATAAACCGATTTGCTGCTGAGCTTCTTCCAAGCCGCTGACGCCCATGCCAATCAGGCGTACAGCACGTCCCTTGAGCCAATGATTATCGAAGAGTTGTTCAGCGGCGCGGATGAGAATCTCGCTCTCGTTGGTGTGTGCCTGTAAGGTGACCTGCCTCGTCAGGGTGGTGAAATCAGACCAGCGCAGTTTGATCTTGACCGTACGCGCGACCAGTCTCCTGTCCTGTAAACGCTTGCAGACTTTCTCAGAGAGTTTCCGTAAAACCTGACGGAGTTCATACCCGTCGCTTTTGTCGCTGTTGAAGGTTGTTTCCTGGCTGATGGATTTGATCTCTCGCTCGGTGACGATGGTGCGGTTGTCGATGCCGCGTGCGCGGCGTGTGATCTCGTAGCCGTTCTGGCCAAAGCGTTGCAGCATCTTGAGTTCGTCTTGTTGGGCGAGTTCGCCGATGGTCGTGATGCTGATCTCTGCGAGACGGGCAGCGGTCTTGGGTCCCACACCCCAGAGTTTGGTCACGGATAATGGCGCGAGAAAGGCAGCCTCCTCACCAGCGGGAACCAGCGTAAAGGCGCGCGGCGGCGTCCCATCCCGTTTTTTTGCCTTGCCGAAGTCATTGGCGATCTTGGCGACGAGCTTGTTGCTGGCGATCCCGATCGAGCTGGGCAGCCGCAGGGTTTGGTAAATATCAAGCTGCAGGTTGCGGGCGATCTGTTCTGCATCCGCTTTGTTGGAGAGGTCGAAGAAGGCTTCGTCAATTGAGATCTGCTCGACCAGATCGCTGATCGCATGGATCTTTTC
>JBNKMO010000193.1:0-3157 GCA_050293165.1 Anaerolineales bacterium | reverse complement strand
CGGGCATCTCCCCTAGCGCAGCATCCTTTAGGGCAAATTCCAAAAGCATGGAATTTAGGGGAAACCTGACAAATGGCTTTGTCCTCCTATTTTGCTTGCAAAATGGGGGGGCGTCCCGAGCGAAGCAAGGGGCAGGGGGGCAGAGCGTTTGAATCAAATCATTCGTTCTGCTATTTAGAAAATGTAATAGGTATTGAAAATGATTTACAACGCAAAGCCTGGAATGATCGTCATTATCTCTATCGTAATCCTCCTTTTATTTCAATTTGTTATTGGACCGTTCGTGCAACAATCCTTTTACAAAATAGAGATGAGCAGAAACGAATCATCGTATAACGCTTTCGTAGAAGATTTCGAGCAAATAAAAAACAACGATACCACTTGTGTAGATTTTGCCAATGTAACAGAATTTGAATGGGGCAGAATGTATGTTTTTGGCCCTTACACAACAGCAGATACAATCAATGAAACCTTAGAAAAGAACTGGTATCTTGCCGAATTCAGTTCGATAGCTGAAAACGATAGCATTACCTTGATACTTTTCACAAAAACGCAAAAAGTGATCGCTTTCATGGAAATCCCCCGAAGCGTGGCAGATTTTTCACCGCTTTCAGGTGAAGTTTATAACAGCGATAACGCTTGTTTTAGTGTAAATGAAGCAGGAAAAATTGTAGCAAGAGAAAAACCATAACAGCTCCTGAGCGGAGGACTTTGCGAAGCAAAGGACGCAGTCGAAGGACGGTGTTTGCAAGAGCCGCTCTTCGACTACATATCTCTCTTCGTTCGATATTCCGCTCAGAGACTGGAGGAAAAATGACAACAGACAAAGCATTAATCGACAGCTACCTAGCCAAAGCCCATGCAACCGAAGAAGAGATCAAAAAGATCATCGTCGGGCAGGAGGACGTCATTCGGCATGTGCTGATCGCCCTCTTTGCGGGCGGACACGTCCTCTTGGAGGGCGTGCCCGGCTTGGGCAAAACCATGCTGATCCGCACGCTGGGGCAGGCGCTCGATCTGCATTTCTCCCGCATCCAGTTTACGCCCGACCTGATGCCCGCCGACATCGTCGGCACCGACATTCTCGCCGATAACGACGGCAAACGCTCCTTCGAGTTCCAGCCTGGACCGATCTTCGCCAACCTCGTCCTGGCGGATGAGATCAACCGTGCCCCACCCAAAACCCAGTCGGCGCTGCTCGAAGCGATGCAGGAACATTCCGTCACCGTCGCCAAGAAAACCTATCAACTGGATATGCCCTTCTTCGTGATGGCGACCCAAAATCCGCTCGAAATGGATGGGACTTATCCGCTGCCCGAAGCGCAACTGGATCGCTTCTTCTTCAAGGTCAATGTCGGATTCCCCAGCGAAACCGCTCTTGCGGACGTTTTGAAACTGACCACAGGCGGGATGCCCGTCGAGGTGCAGAAAGTTGCCACCGCCGCCGAAGTGACCGAGATGAGCGCCATCACCCGTCAGGTGGCGCTGGCGTCGCATATCTACGAATACGTCGCTCGGCTGGTGATGCACACGCATCCCGACCGAGAGGGTATCCCGCCGTTGGTGCAGAAATACGTCAACTATGGTGCATCCCCACGTGGCGGACAGGCGATCATTCTCGGCGCAAAGGTGCGAGCCTTGCTTGAAGGACGTTTCAACGTCGCTGTCGAGGACGTCAAAGCCGTCGCCCCTGCCGCCCTGCGACATCGCATTTTGCTCAACTTCGAGGGCTTGGCAGAAGAAGTCAATCCCGACACGATCATTGCGGCGTTGTTGGAGCAGACGAAGTTGGAATAGTTTTGTACACGGATGGCACGGAGTGCACGGATTGAGTTTTGGATGATTTTACGAAAAAGATGCCTTTCATCGACTTTGGGGCTACCCTCACCCTCCGCCCTCTCCCGAAGGGAGAGGGGACTCAGTCCCTTCTCCCCTTGGGAGAAGGTTAGGATGAGGGGAAACGACAGTCCATACAACATCGCCGCTTAAACAAGCTATGTCAAAAAATGTTATGTTCCCGATTAAAACTAGAATATTAATTATTTTCGGACAATTAATATTTCTTTCCAGCTGTATTGCTTTGCCACAAGCAACAGAAACTATAACGCCATCTCATTCAAATTTTGATGGTCAAGTAACAGTAGTAGCACCTTCGCTCGTTGAGATTTCTGACTCTAAAATAGAAGCTGTAATTGATTTTTTTGACAAGCACTTTGAATATATGCCCTTATTAAATACATCTCTCATTCCCCCTCACCACATTTACTATGGGTGTTTGAACTCTGAGGATGCAGGTGTGATTTTAAATTATGAGATAAAGAGTTCTCTCGAAACATTTTATCCTTTGTTTGAGGATGAATTCAATTCAGAAAACTGGACATATGAATCAACGGGAATTATTGAAGATGACCTAAACCATCGTATAGTGTTTTTCACGGCTTCAACAATCCAATATAATTCAACCACAATAAATGTACGGGGAGAAATCTTTGAATCTCTTTCAGCAAGCCCAGAGCGCTTGAACACCACAGTTACTTTTACTTATCTTTCTAACTCAATCAATCGCCAAACTTTTGAAAACAATTTATCAAATGATTTATTCATACCAAACCCCAAAAGCACTCTCCTTGATCTCTGTGCCAATGAACACTGGTCATTAGAACCTATTAACCAGTAAAACTTACCGCTGATTGCCAAAATGAAATTCGACTCCCTGACCCTCAACCGTCTCAAGCGCCTGCAACTGGTGGCGCAGCAGATCAAGCGTGGCGCCATCAAAGGCGACCGACGCTCGTCGCGGCGTGGGCAGAGCATCGAATTTGCGGATTATCGGGACTACGTCCCGGGCGATGACTTGCGCCGCCTCGACTGGAATATCTACGCCCGCCACGAACGTCCCTTCATCAAGTTGATGGAGGACGAGGAAGACCTGGCTGTCTATGTCGTGCTGGATGGTTCCGCATCCATGGATTGGGGCGAGGGCGATGAGAACAAACTCCTTTTCGGCAAAAAACTGGCGGCAGGGCTGGGCGTTATTAGTTTGTTTACGGGCGACCTGCTGAAGGTTGAAGTGTGGGGCGGAAAGCCCCCATCCCAGCCTTCCCCCGAAGGGGGAAGGGGCAGATTCTCCCCCCCTCGGGGGGAGATGTCCGACAGG
>JBNKMO010000192.1:0-8183 GCA_050293165.1 Anaerolineales bacterium | reverse complement strand
TGTTCGTTCGTCAGCGGGGTCGCCAAGCTCCAGTAGGTGATGTGCTTGCTGATGCCCGGCACATGCTTTTCGAGTTTCTTGAAGAGCTTCCACGCCAATTCTTCCTTCTCGGCTTCGTAGTCGGCGGGGCGAGCGCCATATTTCGAGCCAGACCATTTCTCGAAGGCGGCGTAATCGACAAAGGTGAAGGCTTCGCAGGTGTGGATGCCATCGTGCATCTTCGAGGGGTCTTTGAGCGTGGTCACGGTCAGGAACATCGACCCCGGCTCGTCGGCGGTCAGGACGTGGTCAGTCAGCCCGCGTTGGTACTGTTTGTCCACATCGGCATCGCTGTAAAACCAGAAGTTGCCGGAATCCAGCCCGGCTTTGCGCAGATCCATATCGACTGCAAAGAACAAGCTCAGGGCGGAGACCGAATACGTCACGCGATCCAGTTTGTTGATTAGTTTCTTGCTCAGGAATTCGCGTCCAATTAATTTACCGAGGGTGATCTCCGGGTCCGCATTTGAAATCACATTTTTCGCGTGGATAATTTCTCCGTCGGATAGACGAATCCCGATCACCTTGCCATCTTCAAGCAGGATTTTTTCTACGGATGTTTTAAGACGAATCTCGCCCCCGGCTTGCTTCAGCTCGTGAAGAAATGCCCGAGGAATGGCAAATGCCCCGCCAAGCGGATAATAGCCACCGTTGAAATAATGGTGCATGATGCCCGCCTGCACAAAGGCGGAGACCTGCGATGGCGGCATGCCGTGATCACCCGACTGCCCGGCAAGAATGCCGCGCAATGTGGGGTCGCTGATGAAATGTTCGATCAGATCCTGCCCCGATTTGACCGCCCAGCGCATAAGCGACATCGTCCCGCCAGCAGCCTTGACCGCATCAACAGGATTCTTGACCTTTCCCAAATTGTTCAGTCCCGTGACCATCGTGTCGGCCATCTCGATATAGCCTTCGATACCCTCGGCTTCGTGCGGGAAGTATTCGATCAGTTTGGCCTTGAGATTCTCTTTGCCTTTGGGGAAATCGTACTGCTTATCGCCGATGACGATGTGATCGTAGCCATCGGGGTTGAGCTCGACAAATTGGAGATGCTTCGAGACGCCCAAACCACGATAAATGCGATTGAGCGAGCCACCTTCTTCGATCCCGCCAATGTAATGGACCCCCGGGCTAAAGCGGTAGCCGTTGAGGGTGAAGGAGTGCGTCCAGCCGCCGGGCTTGGTATGCTGTTCGCAGACGAGTACTTTCTGCCCTGCCTGTGCGAGTGCAACGGCGGCGGTCAGTCCGCCTGCGCCTGAGCCGATGATGAGGGTGTCGTAGGTTTGGGTCATGGTTGGTTTCCTTTGGCTTTATCAGAAGGTAAATCAATATAATAGATCTTTAACACGTGAGCCGCGTGAGTACTAGAGAATATTTTATTATTCAAATTCGAAAAAAGGGCATAAGAGAGCTAGAAATTCTATAACTTTCTTCATAAGCTTCATCAACATTACTTTTAATCCAAGCCCTCACAATATCTTCCACCCTTTTTTCCCAGTCTTTCCATGCATTATATTCATCTTGTATAGATCTCTTCACAGAGGCTATTTGCTCATCCTCGGTTGCTTTTTTCAATAGTTGTTCCCATGACCGCACTAATCGAGGAACTAATCTATCAAGAGAATAATATTTCTGCAAATCCGTTTCAGTTAATTCTGTGACAATGTGAAATACAATTTCAACATACAGGTGACGAATATCCTTAAACGCAGCGTCGTCTATACTAAATTCCATTTCCTGAAATTTTTTTCCCGCCAATTCATAAAAAAGTAAAAGCCTGTCTTTTCGAAGTTGCTCTCTTTCCGAGTAATGATCACTCTCAGAATCGTAATAAGAGGCCCAAATATGCTCAAAGGCAATTCTAAACTTTCGCGTCGCGATATGAGGATATACATCCTCAACTACAATCGCACACATTTTCGAAAAAAAAGTTCCCCATTCTTTTATATCCTCTGCTAGAGCTTCAATGGGAACGGATTGTATGAATTCATTGATATCAAACAAGTATTTCTTATTAGGATTTTCTTTCTCATCTATTCTGATACGCGAACTTAATTCAGGCAAAGATGCTTTGTTTATATCACTCACTAATTTTTCTTGAGTAACAACAATATCCTTGTTCGGCGTACCTATTTTAATTTCCTTATTAAGTTTTTCGTAAAATCCAACTGGCGGCAATTCACCACTAGTTACATCCACAAATTGGATATCCGCCAGTGAAAACCAACGTTCGCCCTTCAACAAAAGAGGAAAGAAAGGTTTTCGGCGTTTCTCGGCATGGATACGTTCACGTTCCACCCACTGTGACTCCGCAGAGTTTTTCGACATCACGATGATATAAGCATCACAGGCGTCAATCGCTTTCTCGATCTCTTTTGTCCAACGTGAACCATAGTCAATGCGATGATCGACCCAAAGATCGAACCCTTCGCTGATCAGTTTCTTCTCAAGTTTTTCGACGTATGCCGTATCTTTGTGGCTATAGCTGATGAAGATATGACTCATTTTGCCCTATCCTTCGACGAACTTCGTTTCAATGAAATTAATAGGGATATTATACCTGTTGCTATGCCTACTCATTCACAGAAATCACACAGCGGAAACCGATCTGGTTGCGCAAGATAGGCACGTCATCGACATAACGATCCGTGATGCGAGCGTTCCAATCGCCAGTGAGCCAGGAGCCGCCGCGTAGTGTGCGGAAGAGTCCGCTCTCTGCGCCTGTTGGGTTTTCGAAAGGCGCGTTTTCGTACACATGCACGCCATACCAATCCGCCGTCCACTCCCAGACATTGCCCGCCATGTCGTAGAGACCATAAGGGCTGCGACCAGCTTCGTAACTACCAACGGGCGTAGTGTCATCCACGCAGCGACCGTAATTGGCTTTTTCGCAGTCGATGCTTTCGCCCCAAGGATAAGTGCGTCCATCCGTGCCACGCGCGGCTTTTTCCCACTCAGCTTCGCTTGGCAGGCGTCCGCCGATTTGTTGGCAATAGTTTTGGGCGGCATCCCAATCCAGATAAACGACGGGATGATTGGCATAAGCGGGGTCGTCAAGATATGTTCTTTCGGGCGGCGTTACGCAATCTCCAGCTTCCAGACAAGCCAGATACATCGTGCTCGTGACTTCGGTTTGGTCGATCCAGTAGGCATCGAGATAAACGGTGTGAGCGGGACGTTCGTTATTTTCGCCCTCGTCGCTGCCCATGATGAATTCGCCTGCGGGGATGTAGGCCATCACCATCCCGTCGGCGGGACGCACCCATGTTTCGGCTGGTTGGCTGGCAAAAGGCGGGAAATTCGGCGAGGGGCTTGGTGTGGAGGGGACGAGAGTCGCATCCACAGGTGGGTTAAAGGAAGCAGGTTCGTCAGCGGGCACACAGCCACCAATGAGAAACAAAACAAAGGGGAGAGCGATGCGGGCAAATTGCGTCAGGTTTATTCCAAATTTCATCGTCCTATCCTTTTAAACTATTTTTTAATATGCCAAATCACTTTCCCCTGCACGTTGTCGGGGCTGATCGGCCCCAGACGGCGGCTGTCGAGACTATTTTCGCCCGTCCCGATGACGTAGAATCCCTGGTCGGTGATCTTTTCGATACGCTTAATCAGTGTACCGTAGAGCTGATTGTGAAAAACGATTGTATCCCCCACCTTTGGTTTTTTAACACCAACAATCAGCGCAAAATCACCATCCTGATATTCAGGCGTCATGCTCTGTCCATGAATACGTAAAATCTGAAACATAAAAGTACCCTATAAGTAAAATGACTGCCATTTTGAAAATGGCAGTCATTTATTTTACCGAGAAGAAAGGGTTGAGAGAGGAGGAAAAACCCTTTCCTGTTCGTCTGTTTAGAGGTCCGGGTAAACCATTTCCAAAGCGGGTGCGTAAGGCGCATTCGCTTTCTTGGTGGCAACACCTTTGGTCTCCCAGAAGATGGCAGCAAATTCATTAATCGCAGCAACGAAAGCAACACCGGCTTCGCGATCAGCGGTCTGTCGGCATTTCGAGCCAAGCTGCATGATCTTGTGAACCAAATCATCAACATTCGGGTGTTTATCTTTTTTGAAGTAATCACCCCAGATCACGCGAATTTCGTGCTTTGCTTTCTCAGCGTGTTCTTCTTTCACTTCGATGTAGCGCCCCATGCTGTTTTCATGCTCAACGCCTTCGTGACCTTCAGCAGCCATCAAATCCATCATACGGACGACGGTCAGTGCAGCGATCTGAGCTGTGCTGGGATCATAAATACCGCAAGGGACATCGCAGTGAGCTTGAGCACGCTCAAAATTCATCTTTTTATCAAGATTTTCAAACAAATGGTAAAACATTATTTTCTCCTTTTACTGGGTTCGTGCTTAATAATTTCTTATGCCGGGTTACCCCAACACATGTCTAAATGATACTAATAAAGATAAATTTTGTCAACAAATTCATAAAAAATATTACACTTCTCATACACTTCACCCCTGCACATATGAAAATATTCATACCAATGTATGAAAAACTCACCCAAACAAGCCTTTCAAAATGCGGTAGAATACAAGTGTTCGTCTGAAATAATCATCTCAAAAGAGGAGTAAATATGACCCACATTATTACCAGTTTATGCTTACGCGACAGCGGCTGTGTGGAAGTTTGCCCCGTAGAATGCATCGTTCCTGGCACCCCCCAGGAAGAATATCCGCTTTTCTACATTGATCCGGATACCTGCATTGACTGCGGCGCTTGCGTCCCCGAATGCCCTTACGCAGCCATCTTCCCCGAAGATGAAGTCCCCGCACCGTACGTTGCCGAAGGCGGCGAATACATCTCCAAAGTCGGCCTCAGCGGTCACTACGAAAACACCAATCACCATGGCGACCCTGTCGTCCTTGAGACTGCCAAGCAGCTCGAAGCTGGCGAAGAAGTCGATCTCACCGATGACATCCAAGCCAACTATGACTACTTTGATGGTGGTCCCGGCTACGAGTAAATCACAGCCAAATCAAAGAGCCGTTCACAACTGAACGGCTCTTTTTTGTTTAATGAAAAACCGCGTCGCTCGCCATTCAAACTTGCCTGCCCCGCACAAACAGACTACCCATCCCCACCAATTGCGCAGCGCACCTAAAACCTTCCCTTTAAAGCAAGAGAGCCGAGTTTTTAAACTCAGCTCTCCTTATCAATCCGGATAAACCTACTCGTATCGTAACGCTTCGACTGGTACCAAATTCGCCGCTCGATTAGCGGGATAGATACCAAAGAAAAGACCGATCGCAGTAGAGAAGATCGTTGCGAGCAAAATCGCATTCACACTAACGGCTGGTTCGAACGGTGTACCGGATCGTGTGGAAACAATCCCGACAACAAAACCGATCGCCCAGCCCAATCCAATGCCGATGAGCCCTCCCACCAAACTCAATAACGATGATTCGGTCAGGAACTGAGTCAAAATGTCGCGTTTGCGTGCGCCAAGCGCTTTCCGCAAACCAATCTCACGCGTCCGTTCAGTGACCGAGACGAGCATGATATTCATAATCCCGATGCCGCCAACCAAGAGGGAAATCGCAGCGATACCGCCGATGAAGGTCGTCAAAATCCCCGTGATCGAGGACGCGGTATCAACCATATCTTGTTGGGAAAAAATCGTAAAGTCATTTTTGCCCACTTCAGTACGATGCCGTTGAGAAATAATTTGCGAGATCTCGTCTTCTGCCATGAGAACAGAATCCGCATCAACAGCTTGAACAAAGATCACGTCGACTCTATCTGCCGGACTGCGATGAAGAATGCGCATCTGGGCTGTACTAAACGGGATCAGAATTTCATTATCCTGACTCCCCATCATACCGCCACCGCGTTCCTCTAAAACGCCGATCACGCGGAAGGGTTGCCCCTCAACACGTACCGTTTCGCCAATCAGCCCATCCCGTCGTCCAAAAAGCGTATCGGCTACTTCAACGCCGAGCAACACAACAGAAGCGCGCCCCAAAATATGTTCTTCTGTGACTATTTCACCTTCAGCAACAGCATAGTTGCGCACCGGAAAATACTCAGGCGTAACACCGGTCAATGTAACGGTACTCACTTCACCATTCGCCGCGACTTCTGCATTCCCCTGTAAAACAGGCGCAACCGCTTCAATAGATGGCGCGGCAAATGCATCTGCCAAAGCATCTGCATCGCCCATGGTCAGCGGCTCAGGATTACGAATGGAATCGTCTTCCCCACCGCGAAAAACAAAGAGCAGGTTCGTGCCGATCCCACTCAACGAGCCAAGAATAGTATCTTGTGCGCCCGCGCCCAGCGCAAGCATGGCGATAACCGCCGCAACACCAATTACGATCCCCAAAATGGTCAGACCCGAACGCATCTTATTGGCATTCAGGCTTTCCAGAGCTTCTATCACAGATTGCCAAACATTCATGCTATTGCCTCTTCTTCTCGCACACGCCCATCATGGAGGTGAATGGTACGTTGTGCCTGTGCAGCTATTCTGGGATCATGTGTAATGATGACCAGAGTAGTGCCACGTTCTTTGTTCAGATTAAGCAAAAGATCCATGATCTCTTGTCCAACTTTTGAATCCAGGTTGCCCGTTGGCTCATCGGCCATCACGATAGCCGGGTCGTTTACCAAAGCCCGGGCAATTGCCACACGCTGCTGCTGTCCGCCAGAAAGCTCTGTCGGGCGATGATTAATGCGGTCGCCGAGCCCAACAGATTCGAGGGAAAGACGCGCCCTTTCCTTGCGTCCGTTTTTCGCACCGGAGTAGCGGAGAGGTAACTCAACGTTAGCCAATGCCGAGGAGCGCGGTAACAAGTTGAAACTTTGGAAGACGAATCCGACTTTGCGATTGCGAATATCGGCAAGTTCATCTTCACTTAAGTCGGCTACGGTTTCACCATCTAGAATATATTCACCACTGGTCGGTTGATCGAGACAGCCGAGGGTATTCATCAGGGTGGATTTACCGGAACCTGATGGTCCCATAATGGCGACAACTTCACCACGATAGATTTCGAGGGACAAGCCACGCAGGGCGTGAACTTCCATTTCGCCCATGATGTAGGTTTTCTTTAGATCGCGCGCAATAATAACCGGATCGTCCATTTAGTTGCCTCCTGGATGCGCACCCTGGGGAGGCCCACCCGCCATACCGAAATTGCTGGGCGGATTAAGGATAATCTCAGCACCTTCTTCAAGGTTGTCGGAAACCAGAACACTCATCGCATCTGCTGAAGCGCCAAGTCGAATTTCAACCATTTCAGGGAAGCCGTTTGTCATCAAATAAACAACACGTTGACCATCCACGAGACGTACTGCACGATTGGGGATTAAGATTGCATCCTGAATCTCATCAACAACAATGTTGACCGCTGCGGTCATACCGGGACGCACAAGTTCGTCTGCATCCGTTAATTCAACCGTTACCTTAAAGTTGACCGCGCCCGCTACATCGGTGCCAACCTGCCCGACTTCAACCACTTCGCCGTTGTACTCTTTATTTAAAATAGCGTCAAAAGAAACCAGGACATCCTGCCCCAGAGAAACACTATTGATGTCGATTTCCGAAAGCTCTACGTCAACGAGCAAGCGGCTCATGTCATCAACACGGAAAGCAGTCGTTCCAGCCGCAACCTGATCCCCTGTCAGATTCTCTACACTGGTAACAGTACCCTCAAAAGGCGATGTTAGTTGCGCCATATTGATCGTGGCACTCGCCGCATCAACACGCGCTTGTGCAGCCTGCACGTCAGAGGGATTCGGGCCATCGGCAACACGCTCCCAGGCACGTAAAGCATCATCATATTCTGCCTGTGCTAAAGCCAGGTCTTGATCGGCTTCTGCTTTGGTTTGATCGTCAGCTTCATCTACTTTACGCCTTTTTATGGTTGGAACTTTGCGAGAGCCATAATTGACATAAACGATCTCATCATATTCATAAGGCTCATCAAGGGTATCGCGATAATTCTGAGCCTTGTCAAGCTTCTCCGTCGCATTACGCAAAGCAATTTCGGCCTGTGCGGCCGCAGTATTTGATTGAATAAGGTCTTCAAGTGCCTTTTCTGCACTAACAAGGTCTGCCTGCGCCAGAATTACATTTTGAGACAAAGATGTTTTTTCCAGCACTGCCATAATAGCGCCCGCGCTA
>JBNKMO010000191.1:0-4475 GCA_050293165.1 Anaerolineales bacterium | reverse complement strand
AACAACACATTCCCAGTCGGTTTTACTGGCGCGGATGTTGGCAACGGCTTGCGTCATCGCATCGGCTGTTCCGACGGAAGTTCCGCCGAATTTCATCACGAGAGTAGATGGTTGTTTTTTTGTCATACATACTCCTTGTGGTGGCGACTTCAGTCGCTACCACAAAGGCTTTATTCTTCTAACAACAACTTCCCATACGCCTGTAACGCCTGATAATAAGGCAAAATGCTGGGGATATAGTGGCGTTCCTGTGAAGAATGTGGCCCGATGCCGCTTTGTCCCCAAACCACGCCCTGTCCGCCGGGGGCGAAGCGTGCCGAGGTACCCGGTAATTTGCGTCCAATGCGGGCTTTTTCGCCGGAAGCAAGTTCCACAGCGGCAATCAGCTTTTTCAGGTATAGATTCTCAGGGTCACAAGCGATGCCGCCTTCCATTGCCCCGACACGCATTTCGAGACCATTTTCATCACAATGAGCGCGCGCTTCGTCGATCAACGTCCCCAGAGCATCTTGCGGGATACTGCGAATTTCAACACCCAGAACGCCGTAATCGGCGGTGATGTTGTAGACATCCGGAGTGCCGACTTGAATAAATGGGAAGCGAATTTGAGATTTCCAGCCATCGACACTTTCAAGCGTTAAGTGCTGGGATGCAAGTTCCTGTAGCTTTATGCGTGCATTGAAGAGTTGCTCGGAGAGGTCGGCGTGTGCGCCCGCGACCCCGGAGTGACCTCGTTGCCCCGTCGCGACGATATCGAAGCGCATTGCCCCGCGATTTTCAGTACAGATTTCACCCCAGAGACCGTCGCCTTTTTCCTCGGTGCGTTCGCCTGCAATGAAGATTTTTGGCGCATAACCACTCTCATCTTCTAAAATTTTCAAAATATGAGGCGTTCCCATAGGCTCCCCTTCGCCATTCTCTTCATTGCCAATCAGCATTAGACTAACCGGAGGGTAGGGGGCTCCCTGCTTGAGGGTGTCTTTCATCCAGACCATGTACGTTGCGACTACGGTTTTCATGTCACCAGAGCCGCGCCCCCAAAGATAATCGTCTTCGACCCGTGGTTTAAATTGGCTGTCATCCGGTTCAGGTTCGACTACATCGAAGTGGCCGCTCAGCATCACAGGCGCAAGTTCCTGCCCGGGGAAACCCACCAACATTGATGGATACTTTTCATCATCGAAAAGGCGCACAGAAAGGCCGTGACTTTGCAGATAGTCGTAGATAAAGACTGCCGCGCGGTGGACTTCGTCGAGGCGTTCGTTGGGCGAGGCTGTTACAGAAGGGATGCGGATCAGACGGCTGGCGAGATCAACGATCTCGCTGGTGGTATCGGGATATTGAATGTTAATGAGATTCTCCTGTTGGGGACTAAAACGGATTGGGGCTTGGGCATCTTTGTGGGCATGGCTGCGCAGTTTGTAAAGCACTTCGCCGAGCTTTTCTTTTTCATCATCCCACAAGGCAACACTGGAAGCAATCATTTCGATCTCTTTGGCGATATTTGCTTCGTGTTCTTCGATGATTGCGTGCAGCACATCAAAGGGGACTTCATCTTTGTCCCCGATCTCGGCACGCACGGTTGCCCGTAGACGATCAGCGGTGTTGGGCCCACCAGCAGCCATTTCTACGAGTGGCTGTAAGTCTTCCCACTCGCCGAGCGCCTCTGCCAGTGAACGAACTTCTTCAAGTGTCCACTTTAAGAAGTCGCGCATATTGACTGGCTTGCCGGTAAAAGGGTTTGATATTTCCGCATTCAATCCGTGTTGGGCAGCAAGTGTTTCGTTTTGGCGCGCGATGCGGATGTCTTCGCTGTCGTAGCGGAAGGCACGCCCAAAGGTCGGGTCGGCGTACATGCGTGTCACCAGTAAAGATTTCAGGGTCATGTTCGCCAACTCCAGGTCAAGCGGGTTGCCGCCATCGTCGGTGCGTACTTCGACGCGTGTCATCGGTAAGTCCACACGCGCAAGCATATTCTGAATTTCAATCTGGCGTGCCATTTCATCCATTGGTTGTGCTTCGCCTGCGGCATATAATCCGCTGGAGTAGAGACGCTCCAACTCAGCACTAGTGACATCGATCAGGCTTTCAACACGCTCTTCCAGTGAGCGTGCACGTACCGGAATCCAGTTGTTATTGCCAAAGCGTGCGCCGCGTCGCACCAGATCATAGGATGTCTGAATATAATCCTGATGAGAGCGATAGATATCCGGCACATCCAGAATAGCTGGTTTCGGGAAAGTTTGATGCCGCAAGGAGTGATGTTCGGTGAGTACGACGACGGGCTTTCCACCGCGCACTTCTGCTTTGAAAGGTGAAGAAGCCGAGGCAGCAATAAAGAGCGGCGCAAAGGCACGCAGCAGGCGCGTCAGCGTGATATAGACATCGTTCTTGTAATTATCAAGTAGTTGCCCATTGCGCTGGCTGGCGGGGAGGTGCATAAAGTCCCAGGCGAGCAAGGGTTCCGGTAACGAGATGTTGGCGTGGTTGCCAGCAGTGGAGAGCGTATCCCCATAAATATCCACGCATTTTTCGATATAGCGCCGTTTCGCCAGATGCCAGCCGCCCGGAATCGAATCGTAATCGACCATGGTCGAGTAAGGCAGATTTCCCTGCCAGAGATGCAGCTTTTCATTGAAGAGCTGCCCTGCCGTATGCAGTGCATTCAGAACCACGCCTTGCAAAATACGTCCTTCATAGATTGCCCCACGCGGCGAGTAATAAGGGTTCGTGCCCCATTCCAGCATCCATTGAAAGGCTTCAAGATCTGTCAGCGGCAGGACGCTTTCGGGAATATGATTTTCGCGCAGGTAATCGACGAAAGATTTTTTACTCGGCCCCGTGCCGACTGTCAGGAGCGGGCGTAAATCTGAATCGAGCAGGAAAAGCTCGATCTCAAGTCCGCAGGTACCCTGCTGGGGGAACTCCTGCCGAGCAGTTTCGATGGATAGTTGATATTTTTTGACAAATTGATTGAGATCGTAGGACATGCGGAACGCTCCTGTTTTTGGCTTGATACCGTTATCTAAAACGTGAAACGTGAAGAGATAGGTAATACCGCTACCGCTTCACGTTTCGCGCGTCACGTTTTACTTTAATGCTTCCAATCCTTCAAATAGGCGTTCTGCTGCGCCCTGCGTGCGTTCGGGCGGCGTGGCATAGGAGAAGCGTAACCATTCGCCCCCAAACTTCGAGAAGAAGATGCCCGGCACGGTAGCAACGCCATGCTCTTCAGCCAGATATTGACCGAGGACTTCGGTATCATCCCAGCCTTTGGCTTTCAGCCAGTCTCCAACGTGGATAAAGGCGTAGTAGCCTTTGCCTAGAATATATTTGAAGCCTTTTTCGCTCAGGAATTTTTGTAAGACTTTGCGGCTGGCATTGGTCGGTTCGACAATGGAACGGCTGGCTTCCTTGTATCCCATTTCATAGGCTGCCATCGCAACTGCGGATGCGTAGAAGGGCGGGATGACGTTATGCGAAGCACGTGCCGTGATGAACTTGGCGACTTTCTCAGGAACTACGAGATGCGCACTACGGACATTAGAAGCTCCGAGACTTTTGGTGAGACCATCGAGAAAGATGATGCGCTGACGTTCTTCGGCGCTGAATTCGCGCACAAAGGCGTTGATGTCCATCGGCTCTTCGTCGGTGACCTGGTGATAAATCCAGTCAAAGAGCACGAAGGCGACACCCGCTTTAAGAGCGGCTTTCCCAAGCACGATCTGTTTTTCGGGCGTGATGGTCTGTCCGGTAGGGTTATCGGGGTTGGTGACGATCATGCCTGCAATTTTACGCCCTGATTTTGCGGCAAAATCGACGCTGGCTTGGATGCCCTCTTCGCTGTAAGTCCAGCCGTCTTCTTCATGGCCCGGGGCGAGCATCACGTTTGCGCCAACGCCGTAGGGCCCCCAGTTGTAGGAAATCCACGGGACACGCGAGACGAGCAGCGCATCGCCCTGACGTCCATGCCCGATGGCGAGCATCGCCTCGTAGGCTTTAACGAGACCATCCCGTCCGCCGACTGTGGAGACAACGTTAACGGGACCCAGCCCAGTGTCAGGCGCGAAGCCCCAGTATTTTTCTGCCACAACTTCACGGAATTTGGCTGTCCCGAACGGAGAGTCGTATCCGGTGCCGTGATCCACCTGCATCTTTGCGGCGCGCTCCAGGATTTCTGGTGGCGTCCCGGGCAGACTGGCTCCACCATCGCCCTGGGATGCATCGTAAACGGGATTATCGGGATATTTCTCTTTATAGGCGCTGAGCGATTTTTTGATTAAGAACATGCGCGAGGCGGGGATCTCTTTCATCTTACTGAGATGGTCGCTGGCGGGAACGAGGTTCTCTTCGGGAACAACGTAGACGGGTTGATCGGGTGAAATTTTGCTGGACATTTTTGCTCCTTAGGTTCTGAGACTTCTATTTACAAAGAAAAAACGTCCCGTTGTTGACGGGACGTTTTTCGTTTGCTT
>JBNKMO010000190.1:0-18021 GCA_050293165.1 Anaerolineales bacterium | reverse complement strand
CACGCTTTTGCGACGAAGCGGTCTCATTGTGGTGAGCTTGCTTCGTCAGAAGTACATCCTCCTCGCAAAGTCATTCAAATTTAGAATTATTGTTATGCAATAAGTCATGTACTTTTCAAATGCTCAGAATGCTATAATTGCACAACATCCCCCATACTTCATTAAAGGAGCGCTCCATGTTTTTGCTCAACCCGAAACAACATCAACGCAATTATCCCGACGAAGAAACGCGCCAGATCATGCTCAAGACGATTGCCTTCTTTGAAAATAAGGGCAAAGCGAAGGTTAAAAAAGATGACTATGACCGTGTTTGGTACGCTGATTTTCTTGAATTTGTGAAAGAAGAAAAGATTTTTGCGACATTACTGACGCCTGCGCAATATGGTGATGATGAGAGTGTGCGCTGGGATACCTGGCGCAATTGTGAGTTCAATGAAATTCTTGGCTTTTACGGTTTAGCCTACTGGTATACCTGGCAAGTCAGCATTCTGGGATTGGGCCCGATCTGGATGGGCAAAAATGAAGCGATGAAAGAGAAGGCAGCCCAATTATTGCAGGATGGTGCGGTCTTTGCTTTTGGTCTTTCTGAACGTCAGCATGGCGCAGATATTTACTCGACCGAAATGACGCTCACCAAACAGGGTGATGGTTCTTACCTTGCAAACGGTGAGAAATACTATATTGGTAATGCCAACGCCGCGCCGATGGTTTCCACCTTTGGGAAATTTGCCGATAGTGGCGAGTATGTTTTCTTTGCGGCAGATTTTCAGCATAAGAAATATGAATTGGTGCAGAATGTGACCGCCAGCCAGAATTATGTCGGGCAATATGTTTTGGATGATTATCCGATCACCGAAGCTGAGATTCTGTCCACAGGGCAACATGCCTGGGACTCGGCACTCAATACGGTGAACGTGGGCAAGTACAATCTAGGTTGGGCTTCGATCGGTATGTCCACCCACGCGTTCTATGAGGCGATCAATCACGCATCCAATCGGCGTCTGTACAATATGTATGTCACCGATTTTCCGCATGTCAGGCAGATGTTTACGGATGCGTATGCGCGTTTGGTGGCGATGAAACTCTTTGCGCTGCGCACAGCGGATTATATGCGCGCTGCTTCGGCTGAAGATCGGCGCTATTTACTCTACAATCCGATGGTCAAGATGAAGGTCACGACGCAGGGCGAAGAAGTTATCAACCTGCTTTGGGATGTGATCGCGGCGAAGGGTTTTGAAAAGGATATGTTCTTTGAGATGGCGGCGCGCGATATTCGTGCCATGCCGAAGCTTGAAGGGACGGTGCATGTCAATATCGCCTTGATCGTCAAATTTATACCGAATTATTTCTTTGCACCTGCTGAATACCCTGATTTGGCGCAACAAAACGCGCCCCGAAATGACGATTTTCTCTTCGATCAGGGGCCTACGCGGGGCTTGGGCAAGATTCGTTTCCACGACTACAAGCTTGCCTTTGAGAATTACGATTTGCCGAATGTGAATCTTTTTGCGGAACAAGTTGCAGTATTCAAAGAGTTTCTCGCGATGGCAACCCCGGATGAAGCGCAGAAAAAAGATATTGACTTTTTAATGGCGATGGGTGAATTGTTTGCGCTGGTCGTTTATGGGCAATTGGTACTCGAGAACGCGAAAATTTATAAAATGGACGACGCGCTGGTCGATCAGATTTTCGACTTTATGGTGCGAGATTTTTCAAAATTTGCCTTGCAACTTTATGGTAAGCCCAGCAGTACCGCTGAACAAATGGCATTTTGTCAGCGTATGCTTCGCAAAGCGGTTGTAGACGAGGCGCGTTATCAGAAAGTATGGCAAGAACACGTTTATGCGCTCAAAGATGTTTACGAGATGAATCCTTAAATTGGAGAGGAAATAAAATGGACAAGCACTATCAATCAAACCGATTAACGTCTGGGAATGCTCTTTTCCCTGATGAAGTGATTGTTGCCGAAGACGGCATCCACTTCATCAAACGCCGTATGTTTGGCTCGGATGAGGAGATCATCACTTACGGGAAAATTGCTTCCGTAAAATTGAACTCTGGCGTCATGTTTGCTGACTTGACGATTGAAACAACAGGCGGCTCGCAGCCGATCTTTATCAACGGGTTGTCAAAAGGGGATGCACAGGAGATCAAGGAAGCGATTCGCTTTTATCAGACGCAGGATGATTAGCCGAATTCCCTAAGACAAAAAAACATTTGCACCAGATGGAGCCTCATAGAAAAAGACATCCGGTTTCTTCACGAAATCGGATGTCTTTTGTATTTAGGCTAACAATCTATCCGAAAATTCTTTTGTAGTAACGGCTGTGCGAAGCCCACTTTAGTGTTTAGCCATTCTGAGCGACTAAAGTCGCCACTACGAGGGATTTTCAGGATAGACACTAAGCCCACATTTCTTTTAATTCTTCGGGTGTGTAGGGCTTCAAGACCATATCCTTGATCCCGGATTGCAGGAATTTCGTGATATTTTCGACCTTCGGGGCTGCCGAGACGATGATCGTCTTGCCGCCTAGTTTTCCGAGACTGGTTAGTTTTTCCTCGGCCAGTGTTTCGTCAAGCAGGAGCAGGTCTACACTGGGGGAGAGGGTTGCCTGCACACTTTTCCCAGCTTCGCTAAGCGCGCTTTTGGCGAAATCTGCCCATTCGCCTTCGGGAGCGATCAGGGCGATTTTGGCAGGAGCATTGCTCAGGTCGGCGGTGGGAGCGGCTTCAGCCGCAGGCAGCTCGATGGTGAAGGTTGTCCCTTTTTCGGGAACACTTTCCACGCTGATGCTGCCGTTCAACTGCGAGATGATATGGAGACAGGAGGCCAAGCCCATGCCTTTAAAGCCTTCGCCTTTGGTGCTGAAGAAGGATGCCCAAATTTTGTCTTGCATCTCGTAGGGGATGCCGACACCGTTGTCGATGATGCGTGTGGTCACAAAACCGGCATGTTCAGAGGGCATGCTCTCGACGGTGATCGCTTCGGCGCTTGCTTCGTGAGCGTTGCGCAGCAGGTGGCCGAAAGCTCGCACGAGTTGAACACTGTCGCCGATTGCGAGGGGGGTGTTGGGGGCGGCTTTAATGAGTAATTTTTGGGACGGAGTCTTAACTTGATAAGCGGCAGCAGACCAAAGGTCCGCGAGCATGACGGGCCGGGGAGCGGTTTCACGCGCGGGGCCAAGCAGTGCTTCCTTGACATCGACAATCATTTTTGCAGATTCGTCAATCATCGCCAGGTCTTCTTTAAGTGATGCGATGTCTGGTTTTGGATCGTTCAAATCTTCTTTCATGCGCGTAACGGTGGTGGTGATGGGTAGGGCTTTGTTGCCGATCCAATGGATCGCTTCGGTGGTTGCGCCGGAAAGAGCTTCGAAGGTTTTGGTGCGCAGCAGTTCGGCGTGAGTACGTTCCAACTCTTTGATCAGATTGGCGTTATTGATGGCAATCGCAAGGTGATCTGCCATGGTTTGCAGGGTTTGAATATCATCGTTGTTGAAGGCATTGCCCTCCACGCTTTGGACGGTGACCGCACCAAGACAGGTGTGACCTGTGCAGAGTGGGAGCGCCATTTCGGAGCGGGTTTTTGGCAAATGCGGGTTGCTGAAGAAGACCGCTTCGTCGCCGACATCAAGAGAGATGCGCGCTTTGCGCTCGTAGGCAGCCATGCCGATCATCGAGTTGCCGCCGAGTTTGAGCTTGTGTTCGGCTGCGATCATGGCTTTGCCAGCTTCGCCGTGCCCGGCACGTAAAACGGCGTATTCTTTCTTTTCATCGAGCAGGAAAACGCCTGCGTAGTAGAAACCGTAGGCTTCGCAGATAATATCGACCGTTTTTGGGAGCAACTCATCCAGATCAAGGATGGATGCGACGCCGCGCCCAACTTGATTGGCAGCATCGAGTAGACGCGCCCGCCTTTCGGCTTGCTTCAGGAGAAATTGATTTTGGCTGTGCTGATGGGCGTTATCAATCGCGATGGCGAGTTGGTCGGCCATCCCTTGCAGAGTGGAAATATCATCGTCGCTGAAGGCAGCTTCTTCTACACTTTGTACAGTGACTGCGCCAAGCACGCTGGTGCCAACAGTGAGAGGCAATGCCATTTCTGAGCGTGTATCGGGTAGATGCGGGTTGCTAAAGAAGATGGCCTCTTCGCCCACATCCAGCGCGATACGCGCTTTTTGAGAGCTGATTGATGTGCCGATCATCGAGTTCCCGCCAACCCTTAGCTTATGTCCTTCGGTGAGCATCGCATCACCAGCTTTGCCACGCCCCGCACGTAGGACGGCGAATTCGCTGGTTTCATCGAGCAGGAAAACGCCTGCATAATAAAAATCGAATTCTTCGCAAATAATATCAACCGTGCGTTGCAATAACTCTTGCGGCTCAAGGATGGCCGCAATATTATTCGCTACGCGTACGGTTGCCCCAAGTAATTTTGCTTGTCGTTCTGATGATGTCATTGAATTTTCTCCTTATTTTTCACCAAGCGATGATACCTATTTGTTTAGCCTAAAATCTCGTTAATCAGGTCAACCAGCCCCTGTTCACGTCCTTTTACAAAATAACTGCGTGCGCCGCGCTGGACGGCATCTTTGGCGGTATCCACTTCGTCATAAGCGGTCAGGACAACTGTGGCCAGGTCTGAGTCAACTTCGAGTAAAGCGCTCAGTAGTTCCAACCCGGCACCATGAGTGGGAACGCCATCAAAATTGGGCATATTCAGGTCAAGCAGCGCCAGATCAAAGGGGGCTTTACTGGCATGGGCGGTTTTGAAAACGTCAAGTCCTTCGGTGCAGTTTCCAGCGGTCTCGACGACAAATCCTTTGCGCAGTAGGGTTTTTTGCATACTGCGTCGTACAAGTGCTTCATCGTCTACGAGTAATACTTTTGGCATGATTTCTCCTTGAAAATTATTCTCAATCTTTGTAGTGACGACTTCAGTCGTTGTTTTCCATAAGGGTTTTCGGATTAGTTTTTGCAATCGGTAACAAAATAATAAATGTTGCACCCTCGCCAAGTTCACTCTCAGCCCAAATCTTCCCGCCACTTTGCGAGATGATTTCCATACAGGCAGAGAGACCCAGACCGGTACCACCATGATCTCCTTTGGTGGTGAAGAAGGAAACCCAAATCTTCCCCAGGATTTCAGGTGGGATGCCGGGGCCGTTATCGCTGACTTCGACCCGGATATATCCCGTTTCATCGGCAAGGCGGGCCGAAACGTGGATTTTGGTTTGCTCCCGTTTGTTGGCAGCTTCCCACGCATTTTTGATCAGGTTGATTAACACGCGCCCAATCTGACGTTCGTCACCCCAGGCTTGGGGTAGGTCATCGGGGAAGGTGAGCGTGACCACGCCTGCGGGTAAGCCCATCCCTGCGGCGGTGGCGCCGAAGAGTGTTGGGATGTCGAAAGCGGCAGCTTTGGGCAAACGCCCGGGGCCGATTAGATCTTCCTTGATGTTGAGGATGGTCTCGGCGCTCTGCTTGATGATGCCGAGGTCTTCGAGGCTGGATTCAATATCCACAATGAGGGGCAGTTGGGAGGCGGGGAGTTTGTTTAACGCATCGGCTTTTGTTTGCAGGTCGATGTCGAGGCTCGGAAGCAAGTTGAAGGCTTCGCGCGCCACGTCCATATAGGGATGTGCATCCCGTTCGGCAGGTGGAATATCCAGCAAGGTTTTGAAGATTGCCATGAAGTTGAGCAAATCTTCATGTACACGCTCGGCACTGCCGGGGATGGGTGCAGCCTTGTTGCCGACCCAGTGAATGGCTTCGCCGGTGGCTGTCGCAATCGCTTCAAAGGTTTTGGTACGCAGTATTTCCTGATTGGCGTTTTCGAGGTCTTGAAGCAGGTTGGCATTGCGGATGGCAATGGCGAGTTGATCGGCCATGCCTTGCAGAGCGGCGATGTCGGCGGTGCTGAAGGCGTAAACTTTTTCGCTCTGTACGCTGAGTGCGCCGAGGTTCTCGCCTTTGGCGATTAGGGGCAAGGCCATTTCGGAGCGAGTTTCGGGAAGATAAGGGTTTTTGAAGTGTTTTTCTTCGTCTCCAACGTCTGAGGAGATGCGCCCTTCGCGTTCGCGGATGGCAGCACCGATCATCGAATCACCATTGACGGCAAGGCGATAGTTATCGGCGAGCATTCTATCACCGGCTTCACCATAGCCTGCACGCAAGATGGCAAATTCCTGGGCATCATCGAGCAGGAAGATGCCAGCGTAGTAAAACTCGTATTCTTTGCAGATGATGTTAACAGTGGCTTGAAGCAGTTCGTCAAGATCGAGAATGGATGTGATATTGTGCCCGACGCTGGCAGCAGCCTGAAGCAGGCGTTGATGGCGCTGCATATCGGCGATAACGTGTTTGTTTTGTTGATCCAGAAACTTGTTGTGATCTGCCATTTTGGTCAGTTCGTGCACCTTTTTTTCAAGGTGTTCAACCAACTCTTGATGGTAGGCTTTCATGTGCTGATTGGTTTCTTTGAGCACTTCGCGTTTTCCATTTAAGTAGGCCTGGACCTCTTCGCGGAAAGTGTCGATGTCAATTGGTTTGGTCATAAAACCGACGCAGCCAGCAACAAGGGCGCGTTCTCGCGCTCCGCTGGTGACATCGGCCGTGAGGGCAACAATAGGCGTGTTGGGCAGCGCTGATTTTAGGCGGGTGGCAACTTCGCGCCCACTCAGGTCGGGGAGGTTGATATCAAGCAGGATCAGGTCTGGGTTGGTGTTGATGGCAAGCTCAATACCGTCGATGGGATTGTCTGCTTCAAGCAGGACATAGTCGCGCGCAAGTAAACGACGCACGAGCAAACGTGAGTCGTCGGTGTCTTCCACATATAGAATTTTCTTTAAGTTTCGTGGATTAATCTCTTCCATTGCACACCTTGACGATATTTCCCCGAATTATAACTGCTTATAAGGACGTGTCAGTTTGCAATCTCGAAAAGATAAAAAAACTCCCCGTTGCAAACGGGGAGTTTTTTGCTTAGTTTTTTGGCTCGATCTGCACTTTGCGTTGCGGATCGTCGCCAATACTGTTTGTTTTCACATCAGGATGATTTTGCAACTCCATGTGGATGATGCGGCGCTCATTAGCGGGCATCGGCTCAAGGCTTTGGCGGCGTCCGGTTTTGGCAACTTGTTGTGCCAGTTGACGTGCCATACGGCGCAGTTGTTGTTCACGGCGGTTGCGATGTCCTTCGACGTCGACGGAGAGACGCACCCAGCGTGACATTTCCTTGCTAACGATCAGGGCGGCGATGCGCTGGAAAGCGTTGATTGTTTCGCCACGGCGACCGATCAGAATGCCGAGGTCTTTGCCTTTGACTTCCACGCAGACGGATTTACGTCCTTCGCGGTCAGGGTCGTCGTAGTGGGCGGAGACGCTTCCTTCAAGGTGCATCAGTTCAAGCAGTTTGGCAACCACTTCTTCAGATAGGCTGAGCAGCGGTTCATCTTCTGTTGATGTGGATGATGCGCTCTTTGGTGCGGAAGCAGGTTGCGGGTCCACGGGCGTTTTCGCTGCTTTGGGCGCCGGTTTGCTTTTCTTGACAGGCGCATCCGCAACAGGCTCTGGTTCGGCTTGCTCTGTGGAGAAGGGCATCGGCTCGCCGTTGACGGTAAGGCGTACCCGCACCTGACGTTTTCCGAGTCCCAAAAATCCTTTGCCACCCGAATCAAGCACCTCTACCGAGACATCGGCTGCCGTCAGGTTAAGTTCTGTAAGCCCTTGGCTAATGGCCTCTTCGACACTTTCGGCGATTACTTCGAGAGTTGTTTTTTCTTGCATGGCTGCCTCCCTTAGTTTTTCTTACCAGGAATTAAGTTGCTCCAATTGGCGCGTCCCATCATGGCATATTGTGCGATGCCGAGCAGGTTGCTGGTGATGAAGTAAAGCGCCAAGCCCGATGCGAAGGTGAGCGCGAAATAGCCCATCAGGAAAGGCATGTAAATGCTCATCATGCCGCTCATGGCTGCGCTTTGGTCACCGGGGTTTGAGGGCGGGGTCATCAGTTTGGATTGAATGTAGGAAGTGATGACCACGATAATTGCTAATATCGGCACTGCAAAGCCGAATATTTGGAGGGATTCGGGGCGACCGAGGTTCATCCACAGGAAGTTACTGTTGAGCGGAATGATCTTGGTGACATCCAGAATCGGGTAAAGGCTGCGGGAAAGGTTGAGTAGAGAGAGGGGGGTTGCAGCCAAAGAACGGATGATGGCCTGATAGAGCCCGATGATGATCGGGAATTGAATCAGGGTCGGGAGACAGGAGCCAAAGGGGTTGATGCCGCGCTCTTTGTAGATGCGCATTTGCTCTTGGGCTAATTTCTCTTTGTCATCTTTGTATTTCTTTTGAATGGCTTGCCATTCTTTATCGCTCTGGAGTTCCTGCATGCCCTGTGTGCCTTTTAGTTGCTGGGCAGTCAGGGGCCAGGTGAGGGCACGAATCAGGATGGTGAAGAGAATGATCGCGATGCCGAAGTTCTGCCCGATCAGTTGATAGATCCAGAGCAAGAGATTGGTCATGGGTATGATAATAAAGGTATCCCACATGGTAATGCTCCTTATTTCTCAGGTGTGAATTGCCACACCTGGCGTCCGTCGTGGTCGAGGGCAACGAGAATGGAATCGGTTTCCATCGGGGAGAAGAGGATCAGGTCGCCGCCTTGAACGGGCGCGGAGTAAAGCTGTCCGCCGACTGTCTTCTGCCAAAGAATGGTACCGGCGCTGTCTATGGCGTAGGCTGTGCCCGATTCGGTGCCGATGACGGTGAAGGCATCCAGCGCGAGGGGCGAACCGACGATGGGGCCGTTCGGCTTGAGAGCAGGGAAGACTTCGCTGCCGTCACTGGTGTTGAAGGCGTGGAAATTGCCTTCAAGGTCGCCAACGTAGAGCGTTTCTCCGTTGAGAGCAGGAGCGTCCCAAACCCAGCCCGCGGTCTCTTTTTCCCAGACGATTTCCCGGCTTTGAGTGTTGATGCTGGCAACGGTCGATCCGAAGGAGCCGACGTAAAGATTGCCTGCTTCGTCGAGTGCGGCTGCACCCGGCAGGGCGCCGTTTATGGTGACAGACCAGGCAATTTCCTGCTTGGCGGTGTCGAAGGCGTAGACATGGTGATCCAGCGCGGTGATGTAGAGCATGTTGCCATCGCTGGTCGGTTGCGACCATAAGGCGGCTTCACTAATCTCTTTTTCCCAGCGCAGGTTACCGTCCATATCGAGGGCGTAGAGCGTGCCATCGGTGTTGGGGGCGTAGATGGTGCCATCCACAACGGTGGGGCTGGAGAGCCACGTGCCGGCGGCATCTGCAAAGGTCCAGTTCGCTTTTCCGGTAGCGGAATCAAGCGAGGTGAAGGAGTGATTCGTTCCTGCACTGGCGATGAGCAGTTGCCCATCATTTGTCAAAACAGGGTTGGCGAAGTAGGCTTCTTTACTATCCGCGCCTTCGGCAGGGTATTGCCAGAGCAGGCTGCCATTTGCCAGGTCAAAGGCGTAGACCAGTGATCCGTTTGCAAGATAGGCGTTTTCCGCATCTGTGCTTAAACCAGACCAACTGTTAGTACGCATGGCTGATGCTGAACACCCGCTCAAGAGAACGGACAGGAGCAATAGCATGCTCAAAATCAATAGTGTTTTAAATTTCACAAATTTTCTCCTAGGGGACAGGGTCGTGCCCGCCCGGATTGAAGGGGTTGCAGCGTAGAACGCGCCAAATAGCCATGAACGAACCTTTCAGTGCGCCGTATTTATAAATTGCCTGATACCCATAATGTGAACAGGACGGGTAAAAGCGGCAAGTATTGGCGGGCATGGCGCGTGAAATGGTGGCTTGGTAAAGCCGGATGAAGGCGAGCAGAATGCCACGTGGCAAAAAATAAAGCTTGCGTGGCAGTTCGCGCAACTTTGGTTCGTTGGGGTATTCAGTGGGGAGGCTAAACTCATGCATTGTCTAATAAATGCGCGCGTTGCAATAAGTTCTGCAACGCGTCGCGGACTTGCGGCGTTTTGACTTGGGTAACTGGTGCGCGGGCGATAAGGACGATATCCCATCCCGTTTTGATCTGGGGATGTAATTCCCGTGCGGCGGCACGAATCAGACGTTTGGCTCGATTCCGTTTAACAGCATTCCCCACACTTTTGCCTGCTGCCACGCCCACACGCGTGCTGGACAGTTGGTTCTCCAGTGCTATCAACACAATCAGCGGGTGGGCATTTGATTTTCCATCACGCCGCACCCGCTTGAAGTCAGTTGATCGGGTCAGACGAAATTGGCGCTGCACCCGTGCCTCGAAAGTTCGTTTTGTTTGATCCAGTCAACAATAAACTGCCACAATCTCCGCAGAGAAGGCAGGTTTACCACTTAACTTTCTTGACGTGTTCGTTCGCTTTGACGGTCAGACGATAGCGACCTTTGAGACGGCGGCGTTTCAAGACATCGCGCCCGCCCTTGGTGGACATGCGCTGGCGGAAGCCATGCACACGTACGCGGCGGCGTTTTTTCGGTTGGTAAGTTCTTTTCGGCATACTATTTTCCTCACAATTTTGAATAATGACAAAATTTAGCCAGCCCTACCTTTCAGGACTGGCACGCTATTATACCGTAAGGGGTAGATTCGTCAAAGGGGATTCTGGGATTCTTGTGGGATGTTAACGGTTTGCGTGAATACAGGTTGTCTGATGCATTGGCGGGCGAGAGTGGGATTGAAAACAACCATCTTTATAATCTTTATTTCATTGTCATTCAACTCGTAATAGAGAGGCGAGTTGGCTGTGAATTTTGATGGCTAAATCGGCAGCCTCTTCAAATGAAGAAACCCACTTTTGTTCTTCAAGTATTTGTTTGAGCAGTTCAGCTCCTATTGGCATCCCGTCCATCCGAGGAATAATCATGAAGTGTACATGCTTCACAGTTTCACCGAAAGAACATGCATAGGTCTTTATTGGGTGAAATACGGCGTCCATCGCCTTACATGTATTTCGGAGGATTAATCCGAGATTTTCAACTTCTTCCAACTTAAGGTCTGCCAAATGTGTACAATGGCGTTTGGGTTGTAAAATGAGCATACCTTTCAGTGGAGCACCGTTTGAGGCTATGGAGTGCGTGACCATCCAGTATTCATCTTCGTAAATAATCCCACCTGGTGTATTAATACTGCCTGAGACTATCTCACAACCAAGACATTTTTCCATGCTGAATTTCCTTATTTGAACCACCGTAACAAAAATGTAAATCTCCATTGCAGTTCACACATTTCGTAACGGTGGTTAATTTTCAGCAATGCGTATTTAATGTCTAACTCATCTTTGGCTTCAATGAATTGGAGCAATTGTTCGTAATTTTTTCTAAAATCTAAGTTATTAAGTGTGCTATTGTTTAATTGATTCTTAGTTATTCCGTCTATCAGGTTGGCTTTCACAACGTCCGAGTTAGTTTCACAATAAAAAAGAGCGTGTTCAAGAGCTGTCTTGAGTGCTAAGAGAGAATCTCTCTGTATATCATTTATAGATGTCAAGATTATGTATACAAGAATTTCGTAAGCTGCGATGAAAGTGATGTAACGCTCGAGAATATCAAATCCATCCTGGGTTGGACTGATAAATTGACTCGCATAAACTAAAACAGAAGTTACACCAAAAATTTCAAGGAAAACCAAGAAAATGTGCGATAAAGATTTTGTGACTATGTGAATTTTTTTCAGCTTTCTTTTCATGCGAGATGTCCTAACCCAATATAAGTTTGTATGTGTTTTAGCGAAGCCAGTCAACTATGTTTTATACAGTACGCGTCTGCATAAGACTCTATATTGGGGCGTTATAAAGACTTATGCTGTATAACGTCCTTAAGACTGCATCACCCGTTCACATACTGATTATGAAAGTCGATCCATTTCGGTAGGACTTCTTCCAATTGTTCTTTTGATGGCAAAAAGGCGATCCGCAGGTGGTGTGTGCCTTCTGCTTGCCCGAAGCCGGAGCCGTTGACGGTGCAGAGGCCGGTTTCTTCGAGGAGTGCCATGCAATAGTCGAAGTCGGTTTTGCCAGCAGGGAGTTTGTTCAGGCGCGGGAAGAGGTACATGGCGCCGGTTTTCCCAAAGACTTCGACGCCCTCCATTTTCGCGAAAGCAGCTCGTACCATCGTCGCTTTTTCGTGCAGGTCACGGAGCACCTTTTCTTTTTCTGCGTTGAACTGTTCTTGGGCTGTATTTGTCCCATCAGGGGGGCTGACCATCAGGTAGGTCATCAATTGTCCAACGGTATTGGCACATAAGCTGACCGAGGCCTGCTTGAGCAGCAGGGCGACGAAATCCATCTCCGCACCGTTGACTTGGGGCGGATTGCGCACTTCAAGATAGCCGCCGCGATGGCCGCATTCGCCGTAGAAGCCTTTCGAGATACTGTGCAGGCTGAAGAGCGGTACATTCTTTTCGTCACCGAGCGCTTTAGCGAAGGAGATAAATTCGCCCCCGTAAACATTCTCCTGATAGACCTCGTCGGCGATGATGGCGACCTGATGTTCTTTGGCAAAGGCGATCACTTCATGAATGCTCTTCGCATCCAGAATTGCGCCGGTCGGATTGCCGGGGTTGATGACCACGATCACCTTAACTTTGGTGCCTTCTGCAGTCGCTGCGTTGTAGGCGCTTTCGAGAGCAGAGCGGTCGAGCGCCCAATCACGTTCTTCGTCGGGATAGTAGTTGACCTGCCTGCCGCCAAAGGCTTTGATCGAGGCCGAATAGAGCGGGTATTGGGGGATGGGTATCATCACCCCATCCGTTTTTTCTGCAATGAGCAAGTTGAGGACGCGTTTGGCCCCGTCACTCGCGCCATCGGTCATGAAGATCGCTTCGGGATCGGCTTCCAATCCGCTGGCGGCATCGAATCCATCTCGTCTATTAATAAAATCTGCAATCGCTTCACGCACGAAACGGTAGCCTTTGCTCTCGGTGTAGGCTCCCAGCCCCTTGCCTGTTTTGGCGAGAATTGTCTCGCTCAGGGTCAGCACATCTTCGGCAACGAAATCGCTATCTTGCAATTTGCTGTAGGGATTCTCTTCAAACAGGTTTTTAATCTGACGTTCGCGCTCAATCTTGGATGGCTCTTCGAGCAGGCTGATAACTTGTCGGTAGTAGGTGATTGGGGCTTGACCAAGCGCCTGGGGGTTACCGATATTGCAAAAAATGATCTCTTTGCCTTCGTCTTTGAGTTTTGCGGCGCGCTGTGGAATCGGCCCGCGCACGGCGTATTCCATTGCGAGAATATTCTGGTTGACGTTAATCTTTTGCTCGGACATGAGAGGCTCCTCTATGATTGAAGTCTTTTGTTTGATCCAAGAGAATTTGTAATTCCCGATTTATAAGAAAATCGCTGGATTTGTGATCCAGCGAGAGCGTTTGCGAAAAAGTTCAGGATTGGTTGATGGGCACTCTCAAATGGAAGGTGCTGCCATGATCTTCAACGCTCTCGACCCAAACCTGTCCCCCGTGACGCTCCGCAATGGAGCGGACGATCGCTAACCCGAGCCCGGTGCCTTGTTGGGCGCGTGCTGCCCGCTGCGAGGAACGGAAGAATTTTTCAAAGAGGCGTTTCTGCGCCTCGTCGCTGATACCGATTCCGCTGTCTTCGATATCGAAGAAGATTTCCACTTCAGAAGCGTGGACGCGTAAACTGACAGAACCATTTTCGGGCGTGTATTTGATCGCATTTTCGACGAGGTTGTAGACCGCCTGATGCAGAAGCGCCTGATCGGCTTCGATCAACCCCGGCAGCTTTTTGGATGTCTCGATTGTGAAGTCGATATTCTTGCGGGAGGCATGTCCCTGCAAGCCGCTCCCAACGCGGTCGATGATCTCGAGCGGGGAAATTTTCTCGAGTTGCAGGCCAACGCCGAGTTCAATACGACCAAGGTCGAGCAGGTTGTTGACAAGGCGGGACATATTTTCGACGCCCGAAATAATCTTGCCGACATAACCCTGCTGTTGGTCATTCAGCTTGCCGATCATTGGCATCATGGTGGCGTAGCCGCGCATGAGCGTGAGCGGCGAACGCAAATCGTGGCTGACGGTGGCGACAAATTCTGATTTGAGTGTGTCCAACTCTTTGAAGTGAGTCACATCACGCAGGATGCAAACCCGTCCGATGGGCCGCCCTTCGGTGATGACCGATGAAGCTGTGGCAAGGTAAACTTGCCCGCTTGGCAGGGTGATCTCGGCGGATGCTTTCGCGGTGGCAGAGACTTTCAACAAGCTGGCGAGTGCGGGGTCCTGGATGATGCTGTCGATGGGTTGATTTTCGTCCGGGGCATCTGTGATGGCAAGGATCTGCAACGCAGCAGGATTTGCCAAAAGTAGACGATCTTGATGGTCAGTAACAAGAACGGGATCTGCGGTTGAGTCGAGGATCAAAGCAAGTTGTTGGCGTCCAACTTCCACGCTCATGAAGAGATGCGCGTTCGCGGCGGCAAGAGAAGCTTGTCCGCTTAAGGTGTTGATGAAGCGCAGATCCGCTTCGGTGAAGAGTTTTGGTTTGTCGTAAGCTGCCCAAAGGACGCCATAAAACCGCTTCTCGTTGCGCAGCGGTAGGGCGATCAACGCTGCGGGGTTGGTGCGGTTTTCATTGAGCTGAAGCCCGCCTGTCGTCCGCGTGAGATTCGGTAAAACGATTTTCTTCTGGTAGCGGATCGCTTCGAGCAGTTCCGCATCCAGATGGGCAAATTTGCCCTTGGTTTGTTCAATTGCAAAGCGGGTTGGCATTTCGACCATTGCATCGGGCGTGATCTCCGGCGAGAGGACGACCTGCACAGTGTCTGCGCCGGTTGATTGGATGGCTTCGAGCACCGGCTGGAAGATGTCTTTCATCTCAAGACTGGATGCGACACCGTGACTTACGAGCAAGAGTTGATTTAATTCTTCAAGACGATCTTTCAAGCTGACACGCATCTGTTCGAAAGCGCGTCGCAATTGACCGACTTCATCTATCCCTGAGATTTTGAGGGGGTGGTCAAGTTGTCCTTGTGCGATGCGCCCCGCTTCACTGGCGAGATTCTCGAGCGACTGACTGATGATGCGCAACCCGATTCGCAGCGCGATGAGCGCAAAGGCGGTCAGGACCAGGATCATGATCGAGAGGGGCAGGGCGATCTCAAGTGCAAGTTGCTGAACCTGGCGCGCAGGGACTGTTAGAACAACCGCCCAAGGTTGCCCAACGACGGGTTGCTGGAAGACAAGCATCCGTGTTCCCGTTGAGGAGAGTTCGTCCGAGAATTTTGCATCGTTGCTGATCTGACCCTGATACTGACCCATGATAAGGTTTTTATCGGAGTGATAGAGGATGGTACCTTTCTCGTTAATGAGCAATCCCTGTCCTGAGATGGATGTCATGCCAGCGAGACTGTTAAGTAATGGGCGCGTGATCGGATTGGTGCCCAGATTGGTGCGACCGATTAATATGCGCGCAGGGATGGAGGGGTTTTCCAGACTTGGGATGGTAACAATGAAGGAAACGCGTGCCGGATCGCCCGGATTGACTGGCGGAATGGTATAGATTTGTGAGGGAACACCGTTGGTAGCGAGAAAAACGCCGTTATTTTCTTCTTGTGTTAAGTTTTTGCTGGGAGAGTCGGGTTCCGGATATTCGGCAAGGATATTTTCGTTCAGATCAACGATCAGTAGTTGGGTGAAGTAGGGAACGAGACGAATCTTTTCATCCAGAAGCGTGACCAGTTCGGCCGTGTCGTCGGTTAGCAGGGCGGGATCGTTCGCAAGCTGGGCGCCAATATTTTGTCCCGTTTCGAGGAAGAAGGGCACACTTTCGGCGGCAATTTGCGCGGTGTTTTCGAGACGATCATTGAGCATGCGACGTGCTGCCTGCCCTGCGACAACCCAATCGCCGACCAACAAGGTCAGGAGAAGGACAACGATGAAGGTGCCCGTTCCTATTAGGAAGCGGGTTTCAAGCCGACGTTCAGCGGGGGAGGGTTTGAGTGGTAGATTCCGTCCCCATCTATCAGGGGCTGTGGTTGCCAGAATTTGGGTGATGATGCCTGCAACCAGCAATTCGCCAAAGGTGGCGAGGCTGGTCGCGCCAAGATTGTTGATCGCAAAATCAAGGCGGGCTGTAATCTCTGAATAGGACGCGCTGAAGAAAATACCGGGAATAAAGAGCAAACTGAAAATAGGCGTGAGTGCAATTGCCGCTATCAGCGGTTGCCGTAACATTTTATAGGCTGGTGTGCGGTAGCGCTGACGTACCCAGCGGTTGAAGAGCATGCCCATCAAGCCATATTGAAGGGCCGTGTAAACAGTATGTGAATCAAAAGGCGCGCGCACAATGCCGGCAATAAGGCCCAGACTGAATGCCGGAATGGGGCCTAAAATCCCGCCTGCGAAAACCCACGGCAGTGCCGAGAAAAACATCAGCGCTGCACCAGGCGATTCAAAGGGCACGTTGGGCCACGACATGTAGGAATTCCCCTTAATATAAACGCCGATAAAGGCGTTGCTTAAAACCGTGAGAAAGAGAAGAACTGCAAAAAGCAGCCAGTTGCGTTTTTCCCAGACGGGGCGTGTTTCAGCACCTGTGATATAGAGCCAAACTGCCAGTCCCGCCAAGCCAACCCAAAATACCCACCCGATGAAATTGGGCCAGTTAACAAAAGGGAGATTCAGAGAGAGAGTGGTGATAAATCGGATCATGGCGTTTGAGATTTTATTATAGTCTGAAAAATCTCTTTTGGCTGAGTTTTTTCCTGTTCCGGTCTTTGCAAAAGCCTTGCAGAGTGAAGTTTAAGGCGCGATAGCGCTATCGGCGTAGACGCCGCGATATTCTTGGGGGAGTAGACCTGCCAGATGTGACATGACCAGATCAGCATTGCGTTGACGGGAGATGCGTCTCTCGGCACCTTTGCTGACCAACGGAGGCAAGTTGATCGGGCGTCCGATGCGCATTTTCAGCAGTGGACGTTCCCCCCGTTTGGCGCGCTGCCAATAATCGCTCGTTGTCCCGATGGAGGCGGCCGGGACAATCGGCACTTTTGCTTTCTCGAAAATATAGGCCACACCGGGCATGGCCTGACGCATGGCGATCTCGTGCGAGCGTCCGCCTTCGGGGGCGATCAGCAGCGGGCGACCAGCTTTGAGGGCAGCCAACATGCGTTCGATCAGTTGGCGGTCGTATTCGCCGCGATGCACGGGGATGACGCCGTAGGCTTTGAGCAGTTGCTTTTGCCCGGGTTTCTCGAAAACGGTCGCAGCGCCGATGATCTCAAGTGTTTCGGGCCAGAAAGCGGCGATGAAGGGCGGGTCGAAGAGCGAGATGTGATTCATCGCCACAATATAGGGTTGGCCGTAGGGAATATTTTCTTTGCCTTCAATTTCGACTGGCGAAAGAGCGTGAAAGATGCCGCGCAGCAAGCCCTTGATGGAGGGACGCGCAAGCTCTATCCGTTTGGGGACGTGATACTCGCTCATTTGCAGAGCGCCATGATCTTTTCGAAAACCTGATCGGCGTTGAGATTATCGGAATCGATAATAATGGCGTCGTCGGCTGCGCGCAGAGGCGCGACATCGCGCGTGGAATCAATATGATCCCGTTGTTTGACCTTATCGAGAATTTCGGTGTAATCCGCCAACTCGCCGCGCGCGATGATCTCGTCGTAACGGCGACGGGCGCGTTCTTCCGCAGAGGCATCGAGATAGATCTTCAGGTCGGCTTCGGGGAGCACGACCGTGCCAATATCGCGTCCGACCATGACGACCTTGCCGCGCAAACCAATGCGGCGTTGATGCACGGTGAGTGCTGCGCGCACGCCACGATACGCCGCGACGACGCTGACGTTTGCATCTACTTCGGGCGAGCGGATTTTCCAGGTGATGTCTTCGTTCTCAACCAGCACATCGCAGGCGCGACCGTCATCTTGCGAGGCAGCACGCACATCAATAGGGGTTTCTTCGGTCAATTTGGTGACGGCAGCTTCATTGCTGAGATCAATCCCGTGCTGCAGTGCTGCCCAGGTGACAGCGCGA
>JBNKMO010000189.1:0-1629 GCA_050293165.1 Anaerolineales bacterium | reverse complement strand
CGTGGCGACGATCAGAATATCTGCCTGGGGCAGGATTTGGCGGAGATCTTCGGATGCCGTATCCACAATTCCTTTGGCGGCAGCAATTTGACAGGTGAGCGGATCGTTATCCACGCCGAGGATGCTGCGACAATGTCCACGTAATCCCATGGCGATGGAGCCACCGATCAGTCCTAATCCCAGAATGGCGACGCTTTGGTCGCGTAAAAAGTTTGATTCATCCATGATTCTTAATCCTTGTAGCAAGGGCTTTAGCCCTTATTTATACGAGAGAAAGGACTAAAGTCCTTACTACGAGGGCGTTTAATGCAGCGGATTGGTCGAAATGTCTTCGTCTTTCAGCACCTGCGCAATGGCATTGATCTGCTTGACGAGCGTGGAGAAGCGTTTTGGCTTGAGTGACTGGGCACCGTCGGAGAGGGCTTCGTCGGGGCGTGGATGCACTTCGACGATGATACCATCTGCCCCCGCAGCAATGCCAGAGCGGGCGAGCGGGGCGACGTATTCCCAATGCCCCGTGCTGTGGCTGGGATCGAGGATGACGGGCAGATGTGTCTCGGCTTGTAGAACGGGGATGGCGTTGATGTCGGTAGTGTTGCGCGTAGCGGTCTCGAAGGTGCGGATACCACGTTCGCAGAGTATGACGTTATGGTTCCCTTTGGAGAGGATGTATTCGGCGGCCATCAGGAAGTCGCTGATGGTAGCGCTCATGCCGCGTTTGAGAATGACGGTGCGGTTGCTCTGTCCAACGGCTTTGAGCAGGGCGTAGTTTTGCATGTTGCGCGTGCCGATCTGGAGAACGTCGGCGTATTCGGCGACCAGCGGAACAAGTTCGGGGGCGGTTACTTCGGTGACAATGGGCAGCCCCGTCAGGTCACGTGCTTCGGCGAGTAGTTTTAAGCCCTCTTCGCCCATGCCCTGAAAGGAGTAGGGTGATGTGCGCGGTTTGAAAGCGCCACCGCGCAGGGCGTGTGCGCCCGCTTCTTTGACCAGTTGTGCGGTTTCGAGAATTTGTTCGCGGTTCTCAACAGCACAGGGTCCAGCAATAATGGTTGGCTCACCGTCGCCGACGACGTGGTTTTTACCGATGGGGATGAGCGTATTTTCAGGGAAAAATTCGCGCGAGGCGAGTTTGTAGGGTTTTGAAATCGGGATGACACTGGCGACTCCGGGAAGGCGGATGAACGCGTTTAACTCCATCGGGCGACCGTCTCCGACAACGCCAATGACGTTACGCTCTGCGCCCGAAATTTGGTGAGGGTCAAGTTGCAGTGCTCTGACCCGTGCGTGGACGTTTTCTACTTCTTCAGGTGTTGCGGTGGTTTTCATGATGATCATCATAAGATGGGTATCCTTTTTTGTGATTGTTTTCTTTGTGATTCGTATTATGTATTGCGTGATGACTTCGTGTACAAGAGACTCTTACGAAATACGCCCTACGCAACACGCATTTCTAATCTTCTGGCAATGCCGACATATTGGCGGCTTTCATTGCATCCGAAATAATATTGACCTGATTGACCATTTCGGCGAAGCGTTTTGGCTTGAGCGATTGGTCGCCGTCTGAGAGCGCGTTGGCGGGATCAGGGTGTACTTCAACGATCAGGCCATCGGCCCCTGCCGCGATGC
>JBNKMO010000188.1:0-5549 GCA_050293165.1 Anaerolineales bacterium | reverse complement strand
AGCAGAAGCTGGCTTTGACGGCGGTCGTCTGGGCTGGGGGTTGGAACAGATGCTTACCAAGCTGACAAGTGGATGGGTCAGCTTACTCATTTTTTTGGTGGGGTGGTTCCTGGCCGTGATGAGCGGTTTCAACCTCTGGGTGCGTCTTGAAGAGTGGCTCTTGCGTTTTGGCGGCGAAACTTCTGATGAAGTTGATTTGCCAGATCAGGAGGAAGTTGCTGAAAAACCGGCTGCGAAAAAACGCAAAGCGCCAAAAGTGCAATTGCCGCCCGAATTTCGCAAATCATTCAGCCTTCAGGAGCAGGAAGACGAACGTCCTGCGAAACCGCTTCCGCGAGATGAACGTTTGCCACCCTTTGAGTTACTTTTGCCCGAACGCCGTTCGCGATTGGATGAACGCACAATTAATCAGACGGCTGGCTTGCTCGAGAAAACATTGGATGAGTTTGGTATCCCCGCCAAGGTGATCGGTTTCCGTGTTGGGCCCGCTATTACGCAATTCGCCGTACAGCCGGGTTTCATTGAAAAGGGCCTGGCAGGTGCTGAAGAACAGCGTCTGATGAAGGTGCGTGTGGCACAGATCGCTTCGTTGCAAAAGGATTTGGCGTTGGCGTTGTCTGCGCAGCGCTTGCGCATTGAAGCTCCTGTACCGGGGCGTTCCTTCGTTGGCATTGAAGTGCCGAATGCTAACGTCGAAGTCGTGCGTTTGCGCTCGATTTTAGAGGCAGAAGCTTTTCAGAAAGTGCGTTCCCCATTGGCTATTGCGGTTGGGCGTGATGTTTCAGGTCACCCTGTTGTGATGGATTTGGAGAAGATGCCACATTTGTTGATAGCAGGGTCAACGGGGTCAGGGAAATCCGTCTGCATCACATCTATTGCCACATCTTTGGCGATGAATAATCATCCTGATGATTTGCGCATGGTCATGGTCGACTCAAAGATGGTTGAACTGATCCGCTTCAACGGTTTGCCGCACCTCTTTGGAAAGGTTGAGACGGACGTTGATCGTATTCAAGGAGTATTGCGCTGGGTTGTGGTTGAAATGGAACGGCGCTATAAATTACTTGAAAAAGAGAGTTCCCGTGATATTCGCTCGTACAACCGTAAAGTCTTGCGTCGTAAAGATGGCGTTGCCTTACCGCGCATTGTTGTCCTAATTGATGAAATGGCAGATTTGATGATGAGCGCACCTGACCAAACGGAACATAATCTTGTACGTTTGGCGCAGATGGCGCGTGCAACGGGCATCCACCTTGTGATGGCGACCCAGCGCCCCAGTACGGATGTTGTAACAGGGTTGATTAAAGCCAATTTTCCGGCGCGTATCGCTTTCGCGGTCACATCAGGTGTGGATTCACGGGTTATTCTGGATAGCGTTGGGGCCGAGAATTTACTCGGTAACGGTGACATGCTTTTCCTGAGTCCGGAGGCGGGTGTTCCCTCCCGCGTACAAGGTGTTATGATCACAGATCAGGAGATTGATAAAGTGATTGGCTTCTGGCATGAAAGCGGTCTTAGTGAAGAAGAGTCGCCACCGTGGGAGCGTATGTTCAGCGAAGGGGATGAGGATGAAGACGAGAGTTTGATTGAGCAGGCGATTCAGGTCATCCAGAAAACGCAGCGTGCTTCGGCTTCACTCCTGCAGCGTCGCTTACGGATTGGGTATCCGCGCGCGGCACGTTTGTTGGATAGCTTGGAAGATTTAGGAATCGTGGGTCCGGCTTTAGGTGGGGGGCGTGAACGGGATGTTCTGGTTGAGGCGGACGATAGCGACGATTTTTGACATTCAAGCGTTTTAGGATAAAAAGATTTTATCTATTGGAGTTTTTGTGGAAAATACGGTGAAGGTTGAAAAAGTCTCTTTAACAGATCGTTTACGGGCTTTATTTAAATGGTTGCTTGACCCGATTGGTGCTTTTTTGAATAAACTTGGGCTGACCCCGAATGCGATGACAATGTTGGGGTTGGGCGGGAACGTAATTGCCGCGATTTTTATCGCAAAGGGGAATATTCTTATTGGCGGCTTGATCGTCCTTGTGATGTGGCCTATCGACGCTCTGGACGGCACGATGGCGCGCCTGCGCGGCGAACCCGGTGATTTTGGCGCTTTTGTCGATTCTGTGACCGACCGTTATTCTGAGCTGGTCATTTTTGGCGGCTTGCTCTATTACTTTGCACTGCAGGGCGATGTTTTGGCCTCTATGTTGGTTTTTCTTTCCGCATCCGGCTCGGTGTTGGTTTCTTATACGCGAGCACGCGCAGAAGCCCTCGGATATAACGCAAAGATTGGCGCGCTGACGCGTGTTGAGCGCTACCTGGTTTTGGCACCCGGGTTGGTCTTCAATATCCCGTTGGTTGCCATGTGGATTATTGCGATTTTGGCAAATTTTACGGCTTTACAACGTATTTGGTTTGTGCGTAGTCAGGCACATAAGCATTTCTAAGGATAAAAATGGTTACAGGTATTCAAATAGGCTTTCTTTTTTTTAGCTTCTATGGATTATTGATCGCGCTTGGCGCGTTGGCAGGCTCTTTTCTGTCAAAAAGAGAGGCAGAGCGACGCGGACATTCCCAGGATATTCTTTGGGATTTGTTGGTCTGGTTGATTGTCGTTGGGATCATTGGTGCGCGTCTTTGGCACGTCTTTACTCCTTCGCCTTCAGCGATTGCTGATGGTTTGACAACTGAATACTACCTTACACACCCGCTGGCGATGATTGATACGCGTAATGGAGGCTTGGGTATTCCGGGGGCTGTGATCGGCGGTATGATTGCGCTTTATGTTTTCACGCGTAAGCGAAAACTTTCTTTCCTTGAATGGGCAGATATCGCTGCGCCCGGACTTGCGCTTGGGCAAGCGATTGGGCGTTGGGGCAATTTCATCAATCAGGAGCTTTATGGAGCACCCACCTCGCTTCCGTGGAAAATTTATATCGACCCCGCACACCGCTTGGCAGGTTTTGCCGATCAAGCATATTACCACCCGCTTTTTCTCTACGAGTCTCTCTGGAACTTGGGTAATATGTTTATTTTGCTCTGGGTGGGGCGTCGTTTTGCCGAAAAAATCAAAGATGGCGATTTGCTCTTACTCTACTTGACCATTTATCCAATTGGGCGTTTCTTGCTCGATTTTTTGCGTCTTGACGCCTCGCGGATCGCGGGTGTCAATGCCAATCAGAGTTTTATGGCCGTTGTGGCAGTTCTGGCGCTGTTGCTTCTTTTCTTGCGTCATCGCAAGGGAACTCCTGCTAGCTAAAGGACTGTTGTCTTATTGACACAATTACTCGCCGTCGCTATTCTCATTGAGTGTCGACGGCTTTTTATTACACACGATACAAGGTTGAACATGATTGAAGCGAAGAACTTAAGCAAAGCCTTTCACGATTTCTGGGCGGTAGATGACGTTAATTTGGATGTTAAATCGGGGCAAATTCTCGCTCTGTTAGGGCAGAATGGCGCTGGAAAAACGACCACCATCCGTATGTTGACTGGACTTCTACGTCCAACGCGCGGCTCGGCACATATCGCTGGGTACGATGTTGTCAAGGAACCGACGGCGGTACGCTCTTCTGTGGGCGTGCTGACTGAGCAACATGGTTTGTACCTGCGAATGACAGCAGGGGAATACCTCGATTTCTTCGGCAAGGTCTACAGCCTTGATGTTTCGGCGCGCAAAAAACGGAGTGACTACCTGCTCGAATATTTTGGCTTGGCAAAGGTTTCAAAACGTCACATCGGCGAGTATTCCAAGGGGATGCGCCAAAAATTAGCGTTAGCGCGTACGTTAATCCACGAACCGCCTGTGCTCCTGCTGGATGAACCAACCTCCGCGATGGACCCTGAAAGCGCGCGTCTCGTGCGTGACGAGATCGCTAATTTGCGTTCATCCCAGCGTGCGATTGTGATCTGCACCCATAATCTCGTCGAAGCAGAAGCGTTGGCAGACCAGATCGCAATTATCTACCAGGGCAAGATTCTGCTCAAAGGAAAACTGGAAGACTTGAAACGTCAGGTTTTGGGGCAGCCTGAATATGAAGTCGTTTTTTCGAAAACATGGGATGTCGATCAGTTGACGCTCCCTGCCGGCGTGGATATTGTCTCGAAGGAGCCGCAGCGCGCTTCCTTCCGTGCCAATCATCCGGAAGAGATGAATCCGCTTTTGTTGCGTGAATTGACAAAGCTGGGTGCGCCGGTGCTGGCTTTACAGGAGAAATCCTGCAGCCTTGAACAAGTTTATTTGAAAGTCATGGAAGAAGCGCAATCCACTGAAGGTGCTCTATGAGAGAAAAATTGGCCCCTGTTTGGCTTTTGGCTGAACGCGAACTTCGAGATCAATTCCGTGATTGGCGTATTCTTTCTCCGCTATTGATTTTGACCTTCCTTTTCCCGCCGCTGATGAACTCTTTTGCGGGACAAACAGTCGATTTTATGAATAAGTATGGCGGCAATCTTATTTTGGATCGCCTTGTGCCTTTCTCCATCCTGATTATCGGCTTTTTCCCGATTACGATCTCTTTGGTTGTTGCGCTTGAATCCTTTGTCGGCGAGAAAGAGCGTGGCACGATCGAACCCTTACTTGGTACGCCGCTTTTAGATTGGCAACTCTATTTAGGGAAGTTGCTCGTTGGTGTTTTCTTTCCCTTAGCTGCCAGCTATGCTGCAATTTCTTTTTACCTTATGATGGTTGGCAAGCAGGATTTAAACCTGCCCTCGCAAGGACAGATTTTTCAATTATTGGTGTTGACGCTTGCGCATGCAATCTTGATGGTTAGTGGCGCTATTGTCATTTCAACGCAATCTACCTCTGTCAAGGCGGCGAATTTACTAGCCTCTTTTATCGTTATTCCTGTTGCGCTTTTGATCCAGGGTGAAAGCGTGTTGCTTTTCTGGGGCAATGGGGATATTCTCTGGATGGCTGTACTTGGGGTTTTGATTTTGGCTACGCTGCTTATCCGTGTCGGGATTGCGCATTTTCAGCGTGAATACCTGTTGGGGCGTGAAGTCGATTCGTTTAACATAAAATGGATTGGGCGCACGTTTTGGTCGGCTTTTCGGGGCGAGGCAGGGAGCCTTGGGGCATGGTATCAAGTTCAGGTTGGGGCTGTGCTCCGGCGCTTGCGCGTCGCCTTGCTTTTGGTCGTGTTGATGACCGTTGTGGGCGGCATCGCATCTTATAAATGGATGTCCGTTATTGTGCCGCAGTATGTCAGTGAGTACACTCAGGAAGATATTGATGAGGCGCTAGAACGCTTCAGCCTGGCAGGCGGTTTGTCTGCGAATGCCGGGGATGTCTCCTTTGTCTATATTTTTACGCATAATGTTCAGGCAGTTTTGCTGATATTTGGTTTCGGGATATTTTCTTTCGGCGTTTTGGGGCAGCTTATTTTTGTGATGAATATTGGTGTTGTAGGGGGAGTGTTGGCGGTTTTGAATATATTGGGTCTGTCTGCGTCGACGCTTTTTTTTGCGGGTGTTTTCCCACACGGTGTTTTTGAGATACCTGCTGTAATGTTGGCAAATGCAGGTGTTTTGTACTTCGGCGCTGCCCT
>JBNKMO010000187.1:0-13667 GCA_050293165.1 Anaerolineales bacterium | reverse complement strand
TGGAAAGTTGAAGGTTTAGGTGTTTTCAACGTGCAACCTTCAACCTGTAACGTTGAACTGAGATAATTGCGCCCCACAGTATACCCCAAGATAGAGATGCTCGCCTTTAAGCATTTGCGCAAAATTTATGACATTCACGCAAAAACTCATGCCGAAAATACCCTGCTTTTGCAATATTTGTGTATACGAAACAACAAATTCAAGTGTATAATTTCACTTCATCAAAAATCTAACAAGGAGCAAACCCTTGACAGACCCACGTGTAGAAAAATTCGCAAAAATATTGGTAGATTACTCCGCCCGCATCGTCCCTGGCGACCGCGTCCTGCTCGAAGCCACCGATGCCGCCATGCCGCTTGTACGCGAGCTTTACAAACAGATACTTGAAAAAGGCGCTTTCCCCGTTCCGATGGTTTGGGACTTCACCATGCAGGATGTCGCCTTCCTGAAGTACGCATCTGATGAACAGCTTGATTTTGTGCCACCCATCCATAAGATGGTTTACGAAAACTTCGAATCGCGCATTCGTATTCATTCATTGAAGAATACGCGCGCTTTAACCGGCATCTCCACAGACCGCTTACAGCGTCGCGGCAAAGCCTTCGGCGAGATCACTGCTGCCCAAATGCGGCGTGGTGGTGCAGGCGACTTCAAATGGGTTACCACCCTCTATCCCACCGAAGCCTACGCGCAGGATGCCGAAATGAGTCTTGAAGACTACGAAGACTTCGTTTTCCGTGCCTGCCATGCCAACGAAGAAGACCCGATCGCTTTCTGGAACAGTGTTCGCGAAAAACAGCAGTCGGCCGTCGATCACATTCAGGGACACGACCAGGTCGTGCTGCATGGACCGAACGTCGACCTGACCCTTTCCATCAAAGACCGTGTCTTCCTGAATTCAGCCGGGCTCTTCAACATGCCCGATGGCGAGATCTATACCGGCCCCGTTGAGAATTCCGTCAACGGCTGGGTCAAATTCACCTATCCCGCCATCTATAACGGCGTCGCTGTCGAGGGCGCAGAACTGACCTTCAGCAATGGCAAAGTCACCTCTGCCAAGGCCGAAAAGAATCAAGATTATCTGCTGAAGATGCTCGAAACCGATGCCGGCTCCCGCTACTTAGGTGAATTCGCCATCGGCACCAACTTCGAGATCGACCAATTCACCGGCCAAATTCTCTTCGACGAAAAAATCGGCGGCTCCTTCCACATGGCGTTGGGTGCCAGCTACCCGGAAACAGGTGGTCTGAACAAGAGTGCCATCCACTGGGACATGATCTGCGATATGCGCAAAGACTCCGAAATTCTCGTCGATGGCGAGCTGTACTACAAGAACGGCAACTTCGCTTTCTAGCGCAAAAAGTTACAGGTTTAAAGTTGAAAGGTTGGATTTTTAAATCCAACCTTTTTATTTAAGGATGAGAAACCGTATCGCTCTCGATTTGGGCTTGCTCTCATTTAATCAATTTTTCTATCACCCCTAATAACTTCCGCTAATAACGCCCCACCGAAGCATCAACTTCTAACGCATACGCGTCAATTCCGCCCCGCAAACTAACCACATCCTTCCAGCCCTGCGATAACAACCAATTCGTAACTTGATAGCTGCGAATACCATGATGGCAAACCACCACAACAGGGACTTCTTTTTCCAATGGTGCGATGCCCTGTTGCGCAAGCTGGCTCATTGGGGCTAGGCGCAGACGTTCGTCATCCCATGCAGCCTGTGCAATCTCCCAAGGTTCACGAACGTCCAAAAGAATGAATCCCTTCTCTGACTTAAGCATCTCGCTCAAATCCTGAACACTAATTTCCGGAATATTCATATCTACCAAAGTCTGCTACTTCATCCAGAAGCCGCGCCGCACCCCACGCATCTCTTCGGATGTCATAAAAGCACGGTCATCTACCTCAGCAACAATCTTCTCCGCCAACGAAACGCGCTTGCGCAGGACGGTGATACTCAACAAACTGACCATGCCATCCTTGCCGCGCGCGGCGATCTCCGTCACAGCAAAACCGTTTTCGCGCAGTCTTTCTGCCAACTCAGTACCATGCCCGGGGCTAACAACCTCCAGATGCAGATAGCCAAGCGCCATACGCTCTTCGATCCACATGCCAACCACATTGCCCGTTGCAAAACCAGCGGCGTAGGCAACTACGTAGAGCGGATTATCCAGATTGCTCAAAACAGATGTAAAGAGCAAAACATAAATCACCGAAACCAAAAACCCCAAAATCCACGAGAGCGTCTTCTTTCCACGCATGACCATCAGCAAGCGCATTGTATCCAATGTGTTGTTGACCACGCGCAGCGAAAAGATGACAAACGCTCCGACCCAAGCTTCGGGGGAAAGTAAGAAATCAAAAGTCATGTGTTTTATCTCCTAGAATTGTCCTGTCTCCCAAGACTACCTTAAATAAAAGCGATGTGCAACACATCCATACAGATGCGCTGCACATCGCTTCGAAAACTTAAATGAATTTACTTGCCTTTTGCAGGAATATAAAGCTGCTCAACATACTCCTTAACCATGCGGCGCATGGAGAACTGCGGCGTGATGGTGCGCAAGTTATTCTTCATCATACGAATCCATTCGACGGGGATATTTGCGCTATCGCGGTCGTAGTAGAGCGGGATGATCTCATTCTCAAGGGTGTTGTATAGGCTGGCAATATCGCTTTCATCCTGAGATTCAGAGTTGGGGGCAATATCGTCGCCGATTGCCCAGCCGTTGTGACCGTTATAGGCTTCGCGCCACCAACCATCGAGAACGGAGAAGTTCATCGCGCCATTCATGGCGGCTTTCATACCGGATGTACCGGAGGCTTCATTCGGACGGCGGGGGGTGTTCAGCCAAACATCGACACCCTGCACGAGATAGCGGGCAACATTCATGTCGTAATCTTCGAGGAAGACGAGGCGCCCACCGTTTTCGGCTTTCTTGACGGCGCGATAGACTTCCTGAATGAGTTGTTTGCCGGGTTCGTCAGCCGGATGTGCTTTTCCGGCAAAGATAATCTGCACGGGGCGGTTGGGCTGATTCAACAAGCCCAATACACGGTCTAAATCTGAAAGGATGAGATTTGCCCGTTTATAGGTAGCGAAGCGGCGCGCAAAGCCAATGGTGAGCACATAGGGATCAAGCAAAGCGCCGGAGGCAAGCGCCTGCACGGGATGGAATCCGCCTTTGATCCAACGGCGGCGCGTGCGTTCCATCATATAGAAAACGAGTTTTCGCTTGAGGTGATTACGGACTTCCCAGAGTTCTCCGTCGGGGATATTGTCAATCGCTTCCCAAATTTTGGGATCGTCGTGACGGTCGAGCCAGTCTTCGCCAAGATATTTTCCGTACAAAACGCCCATGCGACGTGCCAGCCAGGTGGAGGTATGGACACCGTTGGTCACGTAACCAATCGGCACATCGTCTTCTTCTTTTTCAGGCCAGAGGAAATTCCACATGTTACGCGCAACGCGTCCGTGCAATTCGGAAACGCCGTTACGTCCATCAGAGTGACGCAGCGCGAGCACGCCCATGCTGAAAGTTTCTCCCCAGGACTGCTGACTACGCGCCAAATTAACGAACTCATCGCGGTCAAGATTAAGCTGAGGCCAGAGCGCGGCAAGATATTTGTCGATCATCCAAAGCGGAAACTCATCGTTGCCTGCGGGGACAGGGGTATGGGTCGTGAAGACGTTGTTGACACGCGTAGTTTCAATAGCTTCGGCAAAGGTCTTGCCTGCCTCAACCACTTCACGGGCACGTTCCAATATCTGGAAAGCGGCGTGTCCTTCGTTCATGTGCCAAACGCCGGGATTGTGCCCCAGCTTACGCATGGCACGCACCCCCCCAACACCAAGCAATACTTCCTGCGAGATGCGCAGGTTGATGTCGCTCCAATAAAGGCGTGCGGTTAATTTGCGGTCTTCGGGAGCATTCTCCGGGACATTTGAATCCATCAAATAGAGCGGGATGCGCCCGACACGTACTTCCCATAAACGCGCCGAAACTTGCCGATCGGGGAATTCAACGCTGACGGTAATATCCTTCCCATCTTCATCGGTCATCGGTACAAGCGGCAGTTCGCTAAAATTTAATGGATTATTGAGCGCGTCCTGCCAGCCATCTTCAGAAATACGCTGCGAGAAATAGCCTTCAGCATATAAGAAGCCAATCCCTTTCAAAGGCAAACCAAGATCAGAAGCCTCTTTAAGATGATCGCCAGCCAAAACACCTAAACCACCGGAATAGATCGGTAAGATTTCGTGCAAGCCAAATTCCATTGAGAAATAGGCAATTGAATTTTTGCAAAAACCACCATGATTCTGATCGCACCAGGTACTCTCTTTCGCCATATAGGCATCAAAATCAGCAAAAACCTGATCGTAATTTTCAAGATAGCTGGTCTTTTGTGCAGCTTCATTTAAGGAATAACGGCTGACTGCACGCAAAAAAGCGATCGGATTATGTGCCAAACGTTCCCACAACTCGCCGTCCACATAAGAAAAAAGACGCTGCGCCTGCGGCTGCCACGTCCACCAAAGGTTATACGCCAACTCCCCTAAACGGTTAATGCGGCGCGGAAGGTCAAAATGATTCGGAACACGGGTCTTAAAAACACTCATATTTTTTTCTCCATTCGGCCCATATAAATTCACACAAAAAAGGGCGGAAAAATCGTCGCTATCATACCACTCTTTCCAGCGGATTAGGGTACAATTTTTCCATGACAACAACTATTCAACTCTTTATCACCTGTCTAGTCGATACTTTTTTCCCGAATACGGGACATGCGATGATTGATGTCCTGAATAGGGTCGGTGTCGATGTCATTTTCCCCGAAAACCAAACTTGCTGCGGACAACCAGCCTTCAATGCCGGGCTTCGGGATGATGCCCGCGAAATGGCAAAACACGCCATTCAGGTTTTTGAAGCCAGCCCGCATGACATCGTTGCCCCATCCGGCTCCTGCGTGGGGATGCTTCGTCATGGCTATCTCGAACTCTTCGAGGGTGACGACGAATGGTATCCGCGTGCCCAGGCTCTTGCCGCGCGCACCTACGAATTCACCGAATACCTTGTCGATGTACTCGGCGTGACCGACGTCGGCGCACGCTGGGATGGAACACTCACCTACCACCCTTCCTGCCACCTTCTGCGCGATTTGGGTGTAGACCGTCAGCCACGCGCCCTGCTTGCAGCAGTTAAGGGAGCCACACTTGTTGACCTGCCCAATGCTGAAGAGTGCTGCGGTTTCGGGGGCGTCTTCTCGGTCGAACATCCCGAAGTTAGTGCCGAGATGCTCCAGCGTAAGATCACAAATCTCGAAACGAGCGCAGCGCCGACTCTCGTCCTTGCCGATACAGGTTGCCGTATGCACATCGCTGGCGGGCTGAACAAGCAGAATAAATCCCAAAAAGTGATGCACATCGCCGAGATTCTAGCAAATACAGAGTAGAACACCACGAAGAATTTCTTCTTGTCTCTGTGGTGAGAAAAAGAAAAATCCTATGAACGAATTCCGCCAACGTATCCGCACATCCATCGAGAATCCCGTCCTGCAAGCCGCCCTCGACGCCAGTACCAAAAAGCTCGAAAAGGGCGCAGTAGACTCGATCCGCTTGCACCCCGATCATGCCGAGCGACGTGAGCGCGCCCACAATATGCGCGAAAACGTGATCGCCGATCTTCCAAACATCCTGAACGATTTCATCACGAATGCCGAAGCAAATGGCTTCCACGTTCACCGCGCCAAAGACGGGGATGAAGCCGTCCAAATCGCGCTAAAAATTATTGGTAATTCACCGCGAAATTCAAAGGACGCGCTGCGTCTTGACGATTCAACCAAACTTATCGCAAAATCAAAATCAATGGTCACCGAAGAGATCGAGCTGAACCACGCCCTCGAAGCCGCTGGTCATCGCGTCGTCGAGACTGATCTCGGTGAGTACATCATCCAACTCCGCCACGAAAAACCGAGCCATATTCTCGCCCCGGCTGTGCATCTGCGTCGTCAGGAAGTTGCCGAGCTCTTCCAGAAAGAACTTGGCATCGCGTACACTGACGACATCCCTGCCCTAACAGCCGCCGCCCGCGAAGCCCTGCGCCAGGTCTTCCTGAATGCCGACGTAGGCATCAGCGGCGTCAACTTCGGTGTCGCCGAAACAGGCACGCTCTGCATCGTCACCAACGAAGGCAACGGGCGCATGGTCACCACGCTGCCCAAGACCCACATCGCCATCATGGGCATGGAGCGCCTTGTCCCCAGCATGGACGCACTTGCTCTCGTACTCTCACTCCTACCTCGCGCAGCCACGGCACAAAAAATCAGCGCCTACACCCAATTTATCCAACGCCCGCTCGATGGACAAACACGCCATCTCATCATTCTCGACAACGGGCGCGATGCCCTGCGCAACACATCACTCAACGACATCCTCTTCTGCATCCGCTGCGGGGCATGCATCAACACCTGCCCCATCTATCGCGAGATCGGCGGGCACGCTTATAACAGCACCTACCCCGGCCCTATCGGATCGGTACTCTCGCCCGGGCTTTTCGGCAGTGAATACGCGCATCTTGCTCAAGCCTGTACGGTCTGCGGTGCCTGCGAAGCCGCCTGCCCGATGAATATCGACCTGCCCAAAATGTTGCTGCGCGTGCGCGCCGGGGAGACGCCGAAAGCCAAAGAAAAAGGGGCGGGATTACCCTCTTCGGTTAAGACAGGATTGGGACTCTACCGCCGCGTCGCTCTTCACCCGAACTTGTTCGGCACTGCCCAAAAGTGGATGGGACGATTAGCCGCTACCACCAAATCCGCTCCGACAGGTTTCCAGCCCATCCCCGCCTGGACAGGCTGGGGCTACAGCAAAGATTTCCCGCTCCCCGCAAAGAAATCCTTCCGTGAAAGTTGGCAAGAGAAAAAAGGGCTTCAGGAAGCAGGGCATCAGCTAATTGGGCAACAGGAAACAGAAAAAACTATCTCGAGGGAGAGAAGCGTGGCTGCCGAATCTCTAAGCTCGCTCTTTATGAACGAAGCGAAAGCGCTCAACGCAGAAGTGATCGCTCTCTCGGCACGGGAACTCCCCGCTCAGTTAACGGCATATTTGCACGAGCGCAGCATCAGCCACATTCAGGCGGATAGTGCTTCAACGGGATATTTCCAAAATACAGACATCACTACACAAACGGAAGCAGACCCAAATATCGCGGTCGGTGTCACGGCTGCTGCCGCAGCTATCGCCGAAACAGGCAGTATTCTCGTCCTCGGCGGCGAGGGGAATCCGCTGAGCGCATCCCTGCTGCCGGAAGTCCACATCGCCATTTTGCAGGCTGCCGATCTCTATCGTACCTTGGACGAAGTGCTTGCCATGCCCGCCCTGACGAATGCTCCCGCCGCCTCGCTGATCTCGGGCCCCTCACGCACCGGGGACATCGAGTTGACGATCACACTCGGCGTGCACGGGCCGAAGGAGTTGGTGATCTTTCTTGTTGACGGCTAAAGAAGCCCTGTGATAAAATCGCTCCGCTATCCACTAGTCCGCCCCTATCGTCTAGTGGCCCAGGACGGAGCCCTCTCAAGGCTCAAACCGGGGTTCGAGTCCCCGTAGGGGCACCTTTTGAAACGACCTGATTACTCATCGGGTCGTTTTTCTTTTAACCTTATGGGGAAAACGATTCTCATAAAGACGCGTTTTTTCTTGAGAAAAAGTAGGCTGGTCTGCCTCCCCATCCCATATCATTAGCACAACAACGCCCACCAGTGGAAATACCTGAATTAGCATAGTCTATAAGCTTATTGTAAAATCATATTATGGAGTTATTTGGTACAATTTATTGGTCAGAACAAGCACCCTCACATCAGTAACAAACACCCTACGAGCAAACTCTTACAGGCGTCATTTTCTGGTATTGTGTGACCTTGCAGTCGTCTGCAAAATATGTCCCCTGTCGGGCCATTGTGAGATCACGAAACGCAACCCGTAGGGGAGGTGGTTCGGTCACAATGGTTCGAAGGCGAGGGCATTTTGTTTTGTCCCCGTGAAATCATAAAATCTTATTTTGAGAGGAAAACTGCAATGAAAAAAAATAATGGAAACATCAACAAGAGCGGATCTCGTTCGCTCCTTCACCGCCTGTTCACAGCGGCGGTGCCTTTGCCGATCGTGCTGATCGTTGCCGTGCTTTCGACAACGTTCGGCGTGTACGCCGCCAGCGGAACGACCGACTCGTCTGCGGCGCCGAACGCCACATCCTCGTACACGCTCGAAGATATTTACCAGCGGCTCGATAGTTACACGGTTGCCACGCAGAGCACCTTTACAGAGCCATCGGTGGCGCCAGGCACGGGCACCATGCACACGCTGAATGATATTTATACCCTGCTCGACCAGCGCGCCTTCGTGCCCCAAACGGGAATTACAACCTGCTATGATTCTGTTGGTGACCCAGTCTCCTGTGCTGGCACCGGGCAGGATGGCGAATATCAAACGGGAATCGCCCCCCCCACGCCGCGCTTCGAGGATAACGGCGACGGCACTGTGACCGACAACCTGACCCAACTCATCTGGTTGCAAAAGCAAACTTGCACCAATTTAATCGGGGATTACGATAATGCACTGGCGGGCGCGAATAGCCTGCAAGATGGTCAATGCGGACTAACAGATGGCTCCAGCCCCGGCGATTGGAGGCTACCCAACATCAATGAGTTACTGAGTGTCCTTAGTTTCAGTGCTGGTGGCGGTATTTCAGAACCTTTGCCGGCGCCTTTTACAGTCGGAGATAATCCTGTTTGGCCATCGCTGGGCGCGCCTCGGGTAACAAGCTCTGCATACTCGAACAATCATGTTTGGATCACAGGCATTGGAAGAGTCACCACGGCTGACAAGACAACACTAAGCTCCTTCGGCTGGGCTGTGCGCGGCGGTAACTAAAAGGCTGATGATAAATAATGAAAGCATGGAAACCTGATGCATAATTTACTTAAGGACAAATGGATGCGCACGCTCGTTATTGCTCTGCTGGTTTCATTGGGCATGGTCGTTTCTGCGCGAGCCGCCTCAGGCGGCATTGTCTCCACCCAGAAATGGGCTTGGGGCACCAACATCGGCTGGGTCAACTTTGCGCCCACACATGGCAGTGTAACCGTCTACGACGATCATCTCGAAGGCTACATCTGGGCTGAAAACGTCGGCTGGATCCGCCTCGGTACCTACACCGGCGGAGACGCCCACACCTATGCCAACGACGCCTCCGATACCTACGGCGTCAACAACGATGGCAGCGGCAACCTTTCGGGCTATGCCTGGGGCACCAACATCGGCTGGATCAACTTCAACCCCAGCCACAGCCAGGTCACGGTTGACCCGTTCAGCGGGGAATTCAATGGCTACGCCTGGGGTGAAAACGTCGGTTGGATGCACTTCAAGAACAGCGGCACCTATGCCTACAACGTGGTTACGTCCCTTCTTCCCAGCGCCGGTCCCGGCTTTGTGGTCAACACAGATGCGGATACCGACGACGGCACTTGCGATGTATCAAACTGCACCCTGCGCGAAGCCATCAACGCCGCCAATGCGGATGTCTACGATGCGAATACCATCACCTTCGCCGCGAACTACACCATCACGCTCACCTCTGCCTTACCCGACATCACGAGCAACGTGACCATTGACGGAGAGGGCGCGGCCAACACCATCGTGCAAGCCTCGACCTGCGACCCGGTCAACCTACCCGGAGGCTGTACCCCGTCCGATTGGCGTGTCTTCACCTTCACCAGTGGCACCTCTACATTAAAAGACATGACCGTCCGCTATGGGAATTGCGATGTTTCAGCCTGCAGCGGCACACAAACGCACGTTGGCGGAAACATCTTCGCTGAAAATGCATCCACTAACCTCACGCTGGACGCGGTCCACGTGCAGAGCGGGTATGCAGATAACTATGGCGGCGGGGTCGCCATATGGGGTGGCGGCAACCTTGTCATCCAAAACAACAGCCTGATCGGCGGTTCAGGGAAGGGGAACAAATCAGATGGTGATGGAGGCGGCGTATACTTTCTCAATAGCGGGGATCTTACGATAGATAATAGCGAGGTCAGCTATAACCTGGGTGGCTACGGGGGCGGGGTAGAGTTTGAAGATGGCGATACCATAACCATCCAGAATGGTTCGTTAATCGACCATAATACAAGTAGCAGTGACGGCGGTGGCGTGTATGCCTTTGCGTCAACATGCCAACTCATCATCGATTCCAGCACGATCTCCAATAACACGACAACGAATAACAGCCCAGGCGGTGGTCTGGAAACAGGTTGCGAAACAACCATCAACAATAGCACCATCTCCGGAAACATTGCCGAAGATTCCCAAGGCGGCGGAATTTACGTCGATAGCTCTACGAACGTTACCATCACGAACAGCACTATTGCGAATAATCAAACCGGCGCAGGTGGCGGTATCTACAATCGTGGCAGCCTGACCGTTGTCAACAGTGCCTTCTACAATAATCCGGTAGGTGGGTATGGTGGTGGTCTTCATAACATAAGCGGTGCAACCGCGACCTTGATCAACAACACCTTCTCAGATCATAGTTCTGATTATGGCGATGGCATCTACAACGCTGGCACGCTGCACCTCAGCAACAACATCATCGCCAATGGGACAACGAATAACAACTGTGTCAACGCTGGTGGAACGATCAGCACCAATGTCAACAATTTGATCGAAGACAACTGGACTTGCGGAACCCCCGCTTCTACTGCCGACCCGATGCTTGGTCCGCTTGCAAATAACGGCGGCCCCACCCAAACCATGGCCCTGCTCCTGGGCAGTCCCGCCATCGACGCCGGTGACGACACTGTCTGTGCCGATGCGAACACGGTCAATAACAAAGATCAGCGTGGGGTGACACGTCCGGAGGGCGCTCATTGCGATATCGGCGCTTATGAAATAGTCCAAACAAATGACGAGTTTTATTTTGCAACAGATGTTGCCTCGCTCAGCTATACGGATAGCATGGACACAAGCAGCGCCACCTCCGATTCGGATGACCCCGATCTTGCAGGGTGCAGCATCAGCGGCAGCGGCAAAGCAACCGTTTGGTATGAATATTCTCCGAGCGTCGCTTCTGCAATCGCACTCGATACCAAAACCGCAGATTATGATACTTTCATCGCTGTCTGGACCGGGACACGAAACAACCTCACCTTGGTAGCCTGCAATGACGACACAAACGGCACCAAGCAATCTGCGCTTGCTTTCCAGGTCGTCGGAGGGACGACCTACTATATTGAGATCGGGCAACCATAATTAACTCAGTTTTACAACCTGCTCATAAAGTGTGCCTCTCTGTAGGGGCGCGAAAAAACCGCCAAATTTGGCGGTTTTTTCTTTATATCCTCCCATCCAACTGACATTCTGTACAGTATCTGTAATACTCATTCGACCTAGCCGTGCTATACTAAATTAGCAAAAGCTCGCATCTTTTCTTTTGATATTACAGTGAACAAATCGGGATAGGGTGGAGCTCAACCCAAACAGAAAGACAAAGATCATGCCAGCGAAAAAAACAAATAAATCCACGTCCGGCAAGCAAGCAAAACAATCCTTTCTGATTGTAGGCATCGGGGACTCGGCATGTGGTCTTTGTGCAGGAATCCGCTTCCGCCAAATTCGACGGAATGCCGCGCAGCGCCATCGAAGCTGGCTTAGCGCATGTGATACACCCTGCCCCGCAAAATTCTGGACTATCTCCAATATATCCCCCTGAACACGAAACCCGGATTAGTGCTCATAGATAAAACCCGAAGCGGACTTGAAAAAAATCATCATTTTGCTACACTCACACACAGGCCATGACTTTTCGCTCTATAAAAACACAACACTCTACCGCCGCATCGAACGACGCATGGGCATCCTGCCGGGGATACACTGCTCAAACGTGTGCAGATATATTGACAACTGCACTCCGTACGGATGATGTGATAGCACGAATTGGTAGCGATGAATTTGCGGTGCTGCTGCCCCATACAGACACAGGTGTAGCAAAGGCTTTGCTACACAGAGTGCAACAGGCCATTCAGGAGAATAATAAGGCCTGCCCTGATGAGCCGATCAACCTTTCAATCGGAGTCAGCACCACCAACGAGCCGAGGTCTCTTTCGGCTGTATTCAAAGAGGCAGATGAGCGTATATATGCTGAAAAACAGAGGAGGAAAAATGCCCCCTAAAACAAATGACAATCGAAAAACAACAGAGTCTGATAACTTGCGTCACAAAGCAGAAGAAAGCCTGGGCGACCGCAAAAAAACAGATGACTCTTTGCCTGTCATGAACGCTGATAGCCAACATCTCGTTCATGAACTTGATGTGTATCAAATTGAATTAGAGATGCAGAATGAAGAGCTGAAGCAATCTCGGGTGGAGTTGGATGCGGCACTTGTTCACTATAACGATTTATATGACCTCGCTCCGACAGGCTATCTAACTCTGGCGCGCGACAGCGCCATCCGTATGGTTAATTTGACAGGAGCACAACTATTGGGCTCGGAACGAAGTCGATTGCTAGAGAAACCCTTCGCTTCATTTGTTGCCGAAGAGTTCCGCACATCCTTTATTGATTTTCTTGAAACGGTGTTTGCAAGTAAAGAAAAAAAGAGCTTGGAAATCTTGCTGGACCAGAAAGAGCGCAAGTCACGCTGGGTACGCATTGATGCCCATCGCGTGGATGACGAGCTTCAGGAATGCCGCGCCATGCTGGTAGACATAACCGAGCGAAAAATGGTGGAAGAAACGCTTTTACGACAAGTACAAGAGCTAATGACCTTACAAAAAGTGTCTGCGATTTGTGCTCGCTCAGAAGATGAAGATAATTTGATTGCCCAAATCACATCTGTCGTCGGTGACACGTTTTACCCTGAGCACTTTGGGGTGCTGATGGTGGACGAGGCTGAAAAGGTGATGAAGACACACCCGTCGTACAAGATAGGCAAGCATAAAAAGTCTCCACAGTCTATTCCGCTATCATCCGGCGTGAGCGGACAAGTTTATATGACCGGGAAGCCTCATAATATCCGCGATGTGCGCACCGCCTCTTATTATCTTCCGTTCAACCCAGGGATGCAGTCCAACTTAAGCATTCCAATCAAGAACAACGGAACAATATTAGGGGCGATCAATGCTGAAAGCCGCCAATTAGATTTCTTTAAAAAAGAAGATGAACGTTTCTTGTCTATTGTCGGAGAGCAACTGGGCCTTACGCTCGCAAGATTACGCTCGATAAAAAGAGAACGCGCTCAATATCGTATGGTTAAAAGCCTACACCAAGCCGCTCTTGCATTAACATCCAGCCTGCATCTGAAGGAGGTGCTTAATACTTTACTCACCGAATTAGCGGTAATTATCCCCTCTCGCAGTTCTGCTGTCTTCCTTTCTGAAGCCGACCATCTACGTTTGCTTGCAGGGCAGGGGTTTTCAGCGCCACAGGAGTTAATCAACAAAACCTTTCCTGTTTCTGATCCACTCTTTCAACGCATTTGCCAATCATTGAAACCCGTCATCATCCCAGACACTCAGGCTGAACCGCATTTTCAGGGCTGGGGCGATACCAATAGCACTCGTGGCTGGATGGGCGTCCCTATCATTATGAAAGATGAGCTGATCGGTA
>JBNKMO010000186.1:0-19724 GCA_050293165.1 Anaerolineales bacterium | reverse complement strand
TCCCTTGGTGGAAGGTGTCTCGGTTTTCACACAAACGATGGATCAGCTCCTGCCCGCGCCCTTGCCTTATCTCGGCACGCTGGTTGGCGTTGCTGTGCTGATGTCTGCTTCAGCGGCCTCAGCACAGGGGTTGCAAAATCTCTCGCTTGGACTTTCCGAGCGGCGCTATGTCCCGCCGAGTTTTGGCAAACGCAATGCCTATCAGGTTGCCGATAAGCCCGTCTGGTTGCAGGTGTTTATCGTCAGTATCATCTTTTTGCTCTTTGGTACGCACGAAGAGACCTATCTCGCTATCTATGCTGCGGGTGTTTTCGTTCTGCTGAGTATGACGGGCTGGGCGGTGACCAAGCGTTTGGTACGTCGCACGCGGAAGAAGTTCAAATGGGGTTCGCTTTTTCTCATCATTGGCACAATTATCGCCGCGGTTTTGACGACTGGCGCAACGGGCATCATCTTTTTTGAGCGTTTTATGGAGGGGGCGTGGACTTATCTGATCTTTATTCCACTGCTCTATGCGATTTTTGGATACACCCGCCGGCAGATCGGCCCGCCCTCCGCTGCGCTGGATTATCTGGGACGTCTCGATACCACGCTTTTGGCTGGTTTCGGTTTTGGACAGCGTGATCCGGCAACGGGCGCTGTGACCGCCAAACCCGTCAACCCCGACGATTTGCGCTGGGAACCCGCCCCTGTTGCAGAGAGTAAATGGCGGCATCAGCAATTCAATCTTGACAATGTCGTTGTCCTACTCGATGGCTCAGAGTATGCTGCCCAGGCATTGCCGTGGGTTGAGATGTATTGTCATAAAACGGGCGCTCACTTGATATTGCTCTCATCGGTCAAGCCACAAAGCGACCGCACAGCTTTTGCGGCTGCTTTTCTGGAGCGAAAAAACTATCTCGAAGGCGTGCAGCAAGGCTTGCTGGCGGCTGATGTAAATGTTGATCTGGTCGTCCATGAAGGCTCAATTGCAGATGCGATCCAACTCCTTATTCATCAGCAGCCTGTGGATATTGTTGTCACCAGCACAAGGGGACGATCCGGTAAACCGCATTGGAGCAGCGGGGGTGTTTCCCAGAAGCTGATGCAGCGCATTAACCAACCCGTTTTTCTTGTCCAAACAATAGATAGCGGTGTCCGCCCAAAGCCGAAGTTGGAGCGGATTCTTATTCCTCTCGATGGATCCATTTTTTCGGAGCGTGTCCTGCCCTATGCACGAGCGCTCGCGCAGGTTTTTGATTGTGAATTGATCCTGCTAACCGTCCCTGCTGTTCCTGAGCCGGACGATTATCACGCTCCATCCGAGTTGATCGAAAACATCCGCAAAAATGCGGAGCACGAGATCGATAAATTCCTGGATGCGATTGCGCGCTCTCTGCAGGAGCAGGGCATCCGCGTGCGCACCATCGTCACGGGTAGTTTGCCTGCACGTACGATCGTGACTGTTGCACAGGAAGAAGATGTGGATATGATCATGTCCACGTCGCGCGGGCGCGGCGGTTGGGAGTTGTTGATGCTCGGCAGTGAAGCGCAGCGTGTGGTCGAGCAAACAGAGAAGAATGTTTTCATGGTGCCGATTCGCGACAGACCCTGACTTGTATTTGGATAAAACCACAGCTTTTTATGGTCATCATGCTATAATTTGCGAACCTTAACTATTCTGCCATGGAGGACTAAATGAGTGATACTGCACTGTTCCCTTTAAGTGATGAGCACAAGATGATTCTTGATGCTGCCCGTGATTTTGCCCAAAAAGAGATTGCCCCAATTGCTGCTGAGTTTGATGAGAGCGGCGACTTTCCGAAAGAGACCATGAAGAAGATGGGGGCGATGGGATTTATGGGCATCGAAGTCCCTGAAGAGTACGGCGGGGCTGGCATGGACACCTTGGCCTATGTTTTGGCTCTGGAAGAGATCTCAAAAGTGGATGCGTCACATGGCACGATCATGTCGGTGAATAATTCCCTTTTCTGTCACGGGATCATGAAGTTCGGCACAGAAGAACAGAAGCAGAAGTTTGTTGCTCCCGTCGCGATGGGCGAGAAAATTGGCGCCTACTCGTTGACTGAGCCGATGTCCGGTTCGGACGCGGCGACCATGCGCAGCCGCGCTGTGCGAGACGGCGATCATTACATCTTAAACGGACGCAAGTCTTGGGTCACGAGCGGTCCCGTTGCTGATTTTGTGGTGGTTTATGTGATGACTGATCCCGACAAGGGCGCGAAGGGCGTTACTGCTTTCATCGTCGATGCGAATGAGCCCGGTTTCGTGCGCGGTAAAAAAGAGCCCAAGATGGGCATCCGCGCTTCGGCGACGAGTGAGATTGTATTTGAAGATTATCGCTGTCCAGTTGAAAACCGTCTCGGCGAAGAGGGCCAGGGCTTCAAGATCGCCATGACCGTGCTGGATGTTGGGCGTATCGGCATTGCTTCGCAGGCGCTCGGTATCGCCGAAGCTTCTTATGCGGCTGCTGTCGATTATGCCCGCGAACGCGAAGCCTTCGGGCAGAAGATCGGACAATTCCAGGGCATTTCCTTTAAATTGGCAGATATGAAAACCCGTATCGAAGCCGCGCGCTTGCTGGTCTACAATGCTGCGATGGCAAAAGAACGCTCAAAGACCACTGGTGAGCGTTTTACGTTAGCAGCTTCCTCCGCAAAACTTTTTGCATCTGAAACTGCCATGTTCTGCGCGCACGCTTCTGTTCAAATTCATGGCGGCATGGGCTACAGCAAGGAATATCCGGTTGAGCGTTATTTCCGCGATGCCAAAATCACCGAAATATACGAGGGTACCAGCGAAATTCAACGTCTGGTCATCTCGCGCCTTGAGCTTGGGTTGCGCTAACGTAAATGATTTCTTTTCCTGGATTCTGGTCTTTTGGTAGGAATCCAGGAAAAGAAAATTGGGATGTGGATAATAGCTAACTGCCTTGTGAGCGGGGCTGTAGGATCTGAAAGGTATTAACTAAAGTGAGCGAAAATAGTTGGCATGTGTTCTTTGGGATTTTTTTGGCAGCAGTCACCTTAGATATTTTTATCGTCTACAAGTTACGCCCAAAATGGTTGAGAAAAATTCGTAAATTGTTGAATTTTCTTAGTGAATCTTTGGGGTTGAGGGCGTTTATGGGGGAAGTGAAAGAAATCGACGAAAAAAAATATGTGCCATATTTGGAAAATGAGAAAAACCGCGAAGAACTAATTGTCTTTTTAGAGCTGGGTTTGTTGGCATTGTGGGCATTATGGGTGGGTAGAGCATATCTGGATTTCGATTTAAGAGTTATTCCAAGTGGAGGAGAGTTCCTGTCAGCTATTCAGACACATTATTTATGGGTACAAGTTCAGGAGTGTGGCTGGTGCGCCCTTTGGAACGGTTTTGAGCGTGGGGGCTATCCCGCTTTCGTGGATATTCACGGAAGTATGTTGCATCCTGTTGTGATCTTGACGACTTTGGCTTTGGGGGTGTTGAATGGTGCTAAGCTTGCTTTGGTTATTTCCCTGTGGTTTGCTGGTTTGGCTCAGTGGTGGCTCGCTCGTGTGTTGAAGTTAGGATGGATCCCGCGTCTTTGGAGTGGGGCAATGGCTATTGTTGGCGGGCATCTTGCTGGGCGCATGGAATTAGGAGCTTTTGGTGTAGTGCTTTCCACTGCAATGTGTAGTTTATTCTTTGCTGCAGCTATTTCAGTTGCCAAAGGTGGAGGACGGCGCTCTGTTGTGTTGTTGGCAGTGGTTTCGGCATCGGCGGCTTTGTCTGGACAAGGGTATATCCAAGTTGGGCTGGTGGGCGTTTTACCTGCGATGTTGTTCTTGTTTTTTGGCGATGAAAAAGAAAGAACTTATCTGCGAAAAAACTATCTACAAGCCTTTGGTTTGGCAGTGCTATTAGCTGCTGTGTTTCTGGTCCCTTTGATTCATTTTAGCCCTAATTTCTCCAAATACACCGACCCTGAGTTTGCGTCAGCGCAACCTTTATCTTATTTGCCACTTAATTTACTGATTGATGATTGGGGATACTATAAAAGCGACGTTTTATCGAAGTTTCCATATCCATATTTGTATGCTTTGTATATTGGTTGGATTCCCGTTGTCCTTGCGATCATAGGATTAAGTTTGGGAAAGAGAAAAGACAGACGTTTGCTTTATTTTTTTTCAACGGGTATTCTTTTAGAGTTTCTTATCGGAAGCGCAGTGTTATTGAAATGGGCTGCTAAAATTTTTCCAGCGGTAGGAGGTGTTCGTCACCCACCTCAAATTGCAGGATTAGCTATCCCGTTAATTTTAGCGCTCTCAGCGTACGGGTTAGAGCAGTTACTGTCATTGGATTGGCCTAAGCTATCGATATCGTTTTTTGAGCGAACCGTTTTTCCAGAGAATGTCTTTTTGAGCAAGTGGTTCTTGGTTCTATTTTTGCTTCTAAGCTTACGAAGCGGATATAAGTTTACCCAGTATTGGATCAGGACAGAAAACAAACATGAGATTATGCCAATTTTAGAGACATTAGAAACCGAATCGTTGGCTTGGGTGGAACCTCCTTTTGGTGAACACTATTTTATTGAGCCAGCTATCGGATTGGGTCTAAAGCTTAGTCCAGGGGTCATGACTTGGCGCTGGAAAGATCGTGAGTTTCCTGTCGCTGAAGTGGCAGCAATTCGCTCTGATTCTCATCCAGAGCAGGGAAAGTTAGTAACTGTTGTGGATGATATTAATATCTATAAACGTAACGACCAGCCTTATGCGAATGTTAGCAATAATGAGGAGCCTTGCAGTGCTTACGGCTCTGGTGGCAGTATAAATGTTTTTTGTACAACAACATCTCTTGGAGAATTAACGGTCAAAGAAAATATGTGGACTGGTTGGCAAGCATGGATAGACGGTGAACGCGTGCCTTTGATTGGTGAATTTTGGTTAAAGGTTGACGCGCCTCTTGGTAAACATGTTTATCAGTTTCGTTATAGACCCTGGGATGTTCCGCTGGGAATCTTCCTGTCTTTGGTTGGGGGCTTTCTCTGTGTTCAGATGTGGTTTAAGGTTGATCCTGCGGAAAATGCAAAGCAGTCTTAGTAAATAATCTCTCTTAGGTAAAACGATTCAGAACCCCTATGCCCATTCATACACATCCTTTCCTCTCCATAATCTTGCCCGCCTTCAATGAAGGCGAACATATTTACGCAAATATTGTGCGCGTTTGCGATACGCTCAAAGAACTTGATATCGAGTTGATCGTGGTCGATGACGGCAGCGCAGATGGTACCTTTACGGAAGCTCAACGTGCGCAGGCGGATGGCTATCCCGTCAAGCCTGTTTTGCAGGAGACTAATCAGGGAAAGGGCGCCGCCCTCTTTCGTGGATTTGAGTTTGCTTCCGCTAAACGGATCGCTTTTCTCGATGCCGATCTGGAGATCATTCCCGAGTACGTACTTGAGCTGATGTCCGCTATGGACGAAAGCGGGGCGGATGTAGTTGCGGGCGTGAAAGACATGCGCGACAACCAGTTTCCGTGGTTGCGTCGTAAGATGAGCGGTCTTTATAAGAAGATTGTCGCTTTTCTATTCGGGCTTTCGATCACCGATACGCAGACGGGCATTAAGCTTTTCAAGCGCGAAGTGCTCGAAGCGACCGTCCCGCGCCTGCGCGTGAGCCGCTTTGCTTTCGATATCGAGTTGCTCGTTGCTGCCTCCCGTTTTGGCTATCAAATTGCGGAATATCCCGTCAAATTAAGCTATAGCCGCACAGGCAATCTCGGACGCATGAACTCGCGCAATATCTTTGGCGCTTTTTGGGATACGCTCCGTATCTACAATCGTGCAAGCTTCTGGCGTTGGCTGGAGCCAAGCCTGAGCATGCGTATCTGGATGGTGCTTTTTGTGATCGGCATTTTTCTTTTTGGCGTAGGTTTTGGGAAATTGCTAACACCAGTTGTTTTGCATGGTGCGGTCAAAAGCGTTTTTAGCATTCTGGCGCTACAATTTTTGCCGCATCTCCTGCGTGACTGGCTTTTATTGATCGGTGGGGGGCTTTTACTCTTGCTTGCGCTGATCCAATTGAATAAAAAACTGCTCGAAGCCTTCTTGCGCCGTGATCGCGGCGATGATCTGGCAGGCATCTTGCGTAAACCAAAAGATAGGGACTAGACGATGAAAGCGATTCTTCTACACGAACATGGCGGGACAGAAAAACTCACATACGGTGATTTCCCAACGCCTGAAGTGAGCGCTGGCAAAGTACTCGTAAAACTTCACGCCGCAGCACTTAACCGCATGGATTTATTTGTTCGGGTTGGCTGGCGCGGTTTGAAGTTGGAGATGCCTCATATTCTCGGCGCGGATGGCGCTGGCGAGATCGCGGCTGTTGGCGCGGAAGTTCAAGGCTGGGAAGTAGGCGAGCGCGTTGTCATCAATGCGAATTTGGGATGTGGTGAATGCGATTTCTGCCTGGCTGGCGAAGATAATCGCTGCGATAATTGGCATCTGCTTGGTGAAACCGTGCGCGGCACATACGCGGAGTTTATCCTGCTCTCGCCAAAGCAGCTTTTTCGGCTGCCCGAAACATTTGACTACCACGCCGCGGCTGCCTCATCGCTCGTGTATCAGACGGCCTGGCACTCGCTCATCACGCGCGGAAATCTACGTCCGGGCGAGAAGGTGCTGATCGTCGGGGCATCTGGCGGGGTCAACACCGCGAGCATCCAAACTGCCAAATTAACGGGAGCAAGTGTAATTGTGGTTGGTTCCGACGCGAAAAAACTCAAACTTGCCGAGTCGCTTGGAGCCGATATCCTGATTAATCGCTCGCAAACAGATAACTGGTCCAAAGATGTTTTCAAGCTGACAAATCGCAAAGGCGTGGATGTGGTCGTCGATAATGTCGGAACGACCTTCCCGCTTAGTTTTCGTGCCTTGCGCAAAGGTGGCCGTTTGCTGACGGTCGGCAATACTGGCGCACCGCAGTTCGAGATTGATAACCGCTATATTTTTGCAAAACACCTTTCGATCATCGGCTCGACAATGGGCACGCTGAAAGATTTTGACGCAGTGATGTCGTTGGTGGTGGCTGGCAAGCTCAAGCCTGTGGTCGATACGACTTTTGACCTGAAAGATGCTGCTCTTGCGCATGAGCGCTTGGAAAGTGGCGAGCAGCTTGGCAAGATCACTTTGGGCATTGCATGAAAAAAATCCGTTGGTTTGAAGTTTTGTTGATCGTTGCGATCATGGCAGGCGCGTTTTACGCCGCATTTTCGGATGCGCATAATTTCCCCAATCGCTGGTTTACGCGCGATGATGCCTACTATTATTTCAAAGTGGCGCAGAATATCAGCGAAGGGCTCGGCAGCACCTTTGACGGTGTGAACTTGGCGAATGGCTATCATCCGCTTTGGATGCTGGTCAATATTCCTATCTTTGCGTTGGCGCGTTTTGACCTGGTTTTGCCATTGCGTATCTTGCTCCTGGTGATGGCAGTCCTGCACGCTGCTTCAGCGATTTTGCTCTATCGCCTTGTCTCGCGGACATTTTCGCCGTTGATGGGGAGTTTTATTGCGCTCTTTTGGGCTTTCAGTATTTACATACACGAGACTGTTGTTCAATACGGCTTGGAGACGGGGGTGACGGTTTTCACGCTTCTGCTTTTCCTTTATCAAGTTCAGAGATTTAACCGTGCTGATGAACAAACGCCCAAGCAAGTTGCTCAACTTGCGTTGTTGGCTGTGCTGGTCATGTTCAGTCGGCTCGATACGGTTTTCCTGGTTGTGCTCTTTGGTATTTATCTCATCTTCCGCAAAACTTATCTGCGCTATTTCCTGCTCAGCGACATTTTTGGCATTGTCTTTTTCAGCTTCCTGACGATCCTTTTGCGCGTGGGAGTCAAGGATTATTACCTTTACGAATACCCTGCAACTGTCTACACTCTCCTCGCGCTTTCTTTCGTTGCGAGCATGTTTTCTTATTTTATCGGTGGTCTTTATCAATATCCGCGTATTTTTTTGCCCATTGACTTACTCAAACGGATCGCGCTTTCAGTTTTTCGCGCGCAAGCAGTTGTCGTTGTTTTGATCTATCTCATCGGCAGATTTGGTTGGGTTGGCAATGTGCCGCGTTCTGCATTGCTTTGGAACGCTGTGCTGACCTTTGGCTGGGTTCTGATTACTCGTTTCTCTATCCGTTGGCTGGCACGTTCGCTTCAAAAAGTTGCTTTTTCACCACGCGAGTTTTTTCAGGAAAATTGGAAAAAATGGCTCAATGAAGGATTTCGCTATTACGGCATTTTAGGCACGGCACTTGTCGCCTATATGCTCTTTAATAAGCTCGTCTTTGGCACAGCATCGCCGGTTAGCGGGCAAATTAAACGTTGGTGGGGATCGCTTTCGGGGCGCGTTTATGGTGGGGCAGCGCAGGAAATCTATCAGTTTTTTGGCTTTGATACCCAAGTTGAAAGCGATTTCAGCGCCTGGGGCATGGCGACCAAGTTTGTCGTCTGGTTGCGTGACGCATTCGGCTTTGCGGATAATGCCTTTTGGTTGATCTATCTTCTCGTCGGGATATTTTTCATCGTCGTCTTCTTCCTTTCCAAAAAGCGAATGACGCGCGCGAGCGTGGACTTGGGCTTGCTACCGCTTCTGGTCGCTGCCCTGATCCAAACCTTGTCCTATCACGCGAGCGGATACTCCGCGGCCAAGGAATGGTACTGGGTCACGCACTACATTCTGACAGCGTTGCTTCTTGCCCTGCTCGTGGACGTGTTTTTTCGCGCAATTAAACGGATTTCTGCCAAAGCTGAGCCATTGCTCTGGGCAGCTATCTTTGTTCTCGGGCTGTTTTGGGCACAAAACTATTATAGAAATATTGTTCATCTCATGCCTTACGGCGTTGAACATGATGGACATCCCTATATGGAAATTCTCGCGGTTGTGGAAGAGAACACCGAACCTGGCTCTCTGATCGGAATGACTGGCGGTGGAAATTTAGGCTACTTTATTGCAGACCGTACCATCGTCAACATGGATGGGTTAATCAACAGCTACGAGTATTTTCTTGCTCACAAGGACGGTCACGCTGATGATTATCTTGCCGAGATGGGTTTGGACTATGCTTTTGCCAATCCTGATATTTTGGCAGACCTGCCCTACAAAGGCGAATTTATTGGTCGTTTGGGCGAGTCGATAGCGAATTTTGGCAACAAGCAATTGATGCCTTTTTATCGAATTGAACGGTAATTTTATAGTCGAGGATGAAAAATGAAAAAGACAGCAATATTTTTCTTGTTGATCGCAATGCTTTTCTCTGTTGTTGCGTGCGAACTGTTTTATAGTGAAGACGATTATTACAGCGATGAGTACAACGGTGGTGAAGAGTACACTGATGATGGATATGCTGAAGAGAGCGATGGTGATTCTCAGCCTGAGAGTGTGCCGCCTGTAGCTTCTTCAGATTCGAATGATGCCTGTCAGGGGAACGAAAGCTATCACGCTGAAAACGGACTTTGTTATCTGGATAATGGACAAGCGATTCCGCTTTTTGTTGATTTGATGGATGGCGTTGTTGAGGCTTCGGCTAACGCAGAAGAAAACTTATTGGGTGATGAGTATGTTTTGGTCACCTACGCAGTCAACGGTGATGAAATCTCCTCGCCGAGCTATGAAAGTGTCAGTAGCGATCTTGAAAGTTATCAAAATGACACTGCTACACAAGAAACGATCTGGGAATATTACACAGGCATGATCCCTGCCGATGCGCGTGAGCTATTGGTCGGATACAAAGTCATTACCGATGGTCAGGGCGGTTCGCTGGCGATGGTCGAGCAATCCCCAAATGACCCGACCGAGTGGCTCTTGAATGTCGACATTGCCGATACGAATGATTTGCGTGATCTCACGTATACCCTTATTCACGAGTACGGACACTTGCTGACTCTCAACAAAAATCAAATCAACATCGACGAAGATATTTTCTATAATCCCGATGATGAAGACCTCTATGCCGCTGCCGAAACAAGCTGCGCCACCTACTTTCCTGGTGAAGGCTGCGCAAAAGGCGATTCTTATATCAATCTTTTTTACGAAAAGTTTTGGGCAGGCATCTACGATGAATGGTCTGAAACCCAGTATATCGAAGATGATGATGCTTATTACGAAGCGCTCGATAATTTCTACTATAAATACGAAGACCAGTTTGTAACTGATTACGCTGCCACCAATACCGGCGAAGACATCGCTGAATCCTGGACATTCTTCATCATCAGCGAGAAACCTGCAGGCGACACCATTGCTGAAGAGAAAATTCTCTTCTTCTACCAATTCCCTGAACTGGTTCAGTTGCGCGAGGAGATCGTTGCGCGCACTTACTCGCGCATGATCCGCATGCAGTAATGCTGCAAAAATTGCAAACTCCTTTTGCTAAAACCTTCCTGATAGGGTTGCTCGGCGGATTGCTGGGTGCCCTGCTTGGAGCAGGGATTGGTTTCTATACTGCTCAGCGTAACGATCCGAGTGGTTGGAGCAATGTCCCGAATGCTTTGAGCGGTGCCATTTATGGGTATGGGCTTGGGGTCGGGCTGGCTGTTTTTATCCGCCACGCAAGCCCACATCCGCCGAGCGCGTTCTCGCGTGCTTTTCTTGGCTCTCTCACAGGGCTTTTCTTTATCATCTTCTTTTCGGCACCGCTGCATCTCGATTTCTTTCCTCCGCTGATGTGGGGGCTGCTGATTTTGCTCCCGCCGCTGATTGCAGCCCGCCTTCTGGCTGGAAGTCCGAAATATCGTGACCAAGAAGATTAAGCGCCCGTTGCTCGTAACCTTGCTTGCTGTGGGCGTGTTAATCCTTACGGTCTACAATGCGACCCGCTTTGGGACAGCTCTCGCAGAATGGGATTTGCTGCTCAAGTTTATGCCGCGCCCGGGCCCCATCTACATCGCGGCAACGGGACTTTTCTGGACTTTCGTCTTGCTCGTTGCAGCCCTAAGCCTTTGGTTTGGCTGGAGGTGGGCGCGCCCAACAGCCGCTATATCGATTTTTGTCTACGCCGCCTACTACTGGCTTGATCGCTTGATCTATCAATCTTCTGTTCCACGCGAGAATCAACCCTTCTCGTTGATCGTCACTATCGTATTCTTGTGTTTGACCGCCCTTGTCTTATTGCTTCCGGGCAGTCGAAAATTTTTCACAAAAAGAGAGTAATATGACTGATAACCCCAAGATTCAACAACTTCGCGAACTAAAAGCCGAATCCCGTATGGGTGGCGGTGAAGCTCGTATCAAAGCGCAACATGATAAAGGGCGCCTGACAGCGCGTGAACGCCTTGATCTGTTGCTTGATCCCGGCTCCTTTCGTGAACTCGATCCTTTCGTTGTGCATCGCACCACCGACTTCGGCTTGGATAAGAATAAATTCATATCCGACAGCGTTGTCACTGGCTGGGGCACGATTGAAGGACGTCTTGTCTATGTCTTTTCACAGGATTTCACCGTTTTAGGTGGCAGTCTCGGTGAAGTGCATGCCGAGAAAGTTGTCAAGCTGTTGGAAATGGCGATGAAGAACGGCGCGCCTGTGATCGGCTTAAACGACTCTGGTGGAGCGCGTATTCAGGAAGGTGTTGTCTCTCTGGGAGGCTATGCTGATATTTTCTTGCGCAATGTGATGGCGAGTGGTGTTGTGCCGCAGATTTCCGCCATTATGGGGCCATGTGCGGGTGGTGCCGTCTACTCGCCTGCACTTACCGATTTCATCTTTATGGTGCGCGATTCGTCCTATATGTTCGTCACCGGCCCGGATGTGGTCAAAGCGGTCACAAACGAGATCGTCTCCTTCGAAGATTTGGGCGGAGCAAGTATCCACTCGGAAACATCCGGGGTTTGCCACGTCGCTGCGGACAGCGAAGCGGATACGCTCTTCCTGATCCGTAAGCTGCTGGGATACCTTCCCCAAAACAATATGGAAGATCCGCCCTTTGTTGATACGGGTGACGATCCCTTGCGTCGTGAAGAAGCCCTCAACGATTTGATCCCTGACGACCCCAGTAAGCCTTACGATATCAAGGATGTTATCCAGCTTGTGATGGATAATGGCGAATTCTTTGAAGTTCACACAAACTATGCCATGAATATCGTCGTTGGCTTTGCTCGCCTCGGTGGTCACGCGGTCGGGATTATTGCAAACCAGCCCGCTGTTTTGGCAGGCGTTTTGGATATTGAAGCATCCGAGAAGGCTGCGAGATTTATCCGTTTCTGCGATTCATTCAATATTCCGATCATCACCTTTGAAGATGTCCCCGGATTTTTGCCGGGTACCGTGCAAGAGCATGGTGGCATCATTCGGTCTGGCGCGAAACTACTCTACGCCTACTGCGAAGCGACCGCGCCCAAGATAACCGTCATCACGCGAAAAGCCTATGGCGGCGCCTACGACGTGATGTCATCCAAGCATATCCGTGGCGACCTGAACTTGGCTTGGCCGACTGCCGAAATCGCCGTGATGGGGCCTGATGGTGCGGTGAATATCATCTTCCGCAAGGAATTGGCCGAGGCTGATGACCCTGTGGCGCGCAAAGCGGAATTGGTTGAAGAGTACCGTGATAAATTTGCCAACCCCTACGTTGCAGCAGGACGTGGCTTCATTGACGATGTGATCGAGCCACGCGAAACACGCCCGCGTTTGATTAATGCCTTGGAGATGCTAAGCAATAAACGTGATGCGAATCCGCCCAAGAAACACGGGAATATCCCGCTCTAGGGCAGGAGGAAATGATGTTTAATAAAGTATTAATTGCCAACCGCGGTGAGATCGCAGTTCGAGTTTTGCGAGCCTGTCGTGAATTGGGTTTACAAACCGTCGCTGTCTACTCCGAAGCGGATCGTCAGGCGATGCATGTCCGCTATGCGACCGAAGCCTATTTGCTTGGCCCCGCGCCTTCGAGCGAATCCTATTTGAAGGGTGACAAGATCATTGAAATCGCCCTGAAGAGCGGCGCAGGTGCTATTCATCCCGGTTATGGTTTTTTGGCAGAGCGGGCGGATTTTGCTCAAGCTGTGGAAGATGCGGGTATCGAGTTTATCGGGCCGAAGCCTTCCGCAATCGCCGCGATGGGTGACAAAGCCATCGCTCGCGAAACGATGACTAAGGCTGGTGTGCCGGTTGTGCCCGGCACAGAAGGAACAGGCAACTTAACCGACGAAGAGTTGCTCAAACTTGCATCTGAGATCGGTTTTCCATTGCTAATCAAAGCAACAGCAGGCGGCGGCGGCAAGGGCATGCGTGAGGTCAAGACCATTGACGAGATGCCTGTTTTACTCCAGTCGGCACGCCGTGAAGCCAAATCTGCCTTTGGCGATGATAATGTTTATCTTGAGAAATTGATCCTTGGCGCGCGCCATATCGAAATCCAGATTTTGGCGGATAAGCACGGGAATGTCGTTCATCTGAATGAGCGCGAATGCTCTCTCCAGCGTCGTCATCAGAAATTGCTTGAAGAAGCTCCTTCACCGGTTATGGATGAAGACCTGCGTCAGCGCATGGGACAGGTGGCTGTACAGGCTGCTGCTGCGGTTGCGTATGAGAGCGCCGGCACAATCGAATGTCTTGTAGACGATCAAAAAAACTTCTATTTCCTTGAGATGAATACGCGTTTGCAGGTTGAACATCCCATCACTGAATTGGTAACAGGCATAGACATCGTCAAGGAACAAATCCGCATCGCACGTGGACGCAAGCTTTCCTTTACACAGGATGATATTAAAATTAACGGCGCTGCGATTGAGTGCCGCATCAACGCCGAAGACCCGCACAACAACTTTATGCCGTCTACGGGACGCATCAGCCACAGTGTTTTACCAACGGGGCCTGGTATCCGTGTCGACACCGGGGTTTATCCCGGCTTTGAAATATCCCCTTACTACGACTCGATGATCTCCAAACTGATTGTTTGGGGGGAGACTCGCGCTCAAGCGATCCTGCGGATGCGCCGTGCGCTCGAAGAATATAAGATTGTTGGTGTGCGAACGAATATTCCTTTTCATCAGGCGATGATAGACTCTCACCGCTTTATGGGTGGGCAGTTCGATACCCGCTTCGTCGAAGAAGAGTTCTCTCTTGAAGAGATTGCAGAAGGCAAAGAAACCTTCCCTGAGATTGCAGCTATTGTTGCTACGTTGGTCATGCACGATCAGACCGAACGCGCGGCGCATGTGGTTCGGCGTGGTGAACGTGATACCAGCAATTGGAAATGGCTTTCCCGTTGGGAACGACTTAGTAAATAGGCGGCAGGATGATGAAATATATCACCACCATTGATAGTAAAGAATTTCTGGTTGAAATCATTGATGATCGCCATATTTCTATTGACGGCAAGATCGTCGAAGTCGATTTCGAGTCTATTAAAGAGCAGCCCGTTTTCTCATTGATTGTAGACGGAAAATCCTACGAATCTTATGTCTATCGGGGCGAGGAAGACCTCGAGGTTCTCGTTAAGGGACGCCTCTACCACGCCAATGTTGAAGACGAGCGTGAGCGTCGCTTACGTGCGGCTTCAGGCGGCGCTGTAGCGCAATCCGGGCCTTTCCATCTCAAGGCACCCATGCCTGGGCTGGTCGTTGCTGTGTCTGTCACAGAAGGCCAGGAAGTCAAAACCGGCGATGTGTTGCTGATCCTCGAATCGATGAAAATGCAGAATGAGCTCAAATCCCCGCGTGATGGCGTCGTTGGGCGCATTCACGTCGCGGCGGGTGATAGCGTTGAACAGCGCCAAAAGATGCTCAGCGTAGAGTAAAATCGAAAACCTGACAGATTTTCAAAATCCGTCAGGTTTTTTCTTTAGGAGCAAAGAGATGTCTTATACCGAAACCGAAGTCAAATTTCACGTTGCTAATTTGGAAAAGCTGGCGGCACGCCTGGAAGAGTTGGGCGCGACCCTCGCATCTCCCCGTACCCATGAGATGAATCTGCGCTTCGACACGCCAGCCGGAACGCTCTCCGCCCAGTCTTGCGTACTCCGGCTTCGACAGGATGCCCAATCCCGACTGACTTTCAAGGGCCCATCCACGAAATCAGCAGGCGTTGTGCAGCGCGAAGAGATCGAATTTGCGGTCAGCGATTTTGATGCTGCGCGCCTCTTCGTTGAACGCTTGGGCTATCAGGTTGTTTCCATTTACGAGAAGTATCGCATGAGCTACACCCTCGGCGATCTTCATTTTGACCTTGATGAACTTCCCTATGGAAACTTTATTGAAATTGAAGGTAAAGACGTTGACGATATTCATCAAGCCGCCGAATATCTTTCTCTGCAATGGGACGCAGCCGTAAAAATGGGTTACTTGGCAATTTTTAAACGCCTCCACGCAAAAGAATTGGTTGCCGCCTCTGAGTTAACCTTCGATGCCTTTTCAATGGATGTGGTTGACTTGGCACAAATTGCGATTCTTCCAGCCGATTAATAATCTGCTTGGGAAAAACGGGGGGAATAGATTGGATTAAATCCTGTGTATAATTTTTCATAGAATTGACTAGGTGGAGATTATCATCGCCACACATACTCAGGAGAATGCCATGCCCAAAAAACTTTTATCGAGCCTTATTCTTTTTACCCTCTTTGCCAGTTTTCTGGTTGCTTGCGGCGGGAACGCCGAGCCAACTCTCAGCGTCGACGATCAAGTAAAGACCGCCGTTGCTGCGACCGCGACTGCTGAAGCGGGTTTCGAGAATGCCGTCGCGGATGCGGTTGCAGCGACCGTTGTCGCCATGCCGCCCACGCCCACGGCTCAGCCCGAACCGGATGTTTACGAACTCAGCGAAGAAGAACTCGCCGCCCTGATCGACGAAGCCGTCAACGAAGCGGTCGTCGCGACCGAAGCATCGTCCGCTGCAACCACGCAAGCCACCTCTGACGGCACGATGACCGAAGACGAGCTCTACGAAACCGCTGCCTATGTTTACGACGCCGAAGCTGCCATCTACTATGCCGAAGAACTGTTGACGCTTTATTATGACCTCTATGGTGCTTACGCCGACGATATGCTTTATCTCCTGACCGCGATGGAAGATGATCTCAACGAACTCATCTATGTCCTTGAAGAAATTGACACCATCCTTGTGCAGGGTGCAGAGGTTGCAACAACCGCTATTGACCAACTTAATGAAGCGGCTGGCAATCTCACCGATCACGCTGCCCAAGCCCAATCAGATCGTACCGAACTCTTCACCCAGATCAAAACCAGCCTCGATGAGCGCGAGAATAACTTCGCCAACCTTGCCCCGAACGAGATTGCAGGCGATCTGAACGGTACGCTAAATCAACTCCACGACTACCTCGACACTGTTAAAACATCCTTCGGCGACCGCAAGATTGACCCCGCTGAACTGCTCCAGATTGCCCAGTTGGGTGCCAATGCTCAAGCCAGCATCCTTGCCAACGGCGGGCCCCAGCTTCAAAATATCGGCGGCTCCATCGACGGGCTAACGCGCCAACTCTCGCGCGGTGAATGGCCCCAAGCCAGCCGTAGCTTGGGCGGCTTCGAAGCATCCATTCCATCCCGCCCCACCCGCCGTTAAAGCAAAAGCGCCACACTCGTGGCGCTTTTTTTATCTCGGATGTCCGTCTTTCCAAGTCACCCTGCGCACAGGATAAGGCTTGGGGCAAAGCTGAAGTGCTAAGGATTTCAGCTTCTCGACATCCCCCGATGTAATTAACTGGACGTCTCCATCGGGCTGCGGATTAAGTAGACGCAGCGCATCGAGACGCCTTTCAACTTGTCTCGCCACCGCCGGGGCTGGGTCGATGACCCGAACCGCATCCCCGCAGATCGCTTCGATTTGCGGAATGGCGAATGGGTAGTGAGTACAACCTAAAACAACGGTATCCAGCCCACGTCCAAGCATGGGGCGCAACGCGGTTTCGAGAATTGCATTCGCCTTTTCTCCATTCACGGCGCCGCGCTCGATCTCTTCTACTAATCCCGAACAGGTGTTTTGCAAAACGGTTACGCCGCTGGCAAAACGCTCCACAACGGACGCGTATAACTCGCCCTGAAATGTTGCAGGGGTTGCGAGCACACCGACCACGCCAGAATTCGTTTGCTCAGCGGCAGGCTTAACAGCAGGTTCCATGCCCACAAAGGGGATGTCGGGAAGGCGTTCACGCAGATGATGCAGCGCCGCAGCGGATGCGGTATTGCAAGCCACGACGATCAGTTTTGCGCCCTGCTCAAGAAGAAAATTGGTGATTGCTTCTGAGAAATGCCGCACTTCTTCAAGGCTGCGCGGCCCGTAAGGGACGTGCCCCTGATCGGCGAAGTAGAGCAGGTTTTCATTGGGGAGTTGCTGGCGAATGGCGCGTAGCACAGATAGCCCACCAACACCTGAGTCGAAGATGCCGATGGGGGCTTGTTGATTTGGGGTGTCCATGCGGGGAATTATAACGCTTGTAAATTAAAAAGAAAGACTACAAAAGTCTTTAGGCTTTTGTAGTCTTTGTGATTGATTAATTTGTCACATAGCAAGCGTGATCTAGGTTTTTGACGCTACTTCGATGAAGGTTTTGAAAAGCGCTTGCGATGCTGGTTGATTTGGCAACCACTCTGGATGCCATTGAACTGCAATTGCGAATGGGTGTTCAGTGATTTCCGCAGCTTCTATAATCCCATCGGGGGAGTTGGCGGTGGCAACGAGTTTCGGGGAAAGGATTTTGACGCCTTGATGATGTAGGCTGTTGACGGGTATTTCGCGCTCACCAATGATTTCAAAAAGTTTGGAATTTTCTTCGATACTGACAGAGTGCGATATCAGGTCGCGGGGATATTCAGGGTAGTAGTTGTGCTTTTTCTTTTCGGGATGCTGTTCTTCGATGTGGGTATAGAGGTCACCACCGAGGGCGACGTTCAAGAGCTGTAAGCCACGGCAAATGCCCAGTACGGGTTTGTTATTGGCGATGGCCAATTGTGCAAGCGTGATCTCGGTCTCGTCGCGGATTGGGTCTGGGGTGCCAATGGCGGGATGTTTTTCTCCGTTGAAGCGCGCTGGGTCAATGTCATCGCCGCCGGTCAGGAGGATGCCGTCTAGACGGGCAAAGAGTCCTTTGAATAGTTCTGTTGGCGTTTCGGATGGGATGACGAGCGGAATGCCGCCAGCCTTAATGACTTCACGGATATAGGTGCGTAGCGAGAGAATCGCAGGTTGCCCATATTGGTTTTCTGTGTTTTCGGATGTGATGCCGATCAGTGGGGTGTTCATCAGGCTTTGCTGTTCTTGCTCGAAGCGTCAATGAAGGTTTTGAAGAGATTGTGCATGGCAGGGCTTTCGGGCATCCATTCGGGGTGCCATTGCACGGCAATTGCATAGGGATGGTCAGGAATTTCCATGCCCTCAACAAGCCCATCGGGGGAGTGTGCCGTCACCTTTAGCATCGGGGGAATGTCTTTAACGCCCTGATGATGCCAACTGTTCACTTTGAGAATGGGTTCCCCAAGAATTTCGGCAAGCCGCGTATCTTCATCTACTTTTACTTCGTGGGCGAGATAGTCTCGAGAGAGGTCTCTGTTGGAGTCGTGTTGGATGCTGTTGTCGAATTGATCCGGGATATGTGTGTAGAGTGTGCCGCCAAGCGCGACATTGAGCACCTGAAATCCACGACAGATGGCAAGGAAGGGTTTTTCGTCGTCGACAACCCGTTTGGCGATTGCGAGTTCGAGTTTATCGCGTTCGTGGTCTATATTGCTGACGGTGGGGTGCTCTTCGCCGTTGAAAATTTTCGGGTCGATGTCTGCGCCGCCTGAAAGGATCACGCCGTCCAGTTTGGTGTAGAGTACTTGCCAGTCTGTGGCAGAAAGCTCGGCAGGGATGATGACAGGCACACCGCCTGCTGCGATGGTGGCGTCAACGTAAGTGCGTAATAGATGGATAATGGGGAGTCCAAATTTGTTTTCGGAATGCCCTGCTGTGATGCCAATCAATGGTTTTTGCATGTCATCTCCAAATCTTTGTGAAAATCAGAAGGTGGGGTAGAACGAAAAAGGGTACAGCATTTGGGCTGTACCCTTTTGAGAATTTACGCGGAGAAATTAGTTGAATTTCTGTTTAAGGCGTGCGCTCTTGCCGGTGCGGTCACGCAGGAAGTAGAGGTTCGCGCGGCGGACTTTGGAGTGGCGCTCTACGACAACTTTCTTTACACGCGGGGAGCGGGTGAGGAAGGTGCGCTCTACGCCGATGCCGTTACTGGCAACGCGACGGACGGTGAAGTTGGCATTGTTGCCGCTGTTGCGAATGCGGATGACGGTGCCTTTGAATTCCTGAATACGTTCGCGGTCGCCTTCTTTGACAAGGGCGTGAACGCTCACAATGTCACCAGAGCGCAACTCTGGGATATCTTCATTTACGGGTGCTTCGAGTGATTTCAAAATGTCGCTCATGTTCTTTTCCTTACTTGATTTAATAAGTTCTGCAGTCTAACGCAAGGGCGCATTATATCACGCATGATAAAGTGAGTAAAGGAAGGAGTTTTGAAAAATCACAGGATTTCATAAGGGCTGAATTGTTCACCGTGTGAGTATCCAGGAGCAGGGGAAGCCGGTCTTTATCTGCTTTTTGCAGTGCCAGCGGGTTTGTTTTAGTTTACAGGTTCATCCTGGCGTTCTTTGTTTGTAATGATTTCGCGGAGTTTCCACAATTGCTCCCGCAATGGACTTAGCTCTCTAAAATACTCTAACGTGACCACCTTGGGTTTTGTTCTTGCCAAGACCCATTTAAATATGGC
>JBNKMO010000185.1:0-37630 GCA_050293165.1 Anaerolineales bacterium | reverse complement strand
GAATATGAATTACTCGACCTTTTCATGCGTCATCCACGTCAGGTGCTGACTCGCGAAGTGATCTTCGACCGCGTTTGGGGCTACGACTTCGGCGGCGAAAGCAACGTGCTGGAAGTTTATATCCGTTATTTGCGTCAAAAGCTCGAAACCGAAGATGAGATGCGCCTGATCCATACCGTGCGCGGTGTGGGTTATGTGATGCGCGAAACCCCCTAACCTCCCCATAACTCCCTCCGCAAGCGGGGGGAGAACTTTATTATGCTACGAGCCAGATTAACTTTATTGTATTCAACGCTTTTAGGGGGCGTTTTATTGCTCTTTGGCATGGCGGTTTACTCACTCATCAATTTCACCCTGCTTGGGCAAGTTGACCAGGTTATTAATGATACTGCGCAAGAAATCCTTGAAGTTGCACGTGTGGATGCTGTGGGTGAGCTAACAATTCTGCACTTGCCCCCATTGAACATGACTACAAATGTCTATGTGCAAGTTTGGGACCGTGATGGCCGTCTGGTCGCGGCTTCGCTTGACCGCAGCCAATTTCCCGAAGCGCTTGATACACAAGGGCTCAGCACCACGGAAAAAGTTTTTCGCAGCATTGACTATCAAGGTTTCCCGATGCGTGTTTTAAGCGTTCCACTCAGCGTGGGCGGGCGCGGCGCAGGGACCATGCAAGTTGCTTCAAGTTTAGCAATGATTACATCCGTGCGCGAAGACCTGCTCTATATTCTCATTATGGGCGCGATTTTTGCCGTCCTGCTGGCGGCCATCGGTTCATGGCTGGTGATCGAGCGCTCACTTGCCCCGCTGGATGCTGTCGTTGAAACCGCCGAACAGATCAATCGTGCCGATGACCTTTCTCGCCGCATCCCCTACAGGCACCTGCCCAATGATGAAGTTGGTCAGCTCGTGCTGACCTTTAACCAAACGCTCGAACGTCTCGAAACGATCTTCTCATCTCAACAGCGTTTTCTGGCAGATGTTAGCCACGAATTACGCACGCCACTGACCGTCATCAAAGGCAATCTCGATCTCATGCGACGCATGGATACGCTCGATGAAGAAATTCTCGTCAGCATCGATCAGGAATCCAATCGGCTCACTCGTCTCGTTGGGGACCTGCTTCTGTTGGCACAAGCTGAAACGGGCAAACTGCCCCTCCAGCAAGATTGCCTGGAACTTGACGGCCTGCTCTTTGAAGTGCTGCAAGAAATGCATATCCTTGCAGGCGAAAGAGTAACCCTGCGCCTGACAGAAATCGACCAGATCCAGATTTTAGGAGACCGTGATCGGCTCAAACAGGTTTTACTGAACCTGATCTCAAATGCGATCCAATACACGCCCGAGGGGGGGAATATCTCCCTCAGTCTGGCAAAAACGAGTAAAAAAGCACGGCTCATCATTCGCGATACCGGACCTGGTATCCCCGCAGAAGATTTGCCACATATTTTTGAGCGCTTCTACCGCACCGAGAAATCCCGAACGCGATCTAAAACCCCCGGCTTCGGACTTGGGCTTTCAATCGCTTACTGGATCATCCGTAACCACGAGGGAAAAATTGATGTCGAGAGCGTTGAAGGGCAGGGAACGACTTTCACGATCACATTGCCGCTGCTTGATTCGTCTAAAGCCTGCCCTCCGCCAGAACTTGATGGAGAGTAAGGAAAAGCAAGACGAGTAATGCGTTGCAGTAACTTTTCTTATCCTACAGCAAAAACCATAAAAAAGGAGCCTTCGAATTTAGAAGGCTCTTTTTACTGTCTTGCACTTGCCTGTGCACATAAACTTGCCCCGCCGTGCGCAAGCCATTCATCCAGACGTGCGCTCGTGGTAGCTCCCTGAAGGGCATCGGCATAAATTCCACTGCCCCAATATGCATAACGAACGGTTTCTGCCGCCCAAGCTACCTCCGTTTTTGGAATGACGCCAATACCGCCATTGTAACCTGCAAAGGCGAGGCGAGAATCTCCATTGGCGGTATCCAGTGATTTTTTGAGATAACCAAGTCCGCGCAAGGCGTTGGTAGTGGGGTAATAAGGGTTCTCGCCTTGCTCAAAATGATAGGGCATAACCTGAAAGAGTCCCATGGCACCGGCACTCGATAGCGCACGCGGATCTCCGCACGATTCGATTTGCATAACGGTGGCGATCAGGTTCGGATCGAGACCGGTTTGGGCTGCCCAATCCATGATTTGGTCGCCCCAATACTGTATTTCGGGGGTGAATAACGGTGACAAGCCTGGGTGCGCGGCAAACTGTTCTGCATAAGGGCGAGTAAGTTCCTCATCCGCTTGAGTCGGGGTTTTTAATCCCCATAAAAAAGTTGAGAGCATAATTCCTAGAAAGACAACCAGTAAAGGTGGGAAAAATAAAGTAGAGAGGCAGCCGTTTCCTGTTTCGCTTTCATCGGCTGCCTCCCAGTATTCTTCTTCGTCCCCGTAATATTCATCCATGTTGGCCTAAAAACGTTGCTCGCGCTCGTCGTACGCTTGTTGGCGTCCGCTGCTGGCAGAGAGATTGTGGTATGTTGGTTCAGAAAAGCTGGCCTGGGTTGAGCGGGGAGCAGGCTTGGGCGCAGAGCGGAAGGTAGCTGCACTGCGTGCTACGGGCTGCTGACGGAATTTTTGCGTCACTTGGGATGAGCTTCTGTTGTTTTGCAAAGATCGTTTCACAACACTTTTTTGCAGGTCTTGTGAGAAAAGACGCTCTCCGGCAATGGAAAATGTACCGATAATGAGCACACGAATGAGCCAGACCATCACCGCAACAAAGATGGGAATTACTTTGGTCATCACTTCGGTGCTGACAATAGCGCTGCCAATATGTCCACTTTGGGCAATGGCGACTGAAACGCCCCACCAAGTGAGCATGGCATTCATAAGCGCTGCCAATATCCAGGCGCCAAAAAGATACCAAACTTCAGCGGGTTCATCATCACCTTGCTCAGGCGTGAAAAGACGCGCAACCCCCGCGAAGTCGATTCCACAGAAGGCAATCGCCAGAATGGTTGCCCAGCGCAGGCCCAAAAAGCGCAGGTCACCCAAAACATCGCGCAATGCAAAATCGGTGGAGCTAAAATTGAAAAGTTCAAAAGCCAACAAAGCAGCGATGATCATCATGCCCCAGGCTGCGCCGCGCTGCAACTTACGCCCGCCGAGGAGTTTTCCCTTAGAAAAAGTGCCGGATCTGTTCATTTCGACCTCCTATTGTGTCGAGTGGGTCAATGCTTGCTATTTTAGAACATAAGTTCTAATTAAGTCAAGGGTTGGCCTACAAGAGATAAAAAATTCCCTGCGCGTGATGCTGCAGGGAATTTAGATCGTTGTCGGAGGTTCGGTATCCAGAAAATCTTTTAGGTTTTGCATAAAATTCTCCGGGTCATCGAGCATGATGAAATGCCCGGCTTTATCAAAGCGTTCTATTCGCGCAGAGGGGATGCCCTCCAACATCGGCTGCCATTGCTTGGGGTCGACGATATTATCCAGATCGCCAAACATGCCCATCGCTGGGATTTTTATATCCTCCAACATCGGGCGCAAATCCGTACGACGCAAGGAGGCAATGCTCAACAGGAAGGATTCAAGGGTGGTTTTGCTAAGGTCATCATCCATCATTTTCGGAAAACGCGGATCGTGACTAATAAAAGGTGAGGCAACGCGCATTCCCAACCGAAATGCCCACATCGCATTGAACAGCATGAAAGCAATCGAACGATAGCCTGCCAGTTTTAGAGGCCAAGCCAATGATGAGCCAACAATCGGTGAACCGATGACAACAACCTTGCTGACCTTCTCTGGATATTTAAGCGCAACAGAGAGGCTGACTGTCCCGCCCATGCTATGTCCCACCAACGGAGCATCTTCAATGCCCAAATGATCCATAAATTGGGAAACAAGCCCAACAAAATCTTGAACTGCATAGGTTTCGCGTTTCTTGCCAGATTCACCAAACCCCCAAAAATCGAGTGCGTAGGTGCGATAATAACGCCCAAGATACGCCATGGTCTCTTGCCAAAGCCCCCACGAACCCAGCCAGCCATGTAAAAGAATTACAGGGCGACCACGGCCATAGACTTCATAATGAACGATACCCTGATCTGTTGTAATCGAGGACACTTAGAGAACCACCATCAGGGGGTTATCCCCCCGATTCCATTTCGGCCAAAATGCTGTAAAGCAATTCCAACAGAACCGCTTTAACCGATTTCAAATCAGTTGCAATACAGGGAAGCAGTTTTACGTTCGGATCGAGACGCAGCGCGTTACGCATATCTTCGATCTCCCATGCATCATCACGATCCTGTTTATTGGCAGCAACCACATAAGGGGTTGGCGCATAGGCGCGGAAGGTTTGCAGGATGCTGCGAGCTTCACGGAAGGTCTCAGGACGAGAGCTGTCGATCATCACAATAAATCCCAACATCCCTTCTGAAAGGATTTCCCACATGAAGTCGAAACGTTTTTGTCCCGGCGTTCCGAAAAGGTAAAGCACCAAATCTTCATCAACCGTGATACGCCCAAAGTCCATTGCGACTGTGGTAGCATCCTTAACTTCCTTCTCACCGTCCCCTGTAATCTTGCGCTCAGTAGCAACAACGTCAATTTCACTGACAGAACCAATGAACTGCGTCTTCCCTGAGCTAAAAGGACCTGTAACCACCATTTTGACTGTTTGCATAAGTGCTATCCTTAAAAAAGATTATAAAGCTAAATATTGCTAATTCGGTTAATAAGACGGTTGACCAGCGATTTCTGTTCGGTCTTATCCTGTGTCGGGAACATATCAGCCGCGAGTGCAGGCTTTGCGCCTTCCGGTTTGGTGATCTCAACCAACCCAGCCTGGATTAATCCATAAACGATACGACGGATTTCCATATCGTCCATTTTTGTTACTTTCGCAATTTGGCTGATCTTATTCTTCGGAGTGATATAGGAGACAACCCGCCATTCTTCCACGCTCAAGTTTACATTTTTCAGATCAGCACCAGGTCGGTCTGTAAACTTCAACGCCATATCCAGGCTAGGAATTTCATCCTGCAACTGTTCCCACTCACGTAATTGACGCGAGCCTTCAATAATCAAATTTTCAAGATCAAGGCGCACATTAATACGATCATCAGGCGGGAGTTTCGTATTTTCAAAACGAAAAAAACCTTCCACCCAGGTAAAAAGCTGCCGAACAACCCCCATAAAATTCTTTTGCAAAGCCTGCAAAATATCTTGCTGAGTCAAATACCCGGCATTAATCAATAGCAAACCCAGCTCTTTATCAGTCACGTGCCCTGCACGCTGTTGGATCGCGCGATATTGGCTGGCGCTCAACTTCTTGGCGCCATGCAAAATTGCAGCTAAACTGCCAGCATTTTGCCCAATCATCGCATAAGCCAGCTTTCCTTCCCTAAAAGAGATTTCAGCTGTCTCACTAGGCCCCTCGATTACCAGCGTCCCCGTTTTACTGGCTAAATTAACCAAATTAAGCAATTGGGTTACTGTAAAATCTCTCAGATTTCCATTTAGTGCCATAAAGATCCTTGAATTTTAAAACAGGTAGAGGAACGGATAGATTATACATCCTAGAAAAGGATGCGTCAAACACAGTGCTTTTCACTCTTGAAAGGTAGAGAGCGAATGATGAGCCTCAACGGATAGAGAGACGCGTTCGATCTCAGGGCCCAAACTTGCTACCGTTAAACGAAATTCGGTTTCTCCGGCAGCAGCATCCCATCTACGCACACCAACGATTTTGTTTCCGGCGTCATAGGCAGTTGCCACAACCCAAATACTATCGGCTTCTTTCCCGGCTACAAGCACTTCCCCGCTCACCAATGCCGTCTTCCCATTCCAAGTGATTTGGGTGAGAACACCCTGCAAACGTGCATCGGGATAACGCTCGTCAATGGGATTGCCTTCAAAAGCGGTCAACACTTCGGCTTGTGCGCGGCTATTTGCAGGTACACCCTCGAAGTAAACCAGTACGGGCTGTGCATCTCCCGCCAAGAACCGATCCTGTAAAGGGAAAGCCGTCTCGTGGGTAAGCAAACTTCCATCGGCATCGTAGAGGCGCACATCCATCGAGATGCCTTCCACCATGCCATCTGTGTCGTTCTGGACAAGCACAAAGCACCACTTGCCACCGCTCTGGGTGGCATAACAAGCAGGCGGAGCAAATGAAAGCGCCAGCGGATCAACATTCGGCAAGTCAACACGTACAGCATCCCTATTGGGGATGACCAGTATCTGCCCGATAGGCATTGCATATGGAGAAACATCAGGATTGGCTTTGACCAGATCGCCCATATCGAGGCCAAAGTCGAGTGCAACACTGCCCATCGTATCGCCGGATTTAACGGTATAGATGTGCGGGGTTGCCGTTGGCTGCGGAGTTTGGGACGGGATGGGGGTGGCCGGGAGCGGCGTCGCGCTCGGGGTGGGCGACAGATAGGGTTGCAATGAACCAGCCAAAGTCGGGGCGCGCTGCGGTTCTACATCCGTTTGAGGGACGCAGGAAACGACGAAAGTCGTTACTACGAGGAGCGCTAAAAACTGGTGAATTGATCTTGCCATGTTTCTTCTTGGGGCAGACGCATATACTTCGCCAAAAGGGGATGCTGCTTCTCGATCTCGGCATAAACTTCGCGCGCGACGCGGCGGATGGAGAAATGCGCGTTACGGGCAGCACGCAACTGGACAAAGTGATAGGCCTCGCGCAGATTGAAGGATGCCAGCACGCGTCGATTGAAGCCGTTAGGGACAAGATAAGCGGCCACCTGCGGATTGAACTCAGCGAGCTTCTGGTAGGCATCGGCTGCGGCATCCATCGCCGCTACATACGCGGATTGGAAGCCTGCTTCCGTTATCAGGCTGGGGATGGCGTAACCAAGCTTTGCCGTTAACGCTTGCGGGGTTTGGCTCATCATGCGATGACGTTTGAACTCAAAGTAGGCACCCTGATCCATGACAAGGTCGAATGTGTAATGACTGTACTCGAGTTCACGCAAGGGGATGTCGTATTTATCCATGCCGCCGAGTAGCTTTTCTGCCAGCTCGGCGCGTTTTTCCAGCGAGAGTTGTTGGATATGCGCAAATGCGTTTTGATAGGGCATCTCGCCAAAGCGGTAGAGAGCAGCAGCAAGGATTTTGGTTTCGGCGGCGGGGTCGAAGTCCATCAACGTCGTTAACGCCGTAGGGGCGAACGGCCGTTCGTTCCTGCTCAGAAAGTCTTTCTCAACCTGCTGGAAATATGGCACGACATCAGCGTATTTAACGAGAGTCGGCGTTTCGCCTTTGGCAACGGATTTAACCTTCTCGCCGATCTGACGCACTTCGGCGAGGGGATGCGAAAGCATCTTGCGGATGGCGCTTTCCAGAACGCGTGCATTCGCCGTCAGACCAACATTGGCAAGCGATGCGGCCGGGAGCAGGAAGCGGCAGGCGTCGACGTATTTGGAGCGGATGCGGCGATCCCAAAGGGCATCGGATTCGTTTTCTCGCCGAGGATTTCTGTCCATAACGAGAGCACGCGTGGGCGCGAGCGAATCGGCATAGGTCTGGAAGAGCATCTTGATGACGCGCTCGTATTCATCCCGCAGGGGATGTCCATCCAATTCGGGCGGGATGACGAAGGCATCTGAATCCCATTTTTGGTAGCGGGTCGATTTTTCAGTGTAGGAGGCGAGACGATTCGATTCGATACTCTCAATCGCCATACGCGAGACATTCTCGATGGCGATATGCAGCACGGCGTGCTCGGCAACCGAAGCGTGACCATAGCCAACCACCCACTTCTCGTGGAATTCGGCGCTGGATTCATCGTTGAGTTCGTCGGCGATCTGCTGAAAACTGAGCGGGGAACGTGAGGTCTTTGCAAAGGCGACCGCGATCACTTCAGGGGAATATTTTTTCGGGGAGAGAAGGTAAATTTTTCGTTCGGGCATAGAAATCTATTCCAAGGTGGAAGAGATGGCAGGGTCTGGATTTTTCGGCAGAATGGATTGCAACTTTTTGAGCGCCTGAAGTCCACCAAAGAGGCCCCAGAGCAGGAAAAGATGGAAGCCGAAGCCAAACCAGTCCTGAACAGCAAACATAAGCAAGGCATCGAGGGAATAGAAGACCATGCCAGTGATGAATGCCCAGCGATGTCCTTTTGCAGCGAAATGGCCGAAGACAACGAAGATCGCCGAGATTCCGAAACTCAGTACCACGCCAAGGGTGCGGATGATGGCGGCATATTCTGGAAGGCCCTCAGCAATCACTATCGCGATGGCATCGACAACCTGCGTGACGCCCAAGCCGATTACAAAATTAACACCGAGATTGAAGACCGCTCCCAACGAATTGATGACCGATAGCGCTGCGATCCAGTAGAAATTGCTAGCGCCATTCTTGACCCGTTTTTGGAGATTGGCAAGCGCCATGATGGCATTCAGTTCCTGCGAACCTTGTGTATTGGGGATGTTTTCGTTCATCTCGCTCCTTTAATTTAAGTAAACCACCTGATTTTTGCAAGGACTATAGACGAAAACACCCCGTTCGTCAACGGGGTGTTGGGTTTATAGCAAAATCACTCTGGCTTTTTTTATATCCGCATCAATCTGCGCGAGCAGCTCATCCACGCCATTGAATTTTTTCTCCGGCCGCAAGTGGTCGATGAATTCAAGGCGTAGCTCTCTCTGGTAGAGATTGCCATCAAAATCAAGCAGATGCGCTTCGATATTGGCTTCTGCCTGATCGGGCGTAAAGGTCGGACGGATACCGACGTTCGTGACGGCAGGATATTTGAGGTCATCGACGTAGACATAGCAAGCATAGACGCCGTTGGCAGGAATTGCTTTTTCGGGCGAGATTTCGATATTTGCAGTCGGGATATTGAGTTTGCGTCCGCGCCCATCGCCGTGGATGACGGAGCCGCGCAAAGCGTAGGGATGCCCCAAAAGCTGTTGGGCAGCAACCACGTTCCCATCCGCGAGCGTTTCGCGCACACGAGATGATGAGATAACACCTTCGTCATCTCGTAACGGTTCAAAACGCTGAACTTCATATCCATTTGCCAATCCCATTTTTTGCAGATAAGCAGCATCACCCTGACGGTTCTTGCCCAGCGCAAAATCGTAGCCAACCAGCAACTTCTTTATGTTAAGATGCTCTTGCAAATTTGCCAGGAAAGCTTCAGGAGAAAGTGCCGCGATTTGCCGGTCGAAGGGGTGTGTGATGAGAAGGTCAACATCACAGGCTGCCAGCAATTCGGCTTTTTCGTCAGGAGGAGAAAGATATTTGAGTTGCTTACGTTTCCCCAAGACCGCAGCGGGGTGCGGGTAAAAACTAAGCACAACAGCAGACGCACCTGTTGCGTGTGCGCCTGCCGTAAGTGCTTTAATAATTTCCTGATGCCCGCGATGGATACCATCAAAAACGCCAACCGTGAGCCAGGTTTCCCCAAGCGAAATGTTTTTAAGTGAGCGGAGATGGCGCATAGTGATACTGAGTAATTCGCTAAAATAATGAGACCCGAAAGGTTTTCTTCACATGGAAAGCGTGTGAAGAAAAGGGGAGCAATCTTAACGAGAGCGCCTTGAAACCTTTCAGGTCTTTGGAAGTTTATTTAAAAATCGTCAAATTACGAGAAGAAAACTTTCTTCGGCTGCCACTCCGGCGCGCCATCTTCGCCTTCTTCGAGCTTCAAGAGAGCAATCAATTCGCCCGCTTCGCTCACACCTCGTACCATCTGTTTTGGATCAGCATCGGGATCGGCTTTAACACGATGTCCGTGACGAACTTGATCGACATCATCAGGGCTCAATTCAACAGCAGGCCAATCCCCAAGTGATTCAGCAGCCGGAATGAGATATTTATACCAGTCGCCTGCTTCAAAGGCTTCTTTCAGCTTGCGCAGCGGCACAGAATCGCGCAGCGAGAAACGTCCGTTTTTCGTGCGGCGTAAACCAACCAGATATGCACCACAACCCAAAACTTCACCGAGATCGTTCGCCAAGGAGCGGATATACGTCCCGGAGGAGCAGTGTACATCCACCACGACTTCGGGGTTCGCCCATTCCAAGACTTCAAGGTGATGCACCTGAATGATGCGCGGCTCGAGTTCGACCTCTTCGCCTTTGCGCGCCATATCATAGGCTTTGCGTCCGTTTACCTTGACAGCAGAATAAGGTGGCGGCACTTGCTCAATCTCACCTTCGAATTTCTTCAATTCGTCTTCAAACTGTTCTTCGGTCACATCAACAGTAACTTCATCACGCGTAAAAGCGCCTTCGGCATCGTAAGTATCAGTCGCAGTTCCTAAACGGATGATCGCCTGATAGCGCTTATCAGAAGCCGAAACATATTCACTCAAACGCACCGCAGGCCCAACCAAAACAACCAATACACCAGAAGCACGTGGGTCCAAAGTACCGGTATGGCCACAACGCCGGATTCCAGTACCACGACGAACAACATTCACAACATCATGTGAAGTCATACCCGTCGGTTTATCAATGACCAGCACACCTGAGATGGCATTTCTTTGATCTTGACTACTCATAACAGATTTTCCTCCATATCTGATTTTCTAACATATTTGTAAAAGTTTTTTCAAAAATTGCATTATCCAAACAGGATTTCACGTGTCGCGCTCAAGACCCTATGCTTGACCTCGTCTAAAGAACCTGTGAGTGTCACCCCAGCTGCTGCACGATGACCGCCGCCCCCAAACGATACCGCCAACTGAGCAACATCCCAGCTTTCGCCGCGTGCCCGCCACGAGACTTTCACCTTCCCGTGCGGCTGCTCGACAAAAATCAAAGCAATTGGACACTCTTCAATTGCCGACAGGACATTAATCAAATCAGCATCATCATTCCCATGATACCCTACTGCCTGACGATCTGCCATAGTCAATACAGCCCATGCCATTTTACCGTCCCGTTCGAGGGTTTCCAGCCCCGCGCCCCAATAACGAGCTGCCTTAAACGAGCGGCTGATCTGTGCCTGATAGTAAAGCGAGGGTAAATCCAGCCCCAACTCCATCAATTCGGCAGCTTGTCGCAATGCAGTCGGGTTCATATTCGAGGTACGGAAACCGAGCGTATCGGTAATCAACCCTGTTAAAAGGGCGCCTGCCGCCGCCTTCGTGATGCGCAATCCCCAGGCAGGGATATGCGCCGTCAGGATCGAGGTCGTCGAGACAGAATCCGATTCAACAAGGTTAAGTTCAGCATATTTTTCGTTGGTGATGTGGTGGTCGATGTTTAGGGCGGGAGTACCCAAAGGCTGCAAATTTTCATGCACACGTTTAAAATCAGCACAATCTACAGTGATAAATGTATCAATCTCCCCTTCAAGCTCAGTCTTCACTAACTCACTGCCTTCAAGATGACGAAAAACGCTGGGCATGCCATCAGGCAACACCATCTGAACCTTTTTTCCAGCCTCCAGCAGGACAAGTCCTAAACCTAGGATAGAACCCACCGCATCCCCATCGGGGCGGATATGGCCTGTGATCAAAATGGATTCGGCTTCCCCCAAACGCCGCAAAATAGATGCGTCGGTGGTTTCAATCATCCCTGATTAGTCTTCTTCTTGTGTATTCTCGTCATTTGTTGCGCGTCGGGCTTCGTTTTTGCGGATATCAGCAAGAATTTCATCGATCCGGTCAGCTTGCTCCGGGGTCGGATCCCAGTGAAAGCGTATCTGCGGAAAAGAGCGTAGGTCCACGCGCCGCGCTAAATTCCGGCGTATGAATCCGCTGGCGCTCTCAAGCCCAGCCAAAACTTCGGGAGCACGTTCAGCGCCCTCGATGGCAGACACGTAAATATTGGCATACGCCAGTTCACGGTCAATATTTACGTCAGTAATAAAAATTTGTTGCAATCGCGGATCACTCAATTCAAAGATGAGCATCTCAGAGAGCTCTCTCCGAATACGATCCGCGATGCGTTGTAAACGAACTTCAGAAGGCATAGTTATTAATCAATCGCTTCTTTTTCAAGGATATAGCATTCCAAAATATCGCCCACCTCGATGTCATGGAAATTCTTTAAACCGATGCCACACTCAAAGCCATCGCGAACTTCGTTAACGCGATCTTTCTCATGGCGAAGGGAGGAAACCTCGCCCTCAAAGAGGGTGTCATCACCGCGCTTCAGACGCATCTGCGCATTACGACGAATCATGCCGCTGCGCACGCGACAGCCTGCAATTTTACCGAGTTTCGAAATCGGGAAGGTTGCCAACACTTCGGCCTTGCCGATGATCTTCTCAGCAAAGACAGGCTCAAGCATACCTTTGAGCGCTTTTTCGACATCTTCAACAATACGATAGATAATATTGTAAAGACGAATGGAAACGCCTTCGCGCTCGGCCAGACGGCGGGCGGTCACATCTGCCTGCACGTTGAAACCGATCACAATCGCATTCGAGGCTGTCGCGAGGGTAATATCGTTCTCGCCGATATTGCCGGTTTCGGCATAAAGCACCTTGATACCGATCTCGCCTGCGCCAAGCTTATTCATCTCACCGACGATTGGATCAAGCGAGCCTTGTACATCTGCTTTGATAATCAGGCGCAGTTCTTTTGCTTCACCAGCCTGATAGGCAGCGAAAAGGTCTTCAAGCGAAAGGGTCTTCTTTTTAATGGATGCCTGTTTCTGTTCTTCAGCATACTGCTTTACACGATAGCGCGCTACCTTCTCAGCTTCAACGATTTCAAAAAGCTGTCCCGCGCTGGGAACTTCGTTCAAGCCCATCACCGATACCGGTGTAGACGGAGTTGCTTCGTCAACCTTGTTGCCGCGATAATCAAACATCGCACGCAAACGTCCATACACACCGCCAGCGACAACAATATCACCGATCTTCAGCGTCCCGTTTTGGATGAGCAGGGTGGCAACCACGCCACGTGCCTTATCCAACTCAGCTTCAATGACTGTCCCAACGATCTCGCCATCAGGATTGGAACGAATATCAATATTATCTGAAACCAGAAGGATTGCTTCAAGCAGGTCTTCAATGCCCTCTTTATTCAACGCCGAAACAGGGATGACCATCGTATCGCCACCCCACTCGTCGGGGACAAGTTCATTCTCGCCTAATTGTTTCTTGACCAACTCAGGGTTGGCATTGCCTTTATCAATCTTATTCAGGGCAACAATGATCGGCACACGCGCTGCTTTGGCATGAGCAATTGCTTCTTTGGTCTGTGGCATCACACCATCATCAGCAGCGACCACCAAAACGACAACATCAGCACCTTGGGCACCACGTGCACGCATTGCCGTAAAAGCAGCATGACCAGGGGTGTCAAGGAAAGTAATCGTGCGTCCATCCTGCACAACCTGATAGGCACCGATATGTTGGGTGATCCCGCCTGCTTCGCCTGCCTGCACATCCGTATCACGGATCGCATCCAGCAAGGTTGTCTTACCGTGGTCAACATGTCCCAAGATCGTCACAACCGGAGGGCGATCTTGCAAAGCAGAATCGTCTTCATCAGCGATCATCTGCCGCCAGACAGGTAGCTCCCCTTCTGCATCGATCTCTTCATCCTGTTCACGTTCTAAAACCGCTTCAAAGCCCATATCAGCAGCCACAATCGCCGCTGAATCAAAATCGATTTGCTGATTAATGCTCGCCATCACACCGTTGGTCATCAAAATTTTGATAACATCAATCGGGCTGGAGTCCATGCGCTCTGCCAGATCGCGAACACCGATCCCAGCAGGAATTTCAATTACTTTTTGTTCATTTTCACTCATAAGCCGCCTCTTTTCCATATGATGCCTACATTAGAGAATCACATCATGCTTGCTCTTCTTCACTCTCAGCGGGAAGTGTTTGCATAAATTCCTGCAATGCTTCCCGCTCTTCTTGTGTTAGATTTGTGCGCAAGGCATTTGGTAAAGCGCCCTTCAAACCGCGCTCCCAACATGACAAACGGTCATGTAGATAAGCGCCGCGTCCAGGCGTTTTACCATTCAAATCAACACGAACCCCCTCTGGGCTGCGTACAACGCGGATCAACGCTCGTTTTGCCAGCGTCTCGCGGCATCCCACACACGTGCGTTGTGGTACATGTCGTCCGCGTCGCAGAGATTTCTTGCTCACCGCAACCTACCAGTCTTCCTCTTCATCCCATTCATTGGATTTGCGTTTACGTTTTTTCTTCGCAACCACTTCACCCAACTCAGGATCAAACTCATATTTGACGTATTTTTTCTTCTGCTTCTTCTTCAGCTTTGCGATCTCTTCAAAATCAAGCTCTTCTTCGCCGCTTGTCTGAGAAAGCATCTCAGGCTGGACTTCGAAGACTTCCGCCATAGAAGGAATTTCTTCCTCGTCTGACTCCGCTTCGTCCTCAGCCTCAACTTGCTCGGTTTCTTCGACAACTTCTTCGCCTTCAGCAGTTTCTTCAGCAACCGCTTCTTCAGCCTCTTCGGCATCTTCGGCAACTTCCTCGCCTTCAACTTCTTCTTCAATTGCGGGGAACTCAATCGCAGCCAAAACTTCGGTAATATTCTCAATTGCCTTCGGACCAATACCCGGCAAATTGAAAACCTGATCGGGGTCAAGGCGCAGCGCCAGCATCAGATCACCAACAGTCTCATATTCTGCTTCAAAGAGAATATTGAAAACATGCTCTTTGATTTCACTGTCTGCCAACATCATCTCAAAGGCAGCGGGATGAATATCTGCGCGAGCCTCTGCCAAACGTTCTTGTTCCGCCAGATCGGCTTCTTCCTGAACTTCGATGGTGCGTTTTTCGACGCGATCCATAAAAGCAGCAATTTGTTGATATTCTTCCGGCCCCAAAGAACGACCTTCGGTCTTCTTCGCCAGCAATGCTTCGATCGCAGGCGCTTCTTCAACCGCCCATGGGAGAATTTCTTTCAACTCTTCGTCGTTCTGGAGCTTATTCAGGGAATCAGCAGCAGCTTCGACCAGACTCTTGATGTCGATGCGCCAACCGGTCAGCTTCGCAGCGAGACGGGCATTCTGCCCATCGCGACCAATTGCAAGACTGAGTTGATCTTCCTGCACCACGACAGTCGCAGTACGGGTTGCATCGGGACGATCGGAGAGATAGACGCCGGTTACGCGCGCAGGGCTGATCGCCTTCGAGATATAAACAACAGGGTCTTGATTCCACTCGATAATGTCGATCTTTTCGTTATGCAGTTCGCGCACAATATTCTGAATGCGGACGCCGCGAATACCGACACATGCGCCGACGGGATCAATCCCCTCTTGCATGGCAGAAACAGCTACTTTTGCACGGCGACCGGGCTCGCGCGAAATACCGCGAATCTCGACCACACCGTGATAAATTTCAGGAACTTCATTTTCGAGCAAACGGCGCAAGAAACTACCGTGCCCACGCGAGAGAATGATCTGCGGGCCACGCGGAGTATCTTTCACTTCCAAAATAACCGCACGGACGCGGTCATGAACACGGAAGCGCTCACCCGGGATCTTCTGGTTATTCGGCATGGTGCCTTCGGCTTTCATATCCAGGCCGATCGTGACGCCGTGGCGTCCGGCAGTTGCCTGCACCACACCGCTGATGATCTCACCGATCTGGCGCTCGAAGTATTCGGCCTGCACAGCGCGTTCCGCTTCACGGATACGCTGCTGAATGACCTGTCGTGCCGTTTGCGCGGCAACACGCCCAAAGTTGGACGGGGTCGATTCAACAAGTGCCATACCACCCATCTCTGCTTCGGGGTCCACTTCCTTTGCCTCGTCCAGGGTCGTTTCGGTGCGTTCATCCTGCACATCTTCCACGATCTCTTTTTCAGCAAAAATGGTCACTTCACCAGTTTGCGGGTCCAATTTAGCGACCACTTCCTGCGCGCTGGAGGCATTTACTGCCCGCCGATACGCAGAGGCCATAGCAGACTCAATCGCTTCAAGAATCACTTCTTTCGGCAACTGTTTGTCTTCTAATACATCGTTAAAGGCTTTGATAAAATCGTTCGTCATAGCTTTCCTACGCTCCCCAAATAATTCTCCATACAAGCAAAAAAGTGGGGGTCGCCCACTTTCCGTTGCTTTCAATATTGATGCGATTAATGCCGCAAAATTTTAGCACATACTCACAAAAGTAGCAAGACGAGTATAATAGCCGCCATGTCTACCCCACTGGAATATACTGGAAAAGAACGCGCTGATCGCGTGCAAAAAATGTTCAGCAAAATCGCGCGCCGTTACGACGTGATGAACAGATTAATGACCGCCGGGCAGGATATCCGCTGGCGGAAGGAAGTTATCGCTCATGCCCAACTGGAAGCGGACGATACGCTCCTGGACCTCGGGGCTGGCACCGGTGATTTGGCGCGTGAGGCGCTCCGGCAGCAACCCGCTTCACACCCCATCGCAGCGGATTTCACCCTCGAGATGATGCGTGCCGGTAAAAAACACGGCCACCTGGATTGGTCTACTGCCGACGCATTGAACCTGCCCTTCTCAGACGAACGCTTTGATGCAATCGTCTCCGGCTTCCTGATGCGCAACGTGACCGATGTGCCACGCGCACTCAACGAGCAGTACCGCGCCCTGAAATCCGGCGGACGGGTCGTGATTCTCGACACCACACGTCCCCGTAAGAATATCCTGACTCCCTTCATTAACATCCACCTAAACTATGTCATCCCAACCCTCGGCCAATTACTGACCGGTGAACGGGATGCCTACACCTACCTGCCCGACTCGACCAAAGGCTTTCTAAGCGCCGAAGAACTGGCGGCTCACATGGCAGCCACTGGCTTCAAAAAGGTCAATTTCTCGGTCAAGATGTTTGGGACAGTGGCTATTCATTGGGGCGCTAAAGCATGAAAAACCGTTCAAACGTCCAAACCGAGCAACGCGATATGGACAAAGCCGCCCTGCGCGGTGAACCATCCTACGTTTGGCGCGCTGGACAGGAACGCCGCCTGCAGATGATCGTCAATGCAGCGAGTGAACGTATTAAAGGCGACATTCTCGAAAATGGCTGCGGCGTGGGGATGTACGTAGAGCATCTCGCGCCATTTGGTGGAAAAATCACGGGGCTGGAATACGATTTTGAACGGGCAGCAGAAGCGGGTCAACGTTCGCCGCGCATCATGAATGCTGCAGGCGAAAATCTTCCCTTCCCCGCTAATTCCTTCGATCTGATCCTGAGTCATGAAGTCCTCGAGCATGTCCAAGATGATTCAAAAGCTGTACGCGAGATGATTCGCGTACTCAAACCCGGCGGGCGTGTAACGATCTTTGTCCCCAATCGCTGGTATCCTTTCGAGACACATGGTATCTACTGGCGCGGGGAATATCGCTTTGGCAATATCCTTTTTGTGAATTACCTGCCGCGCAAATGGCGTGATAAACTCGCCCCGCACGTCGAAATCTATACACGCCGCGATCTGATGAAACTCTTTGAAGGCCTGCCCGTCAAATTCATCGAGCGGACGGTCATCTTTGGCGCCTATGACAATATCATTGCCCGTTTGGGTGCCGTCGGAAAAATACTGCGTGCAATTTTGCAATTTCTGGAGAAAACGCCGCTCAAGGTTTTCGGGCTGTCTCATTTTTGGGTGATCGAAAAAGAGTAAAGAAAAACTCCCTTGCGGGAGTTTTTTTGTTGTTAACTTTCGCTGATCTTCATATTCCCCATCAAGCGCCAAAGTCCGCGCATCATCTTATGTCCAAAATCTGGATTCAGGAACTGTGCCGGGCATGACCCAGGAATGACCTGAATGCCATTCTCGCGACATAGCGCAACCGCCTCCTGTGAAACGCTGGTCATACTTTCTGCAAGGCCGGGCTTCGTGCCCATCATGCAGTGCATCCAGATATATTTGACGCCCACATCTACAGATTGGCGCACAATCTCATCGGTCACTTCAGGGCGCGCCAGAATGAATACAGCATCCGGTTTCTCAGGCGTTGATGCCAGATCCGGGTAACAAGGGTCGCCCTTGAAGGTATCCGTGTTGGGATTGATCGCATAGACCGTATAACCGGCAGCTTTAAATTTATCGTAATTCAAATTACAACCCGTATCGCGTGTCTCGGAGACACCCACCACAGCGATCTTCTTCTGCGCTAAAAACTCTTCCACCATCTGATCGATCTTAGCCATCGACTGCTCCTTTTGTGAAAACGAACACAGCCCTGCAATTATAGTGCATAGCACGATGATATACTTCCAAACTTGAAAGAAATATTTCCGCTTTAGGAGTTTTTATATGCCCAAAAACACAACCGTACTTGTCACCGGTGCCAGCGGCTTTGTCGGTATTCACTGCGTAGCCACCTTGCTCAAAGAAGGCTACCAGGTGCGTGGCACTGTACGCTCGCTCAAAAAAGAGTCTGCTTTACGCAAAACCATCGCCAAACTAGCCGATGGCGTTGAGCGTCTGACACTGGTCGAAGCCGACCTGCTCAAGGATGCCGGCTGGGACGAAGCCATACAAGGCTGTGAGTATGTCCTGCATGTGGCATCCCCCTTCCCGTTGAGTGAACCGGAACATGAAGATGACCTGATCATCCCCGCGCGTGAAGGCACCCTGCGTGTACTGAAGGCAGCCGCAAAGAACAATGTCAAACGGGTTGTGCTGACATCTTCGGTTGCAGCTGTTGCATATGGTCACCCCAAAGAAAAGACTCATTTCAACGAAAGCGACTGGTCGATTGCAGATAGCGCCACCATCAGTGCCTATTCGAAAAGCAAAACGCTCGCTGAACGCGCCGCTTGGGGTTTCGTACAAAGCCTGGAGAATGGTATGGAATTAGCAACCATCAACCCCGGCTTGATCCTGGGGCCGCTGCCCGACACAAACGCCCGCACATCGGGTGTACTCGTCCAATCCTTGATGAGAGCCAATATCCCCGGGTTGGCGCGGATGCATTTTAACGCCGTCGATGTACGGGATGTGGCGGAAGCACACGTCCAAGCGATGACCAAGCCCGAGGCTGCCGGTCAGCGCTTTATCTGCGTAAGCGATTCGTTCTGGATGGAGGATGTCGCAAAAGTCTTGAAAGAAGCCTATCCCTCTTATCCGATCAAGACAACCGTCTTCCCAAGTTGGATGGTGCGTATCGTCGCCATCTTCAGCAAAGAAGCGCGTGCAACGGTCGATGCGCTGGATGAAGAGTTGATCGTGGATAATACACGCATCAAAGAAGTGCTCAACTGGCAACCGCGCGATATGAAAGAAATGGTGCTCTCGATGGCAGAGAGCATGATCGAAATGAACATGGTCTAAAAACAGAAAAACTCTCCTTTCATGGAGAGTTTTTTGTGGGGTTGGGCTTTCGCTCGAAAGGCTAATAAATACTCGACGGGGATTTGTAATCCCTATCTTTACAGGAGCAAAAACCAGAATATTTTGGGCAATTGTGTGCATAGACAGGGGAAAATATCGGGTACAATGAAAATAGTTTCCAGATTCTATGCAGCTAAAGACCAATATCAAGATGGGGGGGCTCTATCGAATTATCTGTAATTTCCATGGAGAGCACCAGATAATCTGTAAACTTAGCGGGGGGAGGCAATCTATAAAAGAAAAGGAATGCTATGGAATCAAAATCACCCCGACAAAAAATCAATATAATACGAATACCAAGAAAGATTACTTTTTGGTATCTCATATTAGTTAGCATCTTGGTCCCAATATTGACAGGGTGTACGGGCAGTCTCAGCTCAAACACCAGCGAAACACAGTTTATAGCGCCCCCCTTGGAAGAGAATTACTCAACAAGCCTGGATTTGATCCAAACCCGCGGCGTGTTGATCGTGGGTACAGCTATCACCGAACCCTTTGAGTTCCGTGATCCCACTACCAGCGAACTGATCGGATTCGATGTCGATACGGCCCAATATATCGCAGACAAATTGGGCGTCAAGCTGGAATGGGTTGAGATGCCCTTCGCAAACCTGATCCCTGCCTTAAGTGACCGCAAGGTAGATATGACAATTGCCGCCATGTATATAAAACCTGAGCGAGAAGAACTGGTTGATTTCTCCGAACCCTATCTAAACACCGGTTTGGTGATGGTAGCTCGACCTACCCTGCAAGAACAGATCCACACAGTTGAAGACTTAGTAGGCTTAAAAGTAGGGGTTAAGATCGGGGCCACAGGCGCGACCTTGGCCCAGGAATTGATCGCGGAGGGCATCACCTTGGAGATCAAAGAGTACAAGAACACCTTTGATTCATTCCTGGATTTAGAGGTAGGGCGCGTGGATGTGGTCTTCAACGATTACCTCAACTCACTAGCCTATATCAAGGACACCCAGGCTGACTTCAAAATTATCACCCATGCCTCCGGGAAAATTAATTTTCTATCACAGGTCGGTCTGGGGATTGCCGTTCATCAAGGAGATCAGGAATTGCTGGAGATAATCAATTCAGCGTTGATAGAAATGGAAGAGAAGGGCACCTTTGATCAAATGAAGGAAACCTGGTTGAATCCTGTCCCGACCGCTAAACTTCAATAGAGAAGCATGCGTTTTCGCAGAACAAAAGGTTGCAGCATGCTTAGTTTGAAATGAATATGGAAAAGAAAAAATATTTTTGGAGTCTAACCACTAAATGGACACTGGCATATTCGATCATGCTCTTGTTGGTGTCGGGCGTGATAACTTTTGGGTTTACCTGGCAATCACGCAATGCACAGCGCCAGGCTTTGCAAGAGCGCCTGCACGACATTCTGAGTTTTTCTGCTCCCCTTGTTGACGGCGATTTCCACACCCTAATCCGTTCACCGGAAGATGAAACCGGGTCATTTTACCGCGTCGTTTCTTTACGTCTGCAAGCTATTCAGGAGACCAGTGGGATCATCGAAAGAATATATACTTTGCGCCAAGAGAAAAATGGAAAGATCGTATATATCGTCAATATCGATCCTGTTATTAAAACTTCTGTCGGGCAGGAATATCCGCGTACCAGCTCTTTACTCGCCACAGGCTTGTCCTTTATTTCTACTCCTGTGGTTGAAGATAGCTTCTATATAGATTCGTCGGGGACATTTCTAAGCGGTTATGCGCCCATTTATGACCAATTTGGTGATCTAGACGGCATTTTGGGCGTTGATATTGATGCGAGCGCCATCCTCGTAAAAGAGGCACAAATCCGACAGATCGTATTGATCGCATTCCTAATCACGGTACCGCTAACGTTTCTGCTCGGCTGGTGGCTGGCCCGCTACTTGACATCCCCTGTAAATGACCTTACGAATGCGGCAGCCCGAATTGCGCAAGGCCAGTTGGATATTGCCATACCCATTCGCGGCCAGGATGAATTGGGAGTCCTCGCTGAGACATTCAATGATATGACCACACAGTTAAGGCAAACCCTTAAGGGGCTTGAGCAAGAAATTGCTGAACATAAGCGAGCAGATCGTCTGCGGGATGCCATGTACAGGATTTCTCAAGCAGTAATATCCTCGGATACGATTGAAGAACTCTACCCTGCCATCCATTCGATTCTCGGGGACCTAATTCCCGCAGAAAATTTTTATATCGCATTATATGAACCGTCAAGCGATCTGCTCAATTTCCCCTACTATCGGGATCAATATGATGAACAACCCCCGGCAATAAAACTTGGGTGCGGTCTAAGCGAATATGTCATGCGGACAAAGAAGCCACTCTTAGCCACGCCGGAAGTTTTCGCCGAACTCATCCGACAAGGTGAAATTGAATTGATCGGCTCACAGCCAGTTGACTGGTTGGGTGCTCCCTTAAAAGTGGAAGATCGAATTATCGGAGTCATGGCCGTGCAAAGTTACTCAGCTGAGATTCGGTTCGATCAGGAGAGCTATAATTTTTTTGAATTTACTTCTACCCAGGTGGCTCTGGCAATTGAGTACAAGCGGTCAGAAGTTGCACTGCAAATGAGCAATGACCGCTACCGTAGCATGTTCGAAAACTCCCCCATCTCGCTCTGGGAGGAAGATTTTTCCGGGGTAAAGCAGATCCTGGATTCTTTACGGCAAGAAGGGGTTACAGATTTGCGGTCGTATTTAGAGGCCCATCCCGAGGTAGTAGCTAATTGCGCCGAACGGGTTAAAATTTTGGATGTCAACAAAGCCACTCTATTACTTTTCGGCGCAAAAACCAAGCAAGATATGTTCGATAATCTGGCGGCCACCTTCACCGAAGAAACTTATCCGCATTTTCAGGAAGAGCTTGTGTTTATGGCAGAGGGACTGACTGAGTTTAGTTGGGTTGGTGTCAATAAAACCCTGGATGGCAAACGAATTGACGTAAGTATAGAATGGTCTGTGGTGCCTGGTCACGAACACGATTTATCCAAGGTGATCATTTCCTTAACTGACATAACGGAACAAAAGAAAGCCGAAACCAAACTCATCCATCGGAGCATTCACGATGCATTAACCGGAATCTACAATCGAGCTTTTTTTGACGAGGAGATGGCTCGGTTCGAGCGTGAGCACCAGTTCCCGATCAGTGTTATTATGGCTGACGTAGACAATTTGAAAGATATTAATGACCGCCACGGTCACGATGGCGGAGATGAATTGCTAAAGCGCTGCGCACAGGCTCTAACAGCTTCCTTCCGCACCGAAGATGTTGTCGCTCGCATCGGTGGAGACGAGTTCGCAGTATTGCTTCCGGGTTCAAATGCGGTCGAGGCAGGCAAAGCTATCCAGCGCATAAAGCAAAGTATTCAACTGCAAAATAAAGGCTCCCTTGGACCGCAAGTCAGCCTCTCTCTGGGAACCAGCACGGTAGCGGAGGGCGGTTCGTTGAAAGAAGCCCTCAAGCAAGCGGATGCACAGATGTATCGAGATAAGAATAATCGCGGTAAATAGGCTGAAGATCAGGACGGTAGCAATCACGGCGCGGATGCACTTCAATACCATCGACGTGCGCAATGCCGCTCTTGCTCACATCAAGGAAGTGCTCACCTGGCAACCACGCGGCATAAAAGAAATGATACTCTCGATGGCAGAGAGTATGATCGAGTTGAAGATGATCTAATAGAAGTCTGCGAGGTAAGATGAATAAAAGAGAAGTTCTGTACAGTTTACTTAACCCAACCACCAAGACACCCTACATCCCCGCTGCGTTTTTCATGCACTTTGATCCAAAAGATCATCATGGTCAGGCATCGGTCGACAAACATCTCGAATACTTCGACTATACGGGCATGGATTTGGTCAAGATCCAATACGAAAAGGTATTTCCCCATCGTCCGGAGATCGTCTCGCCCGCTGACTGGGAGAGGATGCCGCGCTATGGTGAAGAATTTTACGCCGATCATTGGCAGATCGTGGAAAAAATCGTCGCGGCCAAGAAAAAAGAAGCGCCGATCGTGATGACGCTTTACTCTCCCTTCATGTGTGCGGGGCACTCGATCACAGATGAGCTTTTGGTCAAACATTTGCGCGAAGACCCTGAGAAAACAAAAAAGGGATTGGAGATCATCACCGACAGTTTGATGCTTTTCGTGCGGGGCTGTATCGAACGCGGCGTGGATGGCTTTTATCACTCCACGCAAGGCGGCGAAAACTATCGCTTTGAAGACTCCCCCATTTTTGAGCAGTATATCAAGCCCTATGATCTCGCCCTAATGAACGAGATCAACGCCAAATCTGACTTCAACATTCTGCATGTCTGTGATTATTGCGGCGAATACTCGACGATGGACGCCTATCTCGATTATCCGGGTGACATCGTTAGCAGTCCGCTCATGCTGGACGGGGAAAAGCTCGCACCCCAAACAGCTGCGGAGATATTCCAGCGCCCTGTAATGGGCGGCTTAGACCGACACGGTCTGCTCGCGCATGGCTCCAAAGAGGAGATCGTGACATCCGTCAACGCACTTTGCGAAACAGCCCCCGAAAAATTTATTCTTGGTGCCGATTGCACGCTGCCTGGCGACACGGATTGGGAGAATCTCAAAATCGCGATTGATGCAGCGCATAACTACCAACGCTGATAATGAAAACGCTCGTCAATTTGTGACGAGCGTTTTTTGTTTTGAACCGCAAAGGTATGCCAGAAGTGACTGTCACCTTCGATGTCAAGCCAGACGATCAACCCTTTGGAAGTGAGCTAGTTCACCATCCCAAAATCGCGCCGAAGGTGACAGTCACTTGCGCTTTCTCTACAACGCGACAAGATGCTGCTCGCAATGGCAGAGAGCATGATCGAACTCAAGATGGCCTAAACAAAAAGGATGCGTTCTACAATCCCATCGCGTTCGCGATCAGACCAATGACCATAATCGTCACGATCGTTGCCACAAGGGTGCCGCAGCCCCATCCCAGGGAAACTCTTCGACTCTGACCAGTTGTGATGCCCGGCTCCAACCTGCGGATGTGGCGAACAACTTGACGGCCGGCAAAAACACCGGTCAGGAACCAGATCACACCAACAAAAAGAAGGAAGACCAGCATTATTAGGAGAACGAGCACAATCGCTTCACCGAGAGCACTCCCGATCCCTGCGCCAAGGCAATCGCCAAAACCAAGTCCATCGCAATTCACTTCAGCACTTTGCACGCTGATCACGCCGACCGCAACCATGATCGCGGTTGCAATCCCCGAAACGAGCATACCCAAAGGACCACTAAACGCCCAAATCCGGATCGTTGGCGCCATATGCTTCCAGGAAATACTGGGGGCGTTGGGACGCAGCGCCAACATGGTAAAAAGCCCAGCCAATAAACCGCCTACAAATCCACCTATGCCACCGCTGAGCACAATGACAAAAAGGGTCAGAAATGCTTCGCTGGCATTCGGGTCATCTTGAGCAAGCAACAATAGGAACAAAATGACGCTGACGATCACCCAAAAGGCGGTCCAACCGGCGCCCCAGGCAAATGCCCAACCGGGGATTTTCTGGAAAACAACATCCAAACCCACATTGGCGTCTTCGCGCATAAAAGGTTTTTTGTAGCCCTCGACCTTGGCTGCCCCAACTGCGATCAAACCATCGACCAACACCTGAAAACTGTGGCTATAGCTGCCACTCCGCAGATCAAGCGTCTGAATGTCGTGAACAAGGGCGGCGAATTCACCCGTCCACTCGCCGGGACGATAGAGCACCGGAATGATCGGTTTGCCCAACTCAAGCGCCTTGGTGACTTCTTCACGCACATAGCGCGATTCAGCCGCATCGGGGGAGAGCACCAGAATAAAGGCTTTACATTCACGAATGCCGTCCATGATCTCAGCGTGCCAGTCATGACCGACCTGTATCGCGGATTGATCAAACCAGACCCCGGCAACCTGATGATCGAGATCGGCAGCCAGGCGGGCAACGAACTCCTGATCACGACGGGAATATGAAATGAAGATGTCTTTGTTCATGGAAGGCTCCTTTAGCAAGAAAGGGGGAAGCACAAAGATAATAACCGAAAATCACTATTAAATTCAATACGGCGCATAACTACCAACGCTGATAACGAAAAACGCTCGGTAATTTGTGACGAGCGTTTTTTGTTTTAAACCGCGAAAGTGTGCCAGAAGTGACTGTCACCTTCGATGTCAAGCCAGACTATCAACCCTTTGAAGATGAGCTAGTTCACCATCCCAAAATCGCGCCGCAGGTGACAGTCACTTGCGCTTTCTCTGCAACGCGACAAGAAAGAAATAGTGCTCTCAATCGCTGAGAGCATGATCGAACTCAAGATGCTTTAAGAAAAAACGCTGTCGAATGACGAGCGTTTTTTAGTCCGCGTTAGTGAGCTTCGGTTACTAACGTGGACGTTCACCTCTATGTGCTCACAGTTCCCAAAACCGTCCCATCACTAATCAGCACATTACAAAGTAGAATTTATAAGTTGTTGCACGAAGCAATAATTGAATCTGCTTCAAAATCATCGAAGCCATCAGTTCTCTGCGCAAATTGCCCGTTTAGATTTCTAAGAAATCTAGATGGAGTTTGTCTAGTGTTCGCACCATTAATGAGCCTATAATTTGCATAAGATACCACGCAAGTTGATTTTGCTCTTGTAATTGAAACATATAACATCCTAGCTGCCTCTAGAACCAAACCAGTGTAGGGTATTCTTTTTACGCCAGGAAGCATGTTTTCTTCTAATCCAGGAATAAAGACTACTTTCGCACTTAGGCCTTTTGCACCATGCATTGTCATCACTTTTACTTTGGGCTCATTCAAAGCATTCGCTGGGCAAGGAATTCCTAATCTCGCATAAATAGTATCCAAAAGTTTTGAGATCACTTCTGGATTGTCAGCCCATAAATAGCTTCTTAATTCCTCAATTGTAATATCTTGGGGAAGATTAGTAATCTGGTTTTGCCAGATTTGAAGATCAGGGGAACCAAAGGAACTCACAATTATGTTGTTGATTTCATTTATTCTCAACCGCAAAGTGTCGGAAGGCTGCCAATTAATAGTTGTGCTACAAATCGTTCGAGTATTGTTTAATGCGGTCAACGCCCTTCCTGCGAACAATCCATTTGGTAATGGGTTGTAACACAGATCTTTGAAATTTAGATTGTTTGCCGAGATAATTTCTGCAATTTGATTGCAGGTACCTGCCCCTACGTTTGGGTGCTCGCCTAAAATTAATCGATGTGCAATATAATCGTCATTATTACATGCCGCTCTCAGGATTCCTAAAACAAATCTGCCAAGTCGGGTATCAATAAAAGTCTCTGTCCGGGGGGATTCATATTGAATAGTCAATGTATCTAACTCTTGTAGAATTGTGTCGAGTTGAACACGTGTATTGCTCAGAAGAATCATTATTTCGTTTGCTGGCATACCTCTTTGTATAAGTTTGTTGCAAGCTGAAGCGATTGCCCTCGCTTCAGCTATCCCACTTCGAAACCCCCAACGATGCATCACACCTTGTTCTGGTGGAGTTGCATTGGAATATAAAGATGATGTTCTTTTGGGTAAACGGTTTGGCTCTGAGTATGCGGTAATTAAACTGTGAGCCGTCCCTAAGACTTCAGGTGTACAGCGGAAACAATCGACAATTTCATGTGTAACTGCGTTTGCAAATCGTTGGTCGAAAAGCTGTATTCCCTGTGGCGAAGCAAATCGAAAAGAGTAAATGCTTTGATCGTCATCACCAGCAACAAACGCATTGATATTTTGTCCAATAAGTAAATCGATAAATTGAAGATCAACAGGATTTAAGTCTTGATATTCATCCACAATTAGATAAGACATCCCTAGTAGTGCTATTGGGTCAAATATACCTGACTGCATCTGCTCAACACATTGTCTAATTATTTCCCCCGGAAGTACGCATGAATAAATTTGTGTTCGTGATACGTGAAAGGTTCGATAATTTGCTCGTTCAGCTTGAGATATTGGTGGACTTGGCGGGATTAGGCTGGCGGGTGACCATTGTCCTGTCCCGCAGAATGCTTCATAATCTTTTCTTATTTTTTCACATCGCCCCGGAGAGTATCCTTGATTATTATTCGCGCCTCTAGCTACTATTGAAAATTCTTGATCAAATATTTTCTTTACTTCCCAATCATCGAGAATGAGCGGGGACGACGGATAATAAGTGAGCAACCTTGCAGTTCGCAAGGCTCTAAGAGCGAATGAGTGTAGTGTAGTTACACTCACTGCTTCAGGGTTTACACACCCATTTTGAAGGCAATAACCGTGGATTCTTTGCTTTAAGTCAAACGCACTTGCTCTTGTAAAGGAAATGACAAATATGGTTTCGGGAGGAACGCCATTTTGCAAGAGCCAATTCACTCTTTCTTGGATCGTGAACGATTTTCCCGTCCCTGGACCAGCAATTAATCGAACAGGAGTATTTTGCTCATGTGCAGCAGCATTTTGGTTTGCTACGGCATTGACTATTTGTTGAGATGTAATTGCCATACTATTCGCCCTCCGCTTTTTTTTATGAATTCGTTTAGTATATCCTAAAACCCCTCCGCCACATACTCACCCCAAACACCACGCAGCGTATTCGCCACTTCGCCGAGGGTCATGTCGTTTTCAACGCACTCGATGAAGAGCGGCATCAGATTCTCATCGCCTTTGGCGGCGGTCTCTAATCGCGCACGCAACGCGGCAACTTTTTTCTCATTTCTATTTTCGCGCAACTTCGCCAACTTCGCGCGCTGTGCTTGCTCTATCGCAGGGTCAACGCTCAGACGTTCAATATCGATCGTCTCATCCACCTGGAATTTATTCACGCCGACGACGATCTCTTCTTCTCGCTCGATCGCTTTTTGGGCAGCATAGGCCGCGTTCTGGATCTCGCGCTGCATATAGCCCTGCTCGATCGAAGCCAGCGCGCCGCCCATCTCGTCAATCCTGGCGATGTAGGCATCGGCGGCTTTTTCCATCTCATCGGTCAGGTATTCGATGTAGTACGCCCCCGCCAGCGGATCGACCGTATCCGCGACACCCGACTCATGCGCAATGATCTGCTGGGTACGCAGCGCCACGCGCACGGATTTCTCGGTCGGCAGCCAGAGCGCTTCGTCCATGCTATTGGTGTGCAAGGATTGCGTCCCGCCAAGCACGGCAGCCAGCGCCTGAATGGTGACACGCGCGACGTTATTTTCGGGTTGTTGGGCGGTTAATGTGGATCCGGCGGTCTGGGTGTGGAAGCGCAGCATCCACGATTTGGGATTTTTCGCCCCAAAGCGCTCTTTCATGGTACGCGCCCATATTCGACGTGCTGCGCGGTATTTGGCAACTTCTTCGAGAAGATTATTGTGTGCGTTAAAGAAAAACGACAACTGCGGCGCGAACGTATCCACATCCAACCCCGAATCGATGGCCGCCTGAACATAGGCCATCCCATTCGCCAGCGTAAAAGCCATCTCCTGCACAGCGGTTGAGCCCGCCTCGCGGATGTGGTAGCCCGAGATGCTGATCGTATTCCAGCGCGGGACTTCGCGTTGGCAATATTGGAAGACATCCGTAATCAGCCGCATGGAAGGTTTGGGCGGGTAGATATACGTCCCACGCGCAACGTATTCCTTGAGAATATCGTTTTGGATCGTGCCGCGCAGCTTGCGAATATCCGCGCCCTGCTTTTTGGCAACGGCGATGTACATGGCAAGCAAGATCGCAGCCGGAGCGTTGATCGTCATCGAGGTGGAAACTTTTTCGAGCGGAATCTCGTAGAATAACTGTGACATGTCTTCAAGGGACGAAATCGAAACACCAACTTTACCCACTTCCCCCATCGCCATTGGATCGTCGGCGTCGTAGCCGATCTGGGTCGGGAGATCGAAGGCAACCGAGAGACCGGTTTGTCCCTGTGCGAGCAGATAACGATAACGCTCGTTCGACTCTTCAGCGGAGGCAAAACCGGCATATTGGCGCATCGTCCAGAAGCGGCTGCGATACATGGTCGGCTGGACGCCGCGCGTAAACGGGTATTCGCCCGGGAACCCAAGCGATGCCATTTTATCGGGAGCAAGTTCAGGGTCATGGACGATACGAGGTACTTTTATCCCCGAGGATGTTTTGAATTCTTCCTTGCGCTCGGCAAATCTCTTCAGAGCAGGATATAGAGTTTCTTCTTCCCAACGTTTACGTTCGTCTTGATTTGTCATATTGTCACCATGATTAGAGGATTTCTCTCCATTATAATAGTTCGAAAGTTATTTGCACAAAGAACTTGAAAATGCTAAAGTAATTGGTATATACGAAGGAGCTTTCGATGAAATTAATTGCTAATATTGGCGCAGCGATTTTGATCTTTTTTGGTGTGATGTTCATTTGGGGGGCATTTGGCTCCAATCCGCAACCAGCATGGATCTGCGTGGGGAGCATCAGCGTGCTGATTGGCTTCGGCTTGATCTGGTTCGCACAGCGCAAGGGAAAACAGGATGCGGCCGCTGGTGCACAAAATGTTTCGCTGAATATCGACCTGCCCGGTGAAATCAAAATGGAAACGATGAAATGCGAAGCCTGCGGCGGTGCGATTACCAGCAAGAATATTGAGATGCAATCCGGCGCGCCAATGGTGGTTTGCCCCTACTGCGATACGACTTATCAGTTAAACGAAGAACCGAAGTGGTAGGCAAGTTACAAATCGCGGAACACAAGTGAAACGAAAACTTTTTGCGGTATTGATTTTTTTCCTGCTCATCCTGAGCCTGACATCCAATGTTATGGCACAGGAAGAGGCTGCCTACTTTTTTGAGTTAGAAAAAGAAGAAGTACATGTCTTTTATGAAGAAGATGGCTCAATGGCGCTGGATTATCTTTTCGTTTTCAAGAATGCACCCGCTGCACACGTGATCGATTTTGTGGATGTTGGGATGCCCAACTACTCATGGGAACGCTACAATATTTCTGCCGATGTAGACGGGAATTCTGTTGATGTTTCCGGAAGTGATTATATGGGCAACGGCACGGGTTTTGCTGTGGTTATGGGGGATTATGCCATTCGGGCAGGTGAAAGCGGCAGCGTACATGTGCATGTCAGCGCAGTGGATGCGAGGCTCTACTTAAGCGAAACAGATAAAAAATATGTCAGCGGCGTTTTCGGCACTACTTGGTTTGGCAGCGAATACCTGCGCGGCACAACCGACTTCACACTCTCCCTGCATCTTCCCCCGGGCGTCCAATCTGATGAACCACGTTATCATCCTCCTGAAAACTGGCGCGGATCAGACACACCCGAAACTTTTCTCGACGACGAAGGTCGAGTGACCTACACCTGGCATAATCCGGACGCAAACGGCTACACCCAATACAGGTTTGGCACATCCTTCCCCTTGCGCTATGTCCGAGAATCAGCGGTCATCATGCCGCCCTCGGGCTGGAGCCGCATCGGGAATTTTATAGAAAGCTTGGTAGATTCGGGGTTTTTCATTCCGCTGCTTTTACTGGGCGTTCCTTTCTTCTCTTTCATTTCAGGAAAGATCAACGAACGCAAACGCAAAATGCAATACTTGTCGCCCAAGATCGCTATTGAAGGGCACGGCGTCAAGCGCGGGCTCACAGCCGTCGAAGCCGCCATCCTGATGGAGTTACCGCTTGATACCATATTGACAATGATCCTCTTCGGCGTTATCAAAAAAGGAGCCGCAACCGTCACCAACCGTGATCCACTTAGCCTTGATATCAACCTTATTTCGGGTTTGCGCGCTTACGAAAAAGATTTTCTACTTGGCATCACAAAATATCAGCCTGGCGAACAGCAAAAATCGCTTCAAAAAGTCATGGTTGATCTGATAAAAACCGTTCGCGTAAAAATGAAAGGCTTCAGCCGCAAGGAAACCGTCGCCTACTACCAAAAGATCATCGAAAAAGCCTGGGAACAGATCGAAAGCGCCGCCACCCCCGTGGTAAAAAGTCAGCAGTTTAGTGAAAATCTCGAATGGACGATGTTGGATAAAAAATACACCGAACGCACACAGGATGTCTTCCGCACCGGGCCGGTATACGTCCCGCTTTGGTGGACGCGTTACGACCCCGGATACAAACCTGCTCCCGCCAAACCAACATCTGCCCAACCCTTCGCATCAACCGGGAAACGCCCCGCCCCATCATCATCAATACCGTCAGCATCATCCATGCCCCAACTGCCCGGCGCAGACTTTGCCGCATCCATTGTGGGTGGTACGCAAACCTTCTCCCAAAAAGTAATTGGCGACCTGGGCAACTTTACCAAAAAAGTGACCAGTATCACCAACCCCGCACCCGTCTATAAATCCAGTAGCCGATCATCAGGAAGTTACAAAAGCGGTGGTGGCAGCAGCGGCGGCGGCAGCAGTTGTGCTTGTGCCTGCGCCTGTGCAGGATGCGCCTGTGCCTGCGCCGGCGGCGGACGCTAACCCTATGAGCCGACAATGTACACCCCGAAAGATGTGATGTATGAAAGCACAAGAATTCTTAACGAATTTAAAACGTCTGGCAAATAGTGTCAATCGCACCAAAAGCATTGATGACTACAACGAAATGCTTCAAAAGAACATCCTGAGCTGGCAGAAGATTGAAAAGCTAAACAAAAGGCCACTTTGGGATGATCCGGCCATGGATCTAATTACAGGTTTTGATTGCAGCCAGGTTAGGATTGGTAATTTCCGGTTACTCCCCGCATCGGACAAGCCGTTTATAGGTGATGCATACCAATTTTTAAGCGGACCACGAGATTACTATGTTGGTCGTAATAGCCACGATATTTATCAGTTTTACTATAAAGAAGCTTGGCCTTCGCCCATGGACATAGAAAGCGAAACATTTCTGACAGGCCTATTTTATTATGCCGAATACCTGACACAGATAAAAAAGGGCATCACGCCGGAAGCCCGCGCAGCGCTTGATACACAATACCCACCACTGATAAAAAATGCATCTTATCACCCGCTGCGACGTAAGGTAACAGTCACCTCGTAACAGTTTGTACTCGTTTCTAAAACTCGACAATAATGCATACGCCCCGCTCATTAATCGAGTATAAATATTAGAAAGCACATGATACTGAAACAATCAACAAAAAGGAGTTTTTTAATGAAAAAACGTTTTCTCCCTCTTCTCCTTCTTTTTATACTCGTTTTTGGCATTACAGGCAGCGTCTCTGCTCAATCCTACTCTTTTGCATTGGAAAAAGAAGTTGTCAATGTCTACTGGAACAGTGACGGCTCAATGTCGCTGGATTACGTCTTTACCTTTAAAAATGATTCAGGCGCACATGCAATCGACTTTGTGGATGTCGGCTTGCCCAACAATAGCTACCGCATGAGTTCGATCTATGCGGATGTTGACGGGAACACTGTTGATATTTCCAGTGACTATCAGGGCAATGGCACCGGCGTCGCCGTCGACATGGGGCGCTATTCGATTCCCGCTGGCGGGCGTGGCATGGTGCATATTTACATCGGCTATATCGACCGCGTCCTGCACCCCGATGACGACGACGAGAATTACGCCAGCGCTGTCTTCGGCACAACCTGGTTTGGCAGCCAATATGTGAGTGGCAGCACCGATCTAAGCGTTACGATGCACATGCCGCCAGACGTCCAACCAACCGAACCGCGCTATCACATCCCCGAAAATTGGGTTGGCGCGCAAGAACCAGAGATCAAAATCAACAGCGACGGGCGCGTTTCCTACACATGGCACAGTCCGAACGCCAACGGCTACACCCAATATACTTTTGGGGCATCCTTCCCGAAGAGCTATGTGCCTGCATCGGCGATTGCCAGCCCTTCGATTTTTGAACGCTTGGGAATAAGTGTGGATGATGTGATCGGGTTTACGGTCTTCTGCTGCTTTGGATTATTCTTCTTCGGCATCCCGGCTCTCTCTGTCGCCCAATCCCGCAAGCGCAAAATGAAATATATGCCCCCCAAGATCGCCATCGAAGGGCATGGCATCAAACGTGGGCTAACCGCTGTCGAATCCGCTGTCCTGATGCAGGAACCGCTCGATAAAGTGATGACGATGATCCTTTTCGGCGTGGTCAAAAAAGGCGCAGCCGAAGTCACCAGCCGTGACCCCATCAAACTCACAGTCGCTGAACCACTGCCCGAAAAACTGCATGGCTACGAAAAAGAATTTCTGGCAGCCTTCGCAGACGGCAAAAACAACCGCGCGGCGCAACGCAAACAACTCCAAAAAGTAACCATCGGTCTCATCAAGAGCCTTGAGACCAAAATGAAAGGCTTCAGCCGCAAAGAAACCGTTGCCTACTACAAGAACATTATGGAACGCGCCTGGAAGCAGATCGAAGCTGCTGGCACGCCCGAAATGAAAAGCCAAATGTACGACGAAGCCCTCGAATGGACCATGCTGGATAAGGATTACGATCAGCGCACACGCGACGTCTTCCGCACGGGACCTGTTTACGTGCCCATGTGGTGGGGACGCTACGACCCAGGATTTGGGCGTGGTGCCGCCAAAACAGCATCTGCCCGCCCCATCTCATCCGGCGGTAAAAGCCTCGCCTCGTCCATGCCCCAACTCCCCGGCGCAGATTTCGCCGCATCGGTGGTCGGTGGCGCCCAAACCTTCTCCGAGAAAGTGATCGGCAACATCAACGACTTCACTGGCAAAGTAACCAACGTCACCAACCCCCCGCCCCCGCCACCCAAATCGAGTGGGCGCAGCGGTGGTGGAGGCTGCGCCTGCGCCTGTGCCGGTTGTGCCTGCGCTTGTGCGGGTGGAGGTCGATAAAAATATCGCAAAGTCTCTGAGAAGAGCGGTTTTCTCACAAATATCGTCCTTCGACTGCGCTTCCTATCGGTCGCTCCGCTCAGGATCTGAGATTTTATAGGTAAAAAAATATGGCATTTACAGACACACTTAAAAATATATTTGGCTCGCGTGCAAATGAAACCCTGCCAACCGGGCTTTTTCACTACCAACACGAAACGGATGTGGAAAAGTCCCGTATTCACCTGCGTCTCGACTCTGACGGGCACGGAACGTTGATCGTCAACGCCAATCAGGTTATGCATTTAAATCCCACCGCCGCAATGATGGCATATCTACTCCTTGAAGAGAGAAACGAAAAGGAGATCGTTGACACGGTGCGCAAGTCGTATAACGTCAAAAAAGAGCAGGTTTTGGCTGACCTTGAAACCTTAAACTTTCAACTTGATAACCTGATCCGTCCCGATGGCGCTTGCCCGATCCACGAGTTGGACCTGGAGATGAAGATGCCCTTCAGCGCGCGCCCATCGGCGCCCTATCGCATGGATTTGGCCTTGACCTATCGCTGCAACAACGATTGTGCCCACTGCTACAACGCCCGCGAACGCACCTTCCCGTCCATGACGGTGGATGAGTGGAAAAAAGTGATCGACACCACCTGGGATTTGGGTATTCCCCATATCGTCTTTACAGGTGGGGAACCAACCTTGCTCGACTATCTGCCGGAACTGATCGCTTATGCGGAGGCCAATGGTCAGATAACGGGACTAAACACCAATGCACGCCGTTTGGCGGATAAAAACTATCTCGACAAACTGGTCTCTGCTGGCCTGGACCACGTTCAAATCACGGTTGAATCGGATGATGCTGATATTCACGATGCAATGGTCGGCACGAAGGGCGCACATAAGCAGACCATCCAGGGCTTGAAAAATGTCCTTGAAAGCCCGCTCTATGTGATGACGAACACGACCATGCTGCAAGACAATGTGCATACAATCCCCGCGACGCTGGAATTTCTGGCAGAGATCGGCGTGCCGACCGTCGGCTTGAATGCGCTGATCTACTCCGGGCGCGGTGAGAATGTGGGTACGGGGCTGCCCGAAAGTGAACTCGAACCGCTGCTCGAAATCGCAAAGTTGAAGACCGATATGCACGGGCAGAAGTTGGTCTGGTATACGCCGACGCAGTATTGCAATTTTGACCCACTAAAGCTTGATTTGGGCATTAAAGGTTGTTCAGCGGCGCTCTACAATATGTGCGTCGAGCCAGATGGTGCGGTGCTGCCCTGCCAGTCGTATTACACGCCGGTTGGCAATATCCTGCACGATAGCTGGGATTCGATCTGGAATCACAAGCTCTCGGTACAGTTACGCGAACGGCAGAATCTACCGACGAAATGCAATGCCTGCGACCTGTTGCAGGAGTGCGGCGGCGGCTGTCCGCTGCAATTTGAAGAAGAAAGTTTTGTAAAGTTGGATTTACTACGCGTTTAGTTTTCGTACACGGAGTTCACGGAAAACACGGAACATAAAAAACGATGGAAGAAAACGACTTACATCTTATTTTAATAGACCCAAAACGCTCTTTATGCGAAGCATTTGAAAAGCGTTTCTCCAAATTATCAAACGTTGATGTTGTTGTTGGTAAATTTGAAGAATTACCCACCTTTGATTGCATGGTCAGCGCAGCAAATTCTTTTGGGCTAATGGATGGTGGCGTTGACGCTGCCATCACCAACTTCTTTGGTTATGAATTGCAAGAAAGAGTACAAAAGCGAATTATTGAAGAATATCTTGGGGAGCAACCTGTTGGTACATCTATCATTGTTGAAACAAACCATCCAAAACACCCGTTTATTGCTCACACCCCAACGATGCGTGTTCCAATGGATATAGCCCACACAGACAATGTTTATCTAGCCATGTGGGCAATGCTCCTCGCTGTGAGAAAACATAATCAATTTTCTGAACAGAAAATATATACGATTGCTTGTCCTAGTTTAGGCACAGGAACAGGGCATGTCCCATACACTCAAGCAGCACGTCAAATGGCACTGGCTTATGAACATTTTCTTAATCCACCAACGTACCTTGATTGGCGCTATGCTGACAAAATACAAGGGCAAGTTCGTTATGGTGGTGATATGGGGTTTAACTTACCTCCAGAGATTGATTATGACCAATTCGATTAAACACTTGGTGTCCCTCGCGCTTTCGCGGTTCATTTAGGATTAGTATCATGCTCATTCTCTACGTTCTTCTCGCCTACTTAGCCTTCATCATTCTCTTTGTTTCGGTCAACCTGCTCAAAGGCAATCCTGTCCGCACGCTTGCCAAAGACCAAAACAAACTGCGCGGAACGGGCATCAGCTTTGAAGAACAAGATGAGACAGAAGCCTATTCGGTGCGCCATGTGATCGAAGATGGCATCGAGCGTATCACCTACACACCAAAGGAACGCAAACACGTAACGCCAATCTTGATGCTGCACGGTATGTGGCACGGCGCATGGTGCTGGGAACCCTGGCAAAAATATCTTGCCGAGCAAGGCTGGGAGACAATCTCCTTCAGCCTGCCCGGACATGGAAGATCGACATTGCAACGCCCCATCTTCCTATGCACGCTCGATTATTATCTGGCCTTCTACCGCGATGAGATCAAACGCCTGCCGCAAAAGCCGATCATCATGGGACACAGCATGGGCGGCGCGCTAACACAATGGGCGCTCAAATATCTCAACGACAATATAAAAGCCGCTGTGCTGGTCGCGCCTTGGGTGGCGAAGAATGAATTCTTTGATGGATTGCCGCTTTTGTTGAAACTCGACCCTGTCGGTGTGCTGCTGACTTTCATCCGCCTGGATGCAGGCGGCTACATGCGCAGCCCGAAACATGCCGCGAACGCGCTCATCACCACAGGTGCAAGCCATACACCCGCAGAACTGCATGCCAAATTGACCAACGAATCCGCGCTGGTGCTTTTCCAGCAGATGCCGCCTTTCTGGTATCCGCCCAAAGACCTGAAAACGCCCATCTTCCTCGCCGCAGGCATGGACGATGCCGTCGTCAGCCTCGAAGGGCAACAGGCATCCGCAGAACACTACGACGCGGAATTTTTGCCGGTTAAAGGTGCCGGGCATAACCTGATGATGGAAAAATACGCGCAAGAAACTATTGAAAGCATTCATGCGTGGCTACAAAAGGAGGAGGTGTAAAACGAAGAAAAAGGATAAAACTATTCCCCCACTTTTATTAACTCTTTTTAATTGAAAGGAAATAGTATGAAAAAGCCCTATATTGCTCTCTTATTAACCTTCACAGTCGTCCTTATTTTAGGCTGTCAACTTGCTTCCAGTCCCCCATCTACCGATACACCTGCTGTAGAAGTCCCCGCTGAACCTGCCAACCAAGAACCAACGCAGGTACCTGTCGCCCCTACACAGGTACCCGCGAACACCCCCGTTCCGCAACCCACGTCCCCGCCTGTGCTACAATCGGGCGACCAAATCTTCCAAAGCAGCTTTAGCGATATCAGCGATTGGGAAATCATTACCAAAAATGACG
>JBNKMO010000184.1:0-4721 GCA_050293165.1 Anaerolineales bacterium | reverse complement strand
TGCTGAAGTCAGCATTTGCTTGACTTCCATGTTTTTATTTGATGCTATTAGGATACTTGCCCTACATAAAGCCACTTTAACGGGATCGTAAAGAAGACTTAAAGGGATGCAGCAAAAATCCCCACTTGATGTGGGGATTTTGAAGAAGGAAAGTTGAAGTATCTAGCGATAATCTTCTCGCACGGGATAAAAGACATCCATGATGGTGCAGTCGGTCAGCGCCGTGCCAGAGTGTTTTACATTCGATGGGATCACAGCCACCATCCCTGGCTCGAGTTGGCGTGTTTCGCCCGCCAGCGTCATCTCAAATTTCCCTGATGTTACCACCGAAATCTGCTCATGCGGATGCGCATGTTCGGGCAGTGTCGAGCCCGCTTCGATGCGCCAAAAACTCGTGGTCATATTTTCGCTGTGTACAAATTTGCCATGAAACCCGGCCACAACTTCTCTTTCGTCCATTCCAGAAAGCGCTACAAAAGGCATTTTATTCTCCTTGTTTTTGATGCCGCGAGGCGCATGTACTTGCGACGACGCGGTCTCATATTCGGTGAGATTGCTTCGTCGGAAGAGCGTCCTCCTCGCAAATTCATCTTGATTGGTTTGTGAAGTAAAATCAATCCAATTCTAAACCAAAAGGACGCCCCGATGAAAATTCGTTCGATCACCTACTTTTTCAACCCCGAATTTCCGCTCAACGAAGAGAAACTCCGCACTGCCGATGATTTCCTGCGTGCTGCGAAAGCTGCTTATCAGGATGCCGGATACGAAATTCAGACGACCCGCCTGGCGACACCCTCCTTTACCAAAATTCTGGCTGGGGATGTGGATAAGACGCCCACGCTCGCCTTTCAACTTGCTTCCGCTATGGAGACAATGGATGCCGGTTATGCATCCCTCGGCCCCGCCCTGCCCGAATTTCCGGAGAGCTACGCAATTCTGCCCGAAGCAATTGCGGTAAATCCGAAGATCTTCTTCACCGGCGTGATGGCAGATGCGAACGGTATCTCGCTCCCCGCTGTAAAGGCCTGCGCAGATGTGATCGTGCGCTGCGCCCCCATCGAGTCGAATGGTTTTGCCAACCTGCAATTCGCTGCGCTGGCGAATGTTGGAGCGGGTGTCCCCTTTCTACCTGCGGCCTATCACGACAGCGATGATCCCGCCTTCGCGCTTGCCCTCGAGGCAGCCGATTTAGCGGTCGATGCTTTCGACGGGCAGCGCAGAGTCGATGAAGGACGTAAGGCGCTCATCTCCAGTCTCGAAACTCACGGCAAAAAACTCACTCAAATCGCTGAAGCGCTGAAGCTCAGATTCCTGGGATTAGATTTCTCCCTTGCTCCCTTCCCTGATGATTCCGTCTCTCTTGGCGGTGCAATGGAAGGTTTTGGCGTGCCAAAGGTTGGCTTGCATGGCTCGTTGGCCGCAGCCGCTATTTTAGCGGAATCCATCCAAGTTGCAGATTTCCCACACACCGGCTTCAACGGCATGATGATGCCCGTGCTCGAAGATTCAGTGCTGGCAAAACGTGCCGCCGAAGGGACGTTGACCGTCAAAGATTTATTGCTCTATTCAGCGGTCTGCGGCACGGGGCTGGATACAGTTCCTTTGGCGGGCGATGTCACGCGTGAGCAGATCGCTGCGGTATTGCTCGATATAGCGGCACTCTCTACACGCTTGGCGAAACCGCTTACGGCGCGGCTGATGCCTATTCCCGGCAAGCAAGCCGGGGACAGGAGCGAATTCGACTTCGCCTTTTTCAAGAATAGCCGCGTGATGGGGTTGGATGCGGCTGCGCTGGGATATCCCTTCAGCGGAGATGAAATCATCCAAATTAAAACGCGTTGAGAAATCTTGCAGTAGTATAATGACGCGAAGCATTTAAAAATCCAATTGGAGGTTGCGATGAATTTACCTGAATATGCGTATTTCAAAGGCGAAATTGTGCCATACGGCGAAGCGAAGGTCGGTGTGCTGACCCATGCGCTGAATTATGGGACGGGTGTTTTTGGCGGTGTGCGTGCCTATAAGAACGACGAGAATGGCAAGCTCTATCTCTTCCGCCCTTACGACCATTACAAACGCTTTTTGAATTCTGCCAGGATGCTGCTGATGGATTTCGATGAAACTCCTGAAAGCATGACCCAGCATACGATCGATCTGATCAAGAAGAGCTGCTACACTGAAGATGTCTATATCCGCCCGCTGGCGTTTCTCTCGGAAGAGATGATCGGTGTCAAACTGCACGATGTGCAGGCTGATTTCAGCATCGTGGCGGTGCCTTTGGCAAATACGTCTCGAATGATACCAATGCGCATGTGACTTTCTCCTCGTGGCGACGGATCGATGATAATGAGATCCCGGCGCGTGGCAAGATCAGCGGCGCGTATGTGAACTCGGCATTCATCAAAACGGATGCAGTCCGCAATGGCTTCGATGAAGCACTTGTGCTGACACAGGATGGACACCTCTCTGAAGGCAGCGCGGAGAATCTCTTCATGGTACGTGATGGCGTGCTTTATACGCCTGCTGTAAATCAGAATATTCTTGAGGGGATCACCCGCCGTTCAATCATGGAAGTAGCTGAAAAAGAATTGGGCATTAAGGTCGTTGAACGGGCCATTGATCGCACAGAAGCCTACATCTGTGACGAACTCTTTATGACCGGCACCGCTGCCCAAGTGACTGCGATCACGAAGGTCGACCATCGTCCGGTTGGCACAGGCGAAATGGGACCCGTCGCGGCGAAACTGCGCGAACTCTTCTTCGATATTGTGCGTGCGAAGAATCCCAAGTATGTTGCGTGGAACGTGGAAATTTAATTATTCACGACGGCGCACGAGAAAACACAAAGTTGTACAAAAAAGAAGCCGAGTTTTTGAAAACTCGGCTTCTTGCTTTCTGCTTTTATCCCTTTCCCTTTCAGGGGAGAAGGTTGGGATGGGGTTAGCGTACTTTTCTAAAGCGTATTAAAACAAGGTTTTGATTGCATTCACCTGATGTGCTAAAGCGAATTTGATCCGAGAGCGGTAAGCCAGCCTGATCGAAAAGACGGATGAAAAGGGTCTCGTTCGAGGGCAGCGGGGCTTCGCCCAGAACGAACTCAAAGCCAGATTTGCCGTACGATGGGCTAACACCAGAGACTGTGGTCATATCGACTGTTGAACCGACCAATGTTCCCTGTACGCGGATCACCACACCGATCAGCGGGCTTTTGTCCATATCCTCTACTGTCCCACCAATGCCTAGCCAGTTACAGGCTGTGTCGGGATGAATGATGGTGCTGTCTATATTCTGAATCTCAGCTTCGAAGGGCATCCCCGGGGTTGCTGTTGGTGTGGGTGGTTCTTCGGTAGCCGTTGGCTCAAAGAGAACGATTGGCGTATTGGTTGGGATCGGCGTAAAGGTCGGTCGCGGCGTTTGGGTGATAGTCGGTTGGATGGTGGGAGTTGGTGTCCACAAGGTATCCAATTGCTGCGGGGTGATCGTCGCGGTTGGGATGATGATCGGTGGGATCGGCGTAGCTGGGGGCAGCGGGTTCAGCGCCGTATAGGGGTTGATGAAGACCAGCATAAAATACCCGCCCAGGCAGACTGCACCCAGCAAAAGCAGGATCGAGAAAATATCCAGCGTATCAAGGCTGATGCTTTTCTTTGCTGGTGCTTCTTCTTCGCGGAACATGTCGTCGTTATAGTCAAAATCTGCCATAGAAATTCTCCATGCAACAAGTAATCAATCTACTGCTCTATTGTACTCGCTTCGCGTTTGGCTTGCAGCCAATCTTGAAGCGCTTTTTCCTGCAAACTTAGCAAGGCGTCAGGTGAAAGCGGGCGTTCTGTTTCGCGTTCCAAGACCATCAAAATATGAAAGCCAACTTCCGTTTCGATGATCTCGCTCGGCTGCCCGATCTCCAAAGAGAAAGCCGCCTCTTCAATACTTGCTTCGAGCAAATAACCACGTGGGAACCAGCCCAGGTCGCCGCTTGTTTTTGGTTCGTATGCCGATGCCAGATCAGCAAAATCGGCTCCCGCAGTCAGTTTTGCCTGAACATCTTCAGCGGTCTCACGATTATAGAGCAAAATCTGCTGTGCGTGTACCTGTTCGGCAGTACCAGACAAATTTGTAAGGATACTGTCACGCATCCACGCCGCTTCAACAGCGCGTTTCAGGGATGAACGGAACGATTCGCTCGTGTACCCGTGGCTTGCCAGCCAAGTGGATAGGCTTTCCTCGCCCCCGCTCTCTTCCGCTAAAGCCGCGATCCGTGCATTCAGTTCGGCATCCTCGAGCAGATAGCCCGCTTCGTGCGCGCCCTGTGCCAATAGCACCTGATCAATCATGTCATTCAAGACGATCTCGCTTGCCTCGTCGACAGAGACAGTTTTGCTCAATGCGGTCTGTGCTTCCTGGAAGCGCGCCAATTCCGCATTGAACTCATCGAGCGGGATGACTTCGCCATTCACTGTCGCGGCGGCGGGGACGGGAGTCGCTGTGGGCGGGGCAGATGTTGCGGTAGCGGGAGCAAGTGTCGGGCTGGGAGCGACCGTCGCATCCGCTCCACAGGCGGTTAATATCAGGGTGATGGAAATTGCCAACAAAGGGAGGCAAGTTCGGTGTTTTCTTATTTGGTTTAACATCGGGCGAATTATACCTTAGGAAGCCCCTTCTGCCTTTCAGGCATCTCCCCCAAATTCTGCGAATAAATAAAAAGTAGGGGGGGGTGCTAG
>JBNKMO010000183.1:0-7513 GCA_050293165.1 Anaerolineales bacterium | reverse complement strand
GAAAATGGTTTTGGTGGGACGGCTGTAGCAAAGGGAGGCTTGACGCTGGATGAGTATCTGCGCTTCTGTAATGAGACAAATAATCAAATAAATTTAATTGAGGGTGATATTCCGCGAAGTTTTTTCTGGCTACTGGATGAGACGGGGGAGGCTGTTGGGATCGTGCGGATGTGGCATTATCTCAACGATAGCCTGAGAGAGCGGACGGGGCATATCAGCTACTATATCCGCCGAGATCAACGAGGAAGAGGGTATGGGCGCGAAGCATTGCGCCAAGCGCTGATCGCGCTGGGGAAACTTGGCGAAAAAAGGGGCTTGGTGGTTGCTGATTTGGATAATCTGCCTTCAACAAGGGTTATTCTTGCCAATGGCGGAAAACTTGAAAGCATTGGACGAGGTGGTAATGGGAAGAAATATGGTCGCTATTGGATCAAGATAAATTCAAGAATGTCCTACTAAGGAGCGACTGTTTGAATACTTCGCGTATATTTGCTACACTTATTTTAATCTGGCGCCGCATAATACCCTGATTGGGGTTTTATACAATCCGTATATAATCCGTTATGCAATCCGCTAAAATACATGTTAGGTGGCTGGTCATAACAAATTCGTAAAATCATGGGAAACACATTATGCGTAAATGGATTTTGATTGTTTTGGGATTGGCATTAATTGCTTCGTGTGTTCCATTGGAAAACCTAGAAATCGCTACACCTAAACCGACATTGTCTTTTATTCCAGAAAATACGCCAACGACCATTCCAATAGTGAATTCAGAGTTGCCAGGATATACAAGTACATCTCTCGAAATAGTCCGTGATGGAAAAAAATATAGCGTTCTAATGGGTTATCAAACTGGTGAAGCATTTTGGCGCGTAACTCCACACCCAGACGTTAACATGTCTAATTGGTACGGAGATGTTAGACAAACCAGTTCGGCAAATCTTGAATGGTATGGCGATTTTGACAATGATGGCGAAAAAGAATATTTGGTTTCTTCTTATTCAGTTGGAAACACACTTTATGTTTCAATATTGGCAATTGATTATGATAATTCCAAAGATGAATACAGGATTTTTGATGAAATAGGATTTCGCGCCACAAGTATTGATAGATGGGATGATATAGAAAAAGATGGTATTCCTGAAATAGTTGGAAAAGATGAAGCATTCCATTATGAAAGCGGTGGCGCAGGGGCGGATAGCGCGTTCTCGCCAATCAAGATTTTCCGTTACAATGGTCAAAAATTTATAAGTGTTACCAAAGAGTATCCTGATTTAATTGAACAAGACTCGAAACACTGGTTGGAAGCAATAGACAATGACGCATGGGGACAAGGTCAATTCAACAGCATTTATGCGTCATATCTCGCAGATATGTATTTATTAGGCAAGCAAGATGAAGGAATTAAAGTCTTTACTGACCTATGTGAAAGTCGTCTCATTCCTTACGTGAAAAAGCAAAACTCAGAAACCACATGGAATTGCAATGACTTATTAACTAGTATACAAGAAGCACTCTCAAAATCAGGTTATGATTAACAAAACGCCACCTAACAAAGCGTGGACTGGACGGGTGGGTGCGGTGCGGCTTTTCAAGCATTCGTCCCGAATATTTTTCTACCCGTCGAGCGAGTCAGCGCGTCCCACCCACCGCACCTAACGCAAACCGTAAGAAAAACAAAAAGCCCTGTCCGTGATTATTAGCACGAGCAGGGCTTTCGTTTAAATTAGTATGTCCATCCGAAAAGGGATTAGGCGTGTTCAGTCCATCTCTCTTGAGAGAACTTTTTCTTTATTTCACATCAACCAATTCAACATCGAAGATCAAAGTCGCGTTTGGCGGGATCACGCCACTTGCACCGCGTGCGCCGTATCCCAGTTCGGGGGGGATGGTGAGCGTGGCTTTGCCGCCGACTTTCATCAGAGCGATGCCCTCGTCCCAGCCTTGGATCACTTGACCGACACCTAATTTGAAATCAATCGGTTTGCCGCGTTTAAAAGAGCTATCGAAAACGGTGCCATCGAGGAGTTTTCCTTCATAATGCACGCTGACCATTTTTCCGGCTTTGGCTTCTGCGCCTGTGCCGGCTTCTTTTTCTGTGTATTCCAAACCACTTTCTGTTTTCATATTTTCTCCTTTTAATGATAAAGTCCGCGCTATTTTACCCGTTTTAGTGCTGATCTAAAACCTTAAGTAAATCTTCAACAAGCAAGGATGGCTTTGACGTAGCGTCAGAGTATGAAAGAATTATAGGCATACTAGGGAAAAGGAGCGCTTTGGTACTGTCCCTTGCACAGGATTTGTGCAGTGTAAATATTGTAAAATAAGCCCATGGAATCTGGGGTCTCAATTGAGTATAACCAGTTCAAACCAAGGCATATCCTGCGTGACCATATAGAATGTTTCTGGACAATCACCAGCGTGAGTACCGAGCCCGCATTTAGTCATCATCGCGTTTTTCCAGATGGTTGCATGGATGTGATTTTTGACTTTGGAGATTCTCAACGACGCACCCCGGCATATGTCGTCGGAACCATGAGCCGTCCAATTCTTTCAACGGTCAATGGAGGGGTAGACCTGCTGGGCGTGCGTTTTAAACCCGGGGTAAGCCAAGCATTTTTTCGGATATATCCAAAACTTTCAGTAAATTTTCAACCGGGGGGCGGTCGGTCGGGTCGTGGCTGGGATAAACCAGCTTGAGCTTGCCATCTTTGCCGATGATGAAATCACCACCGAGTTGGGTGGTATCGTCGCCGTGTGAGGCGTGCAGCTTTTGCCCAGCGAGGATGGCTTTGGCATAGAGCCAGAGTATGCGAGGATGATAAGCTCGCCAAAGGGAGACTTCGAGCCCATAGGCGTTGTAGACTTCTCGTTCACGGTCAAGCAGGACAGTGAAATGATCACAGTTCTCGCGCATCCACTCCTGGATGGCGGGCAGTGTCCCGAAAGAGATAACGATGACTCGTGTGTCGCGTTTTTTGAATTCATCCTGGTGTTGGCACAACTGTGCCACATGCTCGCGGCAGGGTATTCAGCCAAGATGACGTAAAAAGACGAGCACGACGTTGTTTGCGGGCTGGATCAGGTTTTGGAGGGAGATTTCTTCTCCTTCTGTTGAATGGAGCGTGAAGTCAGGAGCGATTTGATTCTTTTTGATGGTTGACATGAGATACCTATAAAATATGTGCAGGTGACTGTCACCTATTCGATGGATTTGCGATTGGCGCATATCCCTGTATGGGTTAGATGATAGTCTTATGTGATTTTGGAGGTGACAGTCACCTCTACTATAAGTTTTTCTTTGCCCAAGTCAAACGTTGTATGACCGTGATAAAGATCAGAGCGCTGAAACTGATAAAGATTTGTAACAAGTATTGCGGTAAAAGGAAAAAGAGCGAGTAAACAACAATGGTCTCAAAGCCGCCGATCAAACCGGCGGGCATGATTATGGTCGTCATCGTTTCGGGGTCGCGGGCAGCGCGTTTTTCAAGGATGGCCGCCAAGTACATCCACGAGGCACTGTTGACATAGAAGCTGGAAAGTAAAATCGCCAATGCCACGTACACATTTTGAGAGGCCGCACCAAGCCCAAATCCGAGCGGGACGGCGGCGTAAGCGACAAAATCCAGAATAATGTCAAAATATCCGCCAAAGTCCGTTTGCTTATTATGAAGACGTGCGAGCAAGCCATCCAAACCGTCAAAGGCGCGGCTGATGAGCCAGAATACTAACCCCCACAGATAAAGTTGGCGGACGGCAAAAAAGGCGCTGAGGAGAGCCAGCAGTGCACCGAGCACGGAAGCCGCATTTGGGGAGAGAAATTTCATACGGCGTGCGAGCGGCTCGGCGAGGCGGTCTTTGGCGTTGCGAAGGTAGGTATCGAACATTATTTATGCCAGGCCAAGCGTGCGTCTTTCTTTCGCCGCCAACGCAGATAGGCACGTGCATAAAAGAGTTTGTCTTCTGCACCTTTGATGCCCAACTCAAGCAGCGACATCTTGCCGAAGAAATGCTCTTTATACGCCCCGCCCCCCATGAAGCCATCCTCCTTGTTGAAGAGTGTCAGGCGGAATTTGTTTTTGGGCAGGTGATTTTTGCCATCGAGAATGGCAGTAAAAGGCATGGGCAGCCATTCAAACCCGCGCAAGAGTTCATTTGCCTCGATGACCATGCGGTCCACATCGGCTTCATCGTGGGGGTCAACGGCGTCGAAAAGCGCATCCACCTTGCCTTGGACTTCAAAGAAGCCCTCGAACCCGCCGCCTGCCAACCGATTATCTTTGAGCAGGGCAATATACTCGTCGCGGTCTTTGGCGCGCATGCGCGTGATGCTCAGCATCAGATATTCGAGATAGGCGCCCAGCAGCCACTGCACCGAATAAACGCGCCAGAGCTTGTAATTCGACCACGATTTGATCGAGTTCGCCGTCAGGCGGTCGTGCATTTGGATATACCCCAGCGTGGTCTCTTCGAGCGCCTCAAAAGCCGCGTATGAATAATCGCCCGTCTCTTTTGCCTTCAGCAGCAGATCGGCGAGCAGCATGATCGTCATGTGCGTGACATAAAGCCCTTTTGAGTAAAGCGGATCGATGAATCCCGCCGCGTGACCGAGCAGGGCGAAGCGATCCCCAACAACGTGTTTGGATGAATACTGAAGACGCTCGGCACGCACCCAGCCCCGAATTGGTTTGGCGTTTTCGAAGTGCCGCTTCAAAGCCGGGTATTGACCGATAAACGTGTTAAATTCAGCTTCGGGTGAAAGATCAGTGCGCGGCGCGTGGACACGTGGATCGAGCAAAAGCCCCACGCTCACAACAGGGTTAGTCGCTTCGGGATGATTATTGAAAGGAATGACCCACAACCAGCCGCCCTCGAAGAGGTGATGTAGCGTTCCCTCCGACCAGCGGAAAGGCACGCCGTTCTCGTTTTTCGAAAAACTGACATCATGAAAGCAGGGCACATCCACCATGTGCGTGAACATGCCACGCGTATGAGTTTGTAGGTCAAAATCGCGCAGACTGAATTTCTCAGCAATCAGCGAACGAAAACCACCTGCATCGACAACATAATCTGCTTCATAAGTCGCGCCTTTTGCGGTCATGATCGTGATACCGTCATCGCTGAAATCCACATCCGCGACAGGCGTGTTTTGCAAAACTATCGCGCCGTAAGAGATCGCCACTGATGTCAAAAACGAGTCGCTGTCCTGGCGGTAAATATGCAGTTCATGGCCATAGGGTTCTTTGGGGATGATCGCTTGCAGGGTGGTCTCCGGTGTTGGTTTCTTGCCAACTTCGTGATGCACGAAACCAAAATGCCGTTTTACGCCGTGCGTTGTGCCTGCATAATCAAAATAATTCTCCGAGCTGAAATAGGCCAATTCAGGGACATCGTAAAACTTTGCCAAAGCGCGCATCATCTCGGATGTTTCGAGAATGGTCGATTCACCGATCGCAAATTTAGGGTGCTGTCCGGCTTCAAAGACGATCACGTCCAAGCCCTGACGTGCCAAAATCGAAGCCAGTGTTGAGCCGCCCATGCCCGAGCCAATGATGGCTACGTCGTATTTTTTAGTCATGCGGATCCTTTGGCGTTCTATCTTCCTGATTACGCCGCTTTCTCGAAGAGAAAGTCGATAATCTCTTGATGATGTTCCGATAAATTCGGATTTGCTTCGAAGCCAAGCTGACCATCAAGAACCTGACAAGCCTTTCGCATATCCTGCGCACTTGCATAAGACGGGGTTACATTATTTTCAGCAAATACTTGTGCCACCAATTCGCGCGTTGTCGCATCTATCTCGTCGGTAGGTGTAGTTTTTCCCATGCGTTGTTGCAAAAAGTTGCGGTTGGTAATGACAAAGCATTCGGTGATGCCATCTTGTAGCTGTGCCAAAGAGATTTTTTCGAGTTTTAGTTTCATCTCAAGAGATTTTTCTATAGCGTTATTATTCATTGTTCGTCTCCTAATGACTTGTTATTGATGTGCCCAACAACGTGAGCGACAATATTTGGTGATGCACTTGACTGCTCGACAATATGAGCGTTAATCATTTTTGCTCACTTCAAAGCCCTCACCAGAATTCTTTTCGAGATCAACGATGATCTCCTTTCCGCCGAAGCCGTCCACAATGTCGTGGGCACGGACGATGACTTGCATCACATTTTCCGGGAGGGCGATGCCGCTCTGGCTGCGCGTGAAGGGTTGCTCGTCCACATGGGGATGTGCCAGTAGACGGGTGAACACGTCACTCTCGTGGATTTTGAGCTGGGTTCCGTCCAAAAGAAGAATATCCCAGCCATCGGCATAGTCGTCCCAACCCGTGTCTGGATGAGATACCGTTACATGGAACGTCCAACTCCCGTCGGCAGCTTGGACGGCGCGGACGTAGGTTACGTCGGCGTTGGCGGTGGATGATTCGGGCTGTGGTTGCGGCGTCTCTGTTGGAACCGGGCTGGATGTTGACATAGCGGTAGCAGGTTCAGGGCTGGGAGCGATCCGCTCTGTTGGGGTGGGGGAAAGAGTCGCAGACGCGCTTCTCTGCCCACAAGCGGAAAGCAGCAGGAGTAGGAAAATCCCAGAAAAGAATTTTGCCATGCTAGACCGTTTTGAGATATTCGCGAATTAGCAGGGCTGCCGTCGCGCCTTCACCCGCCGCTGACGCGACCTGTTTGGTGCTGGTGGCACGCACGTCGCCCGCTGCAAAAATGCCCGGGATGCTGGTTTCGAGCAGCATTGGGTCGCGCGATTCGTACCCTTCCGGGCGCGGTGCATCGTGGACGAGATCGTGTCCGCTGACGATGAAGCCCCATTCATTCGTTTCCACACCAGCATTGGCAAGAAAGCCTGTGTTTGGGTTTTGTCCAATGAAAGTAAAAACACCTGCGGGGTGAATTTCTTCGATCTTTCTCTTTTTCCTGTCTTTGATAACCACAGTTTTGAGTTTGCTTTCTGCGCCCTTAAATTCGACGGGCTCGGTATTGAAGCGCACATCAATTTGGGGGTGCGAAAGGAGTTTTTCTTGCAGCACCTGGCTGGCGCTGAGTTTGTCGCCGCGTACCAGCAAGGTGACGTGCTCGACAAATTTTGTCAGAAAGATGCTTTCTTCGGTGGCGCTGTTGCCGCCGCCAATGACGGCGACGGCCTGCCCTTTGTAGAAGGGGCCGTCACAGGTGGCGCAGAAGTGGATGCCCGCGCCGATATAGTCTTCTTCGCCGGAGATGTTGAGATGTTTATAGCGACTGCCGGTAGCGATGAGTACGGTTTTGGCGGTGTATTTGCTGCCGTCGCCGGTGGTGATGTGACGGTAATTTTCATGGCTGTGGACATCGGTTACATCCTGCGCCTGAAGGAATTCAACACCGAAACGCTCGGCTTGCAGGCGCAATTGATGGGAGAAATCTGCGCCTGAAATGCCTTCCGAGAAGCCGGGGACGTTATCCAGCCATTGGGTTGTGGCAGCCTGCCCACCGAGGGCAGCACGTTCGATGACGAGTGTGTCGATCCCTTC
>JBNKMO010000182.1:0-9904 GCA_050293165.1 Anaerolineales bacterium | reverse complement strand
TCCAATCGAATATTCGCGCTGCGGCACTCCCCCATGAAATCTCACAATACCTTGATAAGGAAGCTGGTACACCTGTGCTGAGCGTCCGCTCCACAATTTATACCGTGGACAATCAGGCGGTCAGTTACAGCAAAATTTACTTCGAATCGGATATTGTGGAATTAAATATTGTGCGGACGATCCGCACGAATTAACAATTTTCTCAAAGGAGAAAAGGAGAAAAATATGCGTACAAAGAAAGTGTTTCTCGTAGGTGTGATCGCCATGCTCATTCTTAGCCTTTTGGCTGCCTGCAGCCCGGCAGCCCCTGCCGAGCCTGCTGTAGAGGAAGCTCCTGCTGCGGAAGAAGCAGCCCCTGTCGAAGAGGCACCTGCCGCTGAAGAAGAAGCTGCACCCGCAGAAGAGGCAATGGAGCCTGTAACATTCCAAGTCTTCTACCCTGTTGCCGTTGATGCGCCTATCGCAGCCATCCTGCAAGGATATATCGACGACTTCCAGGCAGAATATCCGTATATTACTGTTGAGCCAGTCTTCTCTGGCGGCTACGGCGACGTACAAACTGCCATCCAAACCACCATCGACGGTGGTGGCGAACCGCCTGCTCTGGCAGTGATGCTCGCAACCGCCCTCTATGACCTGATCAACGCAGACTACATCGCCCCGCTGGACGGCTATGTCGCCTCGATGGATAATGGTGACGCCTATGTCAACGACTTCCTGCCCGCCTTCCTGTCAAATTCCTACTATGATAGCCAGCTCTGGAGCATCCCGTTCCAGCGCAGCGCCGTCGTTTTGTACTACAACGCCGACATGTTCAAAGAAGCCGGAATCGAACCGCCCACAAGCTGGCAGTCCTGGGCCGAAGCCGCCCAAGCCTTGACTGTTACTGAAGGCGACACAACCAATTGGGGTCTGCACTTCTCATCCGATTGGCCCTACTGGCTCTTCCAACCACTTGCCATTGGCGCAGGGCAGAATATCCTAAATGATGACTGCACCGTCGTATTTGACGACCCGGCAGTTATTGAAGCCGTGCAGTTCTATATTGATCTCTCCGCTGAATATGGCGCAATGCCTGCCGGTGTTCAAGCAAGTTGGGGAACCGATACCACTGATCTCGCCAGCGGCGCAACAGCTATGATCGCTCACTCATCTGGTAGTTTAACCGGCCTCCTTGCTCAATCCGATTTTGAACTCGGTGTGATGGCTTACCCGGGCAAAGAAGAGGGCTCCTACGCCAGCGTTCCTGGTGGTGGCAACTTCTACATCATGAGCGGCGCGCCCCAAGCCCAACAAGATGCAGCCTGGAAATTTGTCGAATTCATCTCTCGCCCTGAATACGTCGCCGACTACAGCATCAACACCGGCTACATTGCCAACCGTTTTAGCGCCTATGACACCGAAGCGATGCAAGCCTACACCGCAGAAGTCCCGCAAGCACTTGCCACCCGCGATGCGTTGCAATATGCCGGCGCCGAACTGGCCACCCAAAATCTCGGACAAGTACGCGGCATCTTCCACGACTACATCCAACGCGCCATCAATGGCGAAATGAGCGCCGCCGATGCAATGGCAGCCGCCCAAGTCGAAGCGGAAGCCGCACTCGTCGATTTCTGCCAGTAAAAAAGTTTTGTAGTAAAAATAGAGACGTGGCAAATTACCACGTCTCTATTTGATAGACATTCTATTGACCGTATTTGAAAGGGAAGCCATGTCCCAAGAAGCTGTCAAACCCGCCCGTTTCAAGCCTCTCCCCTATTTACTGATTTTTCCAACTGCCATTTTTGTCGCACTTTTTACAGCATGGCCTGTCATCCTTTCAATTTACCAAAGTTTTTTTAAGCAACGCCTCAATATCGCTCGTTTCCGTGAGCCAACCTATATTGTCTGGGGCAACTACACCGATCTTTTTTCCGATCCCTATTTCATCCAAATCATTAAGAACACGCTGCTTTATATTCTTGGCACTGTCCCCATCAGCATTCTCCTGGGTTTTTTATTCGCCTTGATGGTCAACCGCAAAGTCCGCATGGTTGGTTTTCTGCGTCTGGCATTCTTTCACCCCATGGTAATGCCTATGGTCAGCGCAGCGACCATTTGGATGTTCCTGTTCACCCCCAATTACGGACTTTTCAACACAGCCCTTGAATTCCTAGGCTACAGCGGTCCACAAAACTGGACGGGCAATCCCGATCTTGCTCTGCTCTCAGTCATCATCGTCGCTGTCTGGAAAAACTCTGGCTATTACATGATCTTCTACCTCGCAGGCATCCAAAACCTACCCGAAGATGTCTATGAAGCCGCCGCACTGGATGGCGCCAACGCCTGGCAGTCACTTTGGAAAATCACCTTCCCGCTCCTGCGGCGCACCACGCTCTTTATCACCATTATTGCCTTCATCGACTCGTTTCGCACCGTCGATCATATCTTTGTGCTCACTAGCGGCGGCCCAAGCCGTGCCAGCTCCGTTCTACTCTTCGATCTCTGGCAACAGCGTTTTGAATTTCAAGATGTCGGGGCATCGGCTGCGATCACGGTCATCTTTATTATCATCCTGCTGGCCTTCACGATCACCAATTTTGTCACATCCGAAAAGAAGGAGGCGTAAATGCCCACATCCAAAAAACTCCTTCAAAAAATCTGGCAATGGCTTTCCAATATCTTCTCAATCGCCATCGCCTTAATCTGGTCCGCGCCAATTATTTGGGCAATTGTCGCTTCCTTTCGCCCGGCAACGGAACCGATTAGTCGCGGCGACGTTTGGTTTGGCAGCATCCTGACCTTCGAGAATTACACTCATGCCTGGTCGCTGGCCCCTTTTGGGCAATACTACGTCAACACAATCCTGGTTGTTGTCCTTATTCTCGTCGTGCAACTTATCACCATCGTTTTGGCAGGCTTTGCCTTCGCTAATTACGAATTCTTTGGTAAACGCTGGATTTTCTTCTTCGTCCTGCTCCAAATGATGATCCCTACATCCGCCCTGCTTGCACCGAACTTCGCCACCATCCGTCAAATGGGATTATTCGACACTCGTCTTGCCATCGCCATTCCCTACTTTGGTTCTGCCTTCGGGACATTCCTGATGCGCCAAGCCTTCCTTGCCGTGCCGCGTGACTTGGTGGATGCAGGCGTCATCGACGGCTGTTCCTGGTGGCAGCTCATTCTCCACATCTACTTGCCACCGGCAATCCCATCATTGGTTGCCTTTGGACTTTCTTCCGCAACATGGCACTGGAACGAGTTTCTCTGGCCCCTCATCATCACTAACAGCGACAAAGCTCGTCCGTTAACCGCTGGTCTCGTTCGCTTCACCCAGCTTGGCGAAATCGGAGCGCAATGGTCGCTGCTAAGCGCGGCTACGCTGATGGTGATCGCCCCACTCTTCATTACCTTCCTAATCTTCCAGCGCAAATTCATCCAAAGCTTCCTCCACTCTGGGATTAAATAACTCATGCAAATGACCTACGCCCCCATTGGCATCATCCACAGTCCGTTTACGGAATTGAGCGGGATGCCCATCCAGCCGACCAGCGCAAACAGCGCAGCAGGCCACATTGATATTTATCCTGAATTTATCGAAGGGCTGAAGGATTTAGAGGGCTTCTCGCACATCTATTTGATCTATCATCTCCATCAGGCACGCCCCGCAAAGTTGACCGTTATCCCCTTTCTTGACACTGAGCCACACGGCGTCTTTGCCACGCGCGCGCCCAGCAGACCAAATCCGATTGGGTTGTCGCTCGTTAAGTTAATTAGCGTAAAAGACGCTCGGATCCAGATTGAGCAGGTCGATGTTCTCGACAGGACTCCGCTCCTTGATCTGAAACCATTTATTCCCACGTTCGAGGACGCGGAAAATATCCGTACAGGCTGGATAGCGAAGGCGAACAAAAGCGTTCAGGATGCCCGCGCCGATCAACGTTTCCTGAAAAAATAATAACGAAAACCTGCGTAAACTTGACTATGATTGTCAACATATCTCCATTACACTGGGACTATGATTACCATAGCCAAATCTCAATTCTTCAGCACATCTCACCGTACGCTTAAACTCCTGGCCGTATCTGTATGGTTGATTGGCGGGGTGATGATGGTACGCAAAGCCAGCGAGCTTTTTACAGAAGCGCACGCGCTCGCCGCAACATCCACCTGGGTCTGGATTTCGATCTTTTTGGGGCTTGTTATCGGCAGCCTGAAAGCCAAATTTATCTTCCGTAAAAGCTGTCAGAAAAACCTGAAACGCATCGAAGCGTTGGAACAACCCAAATTCTGGCAATTCTATCGCCCCATGTTTTTTTTAATGCTCACGATCATGATCTCAGTTGGCGTGATGCTCTCGCGTCTCTCGCACGGAAATTTCTCTTTTCTACTCAGCGTTGCTGTGCTCGATCTGAGTATCGCCACCGCACTACTGGTCAGCAGTCGCGTTTTCTGGGAAGAAAAAGCTTTTGCCAAAACTCGGCTTGACAAATAAGACAAGATTGGTAGAATAACACAACATCAAAACTCTATAGGAAATCTCATGAATTATTGCTCGTGTCTGGGGCGGGGTTTGTAGCCACCGTCCTTTTATAAAAAACAGCCAACGAATAAAGGACAGTGGTCGAACCTCGCAGTAAAAAATTGCGTGCGCTTCGCACTGTCTTTTTTATTTCCTGTTGGCTGTTTTTTATTTAAAAATATGAGACTGCAAAAATATTTAGGATTTTTGTAGTCTGCCGAAAGAGAAAATAATGAATACACTTACCCTTGAAAAACTGGATTTACACGTGGATAACCTGACTAACCACGTTGGAAACACCCCCCTGCTGCCGCTTCGCCGCGTGACCTTGGGCTTGCCACCGTCTGTAAGCGTTTTTGCCAAAGCCGAATGGTTTAATCCCGGCGGCTCGATTAAAGACCGTGCTGCACTGAATATCATCCAAACCGCCATCGCAAACGGCGACCTAACGCCCGGCAAACGCCTGCTTGATTCGACATCTGGCAATACGGGTATTGCCTATGCGACCTTCGGCGCAGTGATGGGTATCCCCGTCACGCTTGCGCTGCCCGAAAACGCCAGCCAAGAGCGAATCGCCATTCTGCGTTCGCTGGGCGTGGAGTTGATCCTGACCGACGCCGAAGAAGGCCCCCAAGGCTCGATGCTGCTCGTTCGAGAGATGGCAGAAAAAGAGCCCAGCAAATATTTCTACGCCGACCAATACAGCAATCCCGCCAACTGGATGGCCCACTACCGCAGCACAGGCCCCGAGATCTACTATCAGAGCAACCAACAAGTGACTCACTTTGTCGCTGTGATGGGTACATCCGGCACGATGATGGGCACCGGGCGTTATCTCAAAGAGAAAAACCCAAATATCGAGCTCGTCGGTGGGCAGCCAACCAAACCCTTTCATGGGCTGGAGGGGATGAAGCACATGGCGAGTGCCATTCAACCTGCAATATATGATGCCCATGTCCATGATCGCATCGTAGAAGTCGAAACGGAAGAAGCCTATAAGATGGTGCCTCGTTTGGGACGCGAAGAAGGTCTCTTTGTGGGGCTATCTTCGGGGGCGGCGGCTGTAGCGGCTTTGAAGGTTGCCAGAGAGCTGGACAAAGGTGTAGTCGTAACCATCTTCCCCGATGCGGGGTATAAATATTTGAGCAATGAAGAACTTTGGAAATAAATCCAGTTTCTGACCGGACGCTGAGTAGTTCCGAGTTCTTTTCGAGGAACGTATCGAAGCGGTAGTCGAAGGACGATATTTGTAAACGCCGCTCTTCGACTACGGGCTTCACTTCGTTCAACCCTCCGCTCAGAGACTGAACGCTTTGAATCATGCTAACCATTACACAAACCCTGCTCGACGAAATCCATCGTCACCTTGAAGAAACCTACCCTGAAGAAGGGGTTGGCTTCCTTTTTGGCGAGGATGGGAACGAAACCATTGTCAAAGCGCTGCACCCCGTTCCCAACGCGTGGCAACCCGAGGCCGAGCGGCGACACCGATACGATGTCGCTCCGCTGGACATTATGCAAGCGGACGACAAAGCCGAGGAAATGGGACTCATCATCGTCGGCGCGTATCATTCGCATCCCAACCATCCCAATGAGCCGTCCGAAACCGACCGCGAACGCGCGCATCCGTTTTTCATCTACCTAATTACCAGTGTGCAGAAAGGCAAGGCAACAGATACGCGCGCATGGCGGTTGTTGGAAGATCGAAGCAAGTTTGTTGAAGAAGAAATTAAAATCGAGTAAATCTCACCACAGAGATCACGGAGCACACAGAGTTTTAAAAGAAAAACACAGAAAAACTCCATGCTCTCTGTGGTAAATCAAAAAGGGCTATAATCACCCCATGCCAATCATCAAAATCCCCACCCCTTTGCGCCCGCACACCGACGGCAAGCGCGAACTCGAACTCGAGGGCAAGACCGCAGGCGATGTACTCACCGCGCTCCTTGACCTGTATCCCGATCTAAACGACCATTTCTACGACGAAAAAGGTGAAATGCGAAAGTTCGTCAACATCATTTTGGGCGAAAGCCACATCAGAGACCTGCAAGGCCTCGACACCCCGCTCAAAGACGACGACATCCTGCGTATTCTCGCCAGCATTTCAGGAGGCTAAATGACCACGCTCACTGACCAGGAATTTCTGCGCTACTCGCGCCACCTGCTCATCCCCGAAGTCGGCTTGAGCGGGCAGGAAAAACTGAAAGCCTCCTCCGCACTGATCATCGGCACGGGCGGGCTCGGCTCACCCATCTCACTCTACCTTGCCGCCGCAGGGATCGGACGCATCGGGCTTGTGGATTATGACATCGTGGATTCGTCGAATTTGCAACGCCAGATCATCCACAGCGAAGAAACACTCGGTAAGCTGAAGGTAGACTCGGCACGCGCACGGATGTTGGGCTTGAATCCGTTCATCCAAGTGGATGCCCATAACGAACCTTTTACCGCTGAAAATGCGATGCGGATCGCGACCGGCTACGACATCATCATCGACGGGACGGATAACTTCCCGACCCGCTACCTGAGCAATGACGTGGCGGCTTTCCTCGGCATCCCGAATATCTACGGCTCAATCTACCAGTTCGACGGGCAAGCCAGCGTTTTCGACGCCAAAAATGGCCCCTGCTATCGCTGTCTCTTCCCTGCCCCGCCACCACCGCATCTCGTCCCCTCCTGTGGGGACGGGGGTGTTTTGGGCATCCTGCCCGGCACGATCGGCAGCATCCAAGCCACCGAAGCGATCAAGATGTTGCTTGGCATCGGCTCGTCCCTGCTCGGTAGACTGCTACTCTATAATGCGCTCGACATGACCTTTGATTATGTCAATCTAAAGAAAAATCCGAAATGCCCTGTCTGTGGCGAGAACCCGACCATCACCGAGTTAATTGACTACGAAGCCTTCTGCGGCGTCCCTGGACATCATACCGAAGAATGGCCCTCCGAATGGGACATCAGCGCACTTGAATTGAAAGAAATTCTAGGAAAATCTAAACCCGTTTTACTGGATGTGCGTGAGCCCCATGAAAAGCAGATTTCTGATCTGCCAAACTCCATCAACATCCCCTACGGCGAACTTGCCAGCCGTCTCTCGGAATTGAATACCGCGCAAGAGATCGTCATCTTCTGCCGCACAGGCAACCGCTCCCTGCACGCTCTCGAAGTTCTGCTCGGCGCAGGCTTCCGCAAGCTGAAAAATCTCGAAGGCGGGATCAATGAATGGGCGGAGGATGTGGATAATAGTTTGCCGATTTATTAGGTATAGAGAGTAGAAAGTGGAAAGTAGAGAGCAGTCACTTGGTGAAGGGCTGCTCTTTTTAACACGGAAGTGACAGTCACCTTTGAGAACATCTTCAACGATCTACCCCCTACTGACGGGATAAGCGCCAAACCAAAGAGGCTTGCGGAGGTGACTGTCACTTTTCAATATTTTTTTTCCAAAGTGCTGCTCGGCGCAGGCTTCCGCAAGCTGAAGAATCTCGAAGGTGGGATCAATGAGTGGGCGGAGGATGTGGACAATAGTTTGCCGATTTATTAGAGAATGAATGAGAAGCAGGGAGTAATGGGCATGAATTCAACAAAAATAGCCGTAATCACTGATACACACGGAAACCTGCCAGCATTAAAAGCGGCACTGACAGCTATTCAAGGCGAGCATTGCGATGCTATCTATCACCTTGGCGATGCAATCGGTATAGGCCCATCACCTGCTGAATGTGCAGACTTAATATTTGATACACCAAATCTAACCTGCATTCTTGGCAATCACGAACAGTATTACCTACAAGGCATTCTGCCTAAAAAACTCACACCCATGTCTACTGGTGAAACACAGCAACATAAATGGATTCACCAGCAGTTAGGCGAGCACCGAAAATCGCAAATATCAAAATGGAAACAGATTATTGATCGTGATATTCAAGGCGTAAAAGTCCGTTTTCAACACTATGGCTTTTCAAATAATGGGCAGAGTTATGCAAGAATAATCCGAGAACCAAAAATATCCGATTTAGATCAAATATTTGATGGTATTGAGGCTAATGTTGTATTTTTTGGTCATGCTCATGAAGCAACCGATATCACAGGAGAGAGACATTACGTCAATCCTGGTTCATTAGGATGTAATCGCAAGGCAGTTGCAAAATATACGGTAGCCGAATTCCAAAATGGCAAGATGAATTGTTTTCATAGAGAAATTCCTTATGATGATACAGAATTGTTTACAGTGTTTGAAAAACGTAACATGCCCAATCGGAATATAGTGTACGCCTTATGTGAAATCGATTAGGTAAATTGCGTAAAAGTTTGCACATCAATTTGGTATCGTCTTCGTAAGATAAATTTAAGCAAGTGGCTGGTCATCTTGGTGATAACACGCGCGGCAATTCCGAGAACCGTTTTGGCTAACAATCGCTCTATATTTCGGCCAGTGTTTTGGACTTCATGAAAAACACCTTCAATTCTTTCTCGGATGCGGTTAAGCCAACGGTCGAATTCAACAGGATTTTGCTCGTGTTGATTCTCTTTTTTAGCCGTAAAGATGCGATTACCTGTTCGCCAAAATATCTTTTCTTGCCAGTCTTCGCCAATAAATCCTTTGTCTGCGTAGATGTTGCAGCCTCGTAAACGATACAAGACACTTTCTGCGGCTAAACGCTCATCTGTATTGGCAGGCACAAGCTCATAAACAAGCGGGATGCCTTTCAAAGTACAAAGAGAAACCAATTTGTAGCCAAAATATTTCATCTTGCGGCTGGAACACTGGCCATAACCGGCACTGCCAGCAAAATCACTGCGCTTTTTACTCCGTTTATAGCCCATCACAGGAACAGGTTTTGTGTCTAAAAGAAGATCAACTTCAGAAAGAAGCCCTAATTCATTCAGCCACGTGCGTCGCATTTCTTCAACGAGTAAACGTAAGTTGCGAGCACGCCGATTATATTGACTCTGTGTGAGCAGTTTCGGAAAGAGTTCCAAATAGTTTGCTCGAACATAGCCGATAAACTGATTTTCTCCCGGGTAAGGAATAAAATCTTGTGTCAACATCAGTGTGATTACTTCACTGTCAGTAAATCGTGGCTTCCGGCCAGCTTTGCCTTTTAGAAGGCGTTGACCAACTGATAAATACCATTCATCAACGATAAAATAGATGACGGTGAAAACTTCTTCTATTGATATACTCTGCATGGGAATATTCTCCTTGGTTGGTTTGCCTACCTATATCTTGGAGGATATTCCCGTTTTGTCAATTTTTGATTTCACATAAGACGTAGTGTATGAAATTTTCTTCGGAGGGAGATTTAAAACAAGCTCAATATCTAACCTCAATGTAAGGTGAGCAGAATCCGATGGTACCGATTTGTTAGGGAGTGGAGAGTAGTTGCTTACCAAAGGACTATT
>JBNKMO010000181.1:0-3813 GCA_050293165.1 Anaerolineales bacterium | reverse complement strand
CGCAAAACGCAAGGGGCGCAACCGCGTGGAACTCTTCTCCGTAGAGTAATCGTCTACATCACTTTCTCCAAAACACGATAAAATCAAGATATGAAAATTGCAGCCTTGGCAGGCGGTGTAGGCGGCGCAAAACTCGCGCATGGTCTCGCGCAACTGCTTCACCCAAAAGACCTGACCATCATCGTCAACACTGGTGACGACTTTGAACATCTTGGCTTAGCCATCTCGCCCGATCTTGATACCGTCTGCTATACGCTGGCTGGATTAGCGAATCCTGTCACAGGTTGGGGACGTGTGGATGAGACTTGGCAAGCTTTTGAAAATATCGAGATGCTCGGGGGACAAACCTGGTTTCGGCTTGGTGATCGTGATCTCGGCACCCATCTGGAGAGAACATTTCGGCGCAAACGCGGCGACAAGCTTTCTGCCATTACCCAAGATTTTTGCCGCGCATGGGGTGTGGAACACATAATCATCCCGATGACGGATGATCCCGTTTACACAATGGTGGCAACCAAAGAGCAGGGCGAACTCGCTTTTCAGGAGTACTTCGTCCATCAACGTTGTGAACCAAGTGTAACGGGCTTCCGCTTTGACGGGGTGGAGAAAGCGCACCCTGCGCCAGGCGTTCTCGAAGCCATCCGCCAAGCCGATGCGGTCGTCTTTTGCCCATCCAATCCCTGGGTCAGTATCGATCCCATTTTAGCGGTAACAGGCATAAAGTCCGCGTGCGAAGCGAAGCCTGTCGTCGCCATCTCTCCAATTATTGGCGGGCAGACACTGAAAGGTCCTGCAGCAAAAATGTATCAGGAGTTGGGAATCCAACCTTCTGCGCTGGCTGTGGCAAAACATTATCAGGGCTTGCTAAGTGGATTTATCTTCGATCAAGTTGATACTGAAAGCATACAATCAATCGAAGCATTAGACATCAAAACGATGACGACAAATAGCATTATGAAAGATGAGGCTGGGCGTCGTCGGTTGGCAAAAGATGTGTTAGACTTTATCGACACTTTGTTCTAAGAGGCCATTCATGACAATCTGGGCAATCGTGCCTGTAAAACCATTACGGCGTGGAAAATCTCGTTTAGCAGATACATTGAATGAGGATGAGCGCGCAGAATTAAATAGCCAATTACTTAAACATACGATAGAAACATTAAAAGAAACAGCCAAGGTAGAGGCGATCCTAGTTGTCAGTCGTGACCCGAAGGCGCTCGCTATTGCGCACGATCTTGGCGCACGTACCATCCGCGAAGATGGCGCACCTGATCTGAATACCGCTCTAAAGCGTGCTACCGCTGTTGCCAAAATGTACACAACCAATGGTGTTTTGATTCTGCCTGCAGACCTGCCATTAATCTCCAAAGAAGACATAGAAAAACTGATTGATACGGCAAAAGGCCATCAGCGTGTCGTTGTGATTACACCAGACAGACATAAAAATGGCACGAATGCGCTGCTCGTTTCGCCGTCCGGACTCATTAGCTACGATTATGGTGAAAAATCTTTTGAGCGTCACTGCCAGCAGGCACGCGATGCTGGTGCACATCTTGAGATTTGCGAGCTGGCTTCAATCGAACTTGACTTGGATTTACCTGAAGATTTAGAATTGGTTGCTGAGAAAATCAATCTCTCATTCACCAGGTAAGTTCTCTCTCTGTACGTCATGTCAGAGAAAATGGGGGAAGAATGCGAATAGTAAGGTTGTTCATTTGCAGTTCTCGAATGCAAAACTCTTATTTTTTGTAAACAAGGAGAGACCATGAGTGATGTAATGCGCCCGATTAAATTTAAGCACCTTTTACGCTGGATGGTTGAAGAGTACAAAAACCAGAAGAGCATTTTTTCTATCCCCGAAGGTAAATTTTATACCAAGAAAGATACAGCCGTTTTTGAGATTTTCGGCGAGAAGTGCGAAACCGCCATTGGCCCCGCTGCGGGCCCGCACACCCAGCAGGCGATGAATTTGGCTGTTTCGTATGTAACCGGTGGTCGCTTCTTCGAACTGAAAACCGTCCAAATTCTGGATTCACTCGAAATCGAAAAGCCCTGCATCGACATCCCCGATGAGGGCTACAACACCGAGTGGTCAACTGAATTCAGCGTGCCGGAAGCCTTTGAAGAGTATGTGAAGGGCTGGTTCCTTGTTCATGTTCTCAAGGATATGCTCGGACTTTCCAAACTCAAAGAGCGCGGCTTCATCTTCAATATGAGCGTCGGCTATGACCTTGAAGGCATCAAGACACCCAAGATCGACAATTTTATTGAAGGGCTAAAAGATGCTTCACAAACCGAGATTTTTCAGGAATGCGTTACCGACCTGAAAACCGCCATCGAAGCTGGTGATATACCAAATATCAGCGATCCCGCCTTTGTGGATGGCATCTCCCCCTACATCTCCAACTCGATCACCCTCTCGACCATGCACGGCACGCCGCCCGAACAACAGGAGGCGATCTGCCGCTATCTCATTTCTGAGAAGAAGGTCAACACCTACGTTAAGCTGAACCCGACCTTGCTCGGCTACGATTACGTCCGCAATGTTTTCGACCAGCAGGAATTTGACCACATCGAGATGAACCCCGAATCCTTCGAGCATGATATGAAGTATGACGATGCGGTCAAGATGATCGCATCCTTGAAGGCCTTCGCCAAAGAAAACGGCGTCGATTTCGGCGTCAAGCTAACCAATACGCTCGCCGTTATCAACGATGGACGCAGGCTCCCGACTGGCGAGATGTACATGAGCGGACGTGCACTTTTCCCATTGACGGTTAATCTATGCAACAAGCTCGCGCAAGAATTTAACGGCGACCTTGCCATCTCGTACTCAGGTGGCGCAACCTATTTCAATATCGCAGATCTGTTTACAAGCGGTATCAAGCCGATCACACTGGCGACCGATTTACTCAAGCCGGGTGGCTACGCTCGCCTTTATCAACTGGCGAATATTCTCGAAAGCCCGATGGCATCCCAGCCAGATAGAGAAATTGATCTGGAGAGGCTCGCAAAAGTGGCTGCGAATGCCATCAAAGACGAGCGCTATCACAAGGAAGCCAAACCGTCGAAGCCGATGAAGACCGATCAAAAACTCGGTTTACTCGATTGTTTTGTCGCCCCGTGTGTCGTGGCTTGCCCCGTCCATCAGGATGTGCCGGAATATATCCAGCTCATCGCCGAAGAACGTTTTGCGGAAGCCTATGAGCTGATCATTTCGTCGAATGCGATGCCCTTTGTGACCGGATATATTTGCGAGAGCGCTTGCGAGTTGAAGTGTGTGCGTAACGATTATGAAGAGACCGTACGCATCCGTGACCTGAAGAGGATTGCCTCCGAACGAGGTTTTGACCAGGTAATGAGCAAACTCGAGCCCAAAGTGCCCCATCGAGATGCGAAAGTGGCGATCATCGGCGCTGGCCCGGCCGGATTATCTTCCGCCTACTTCCTCGGGCGTGAAGGCTTCGACGTGACCGTCTTCGATAAGACCGACAAGATCGGCGGGATGGTCACACACGGCATCGCCGATTACCGCGTGCCGGACGAAGCAATTGAAAATGATGTTGAACTCGTCAAGAAGATGGGCGCAAAGTTCGAGTTGAACTGCGACCCGAAGATCGACATCAAGAAACTTAAAGCGGATGGCTTCGACTACATCCATCTTGCCATCGGTGCCTGGAAATCGCGTGACCTGCCGATCGAAGGCGAAACCGACAAAGTGCTCGGTGCTATCAAATTCCTGACCCAGTTCACCCGTGACCCCGAATCAATCCACTTGGACAAAAACGTCGCTATCGTCGGCGCAGGCAACTC
>JBNKMO010000180.1:0-11327 GCA_050293165.1 Anaerolineales bacterium | reverse complement strand
CTATCTTCTCGAAGTGCGCGGCGAACGCGGTGCAATCGTCAAGACTCTTTCGACCACCACCATGCTCAACAAATTGGGCAAAATTTACGACGTACCTGTTTACGAAACTGGCGTCGGCTTCAAATATGTTGCACCCAAATTCACTGAAACCAATGCCCTGATCGGCGGCGAAGAATCGGGCGGTTACGCCTTCCGTGGCAACGTCCCCGAGCGCGACGGTATTCTGGCCGGTCTCTATATGCTCGATTTGATGGTACGTACAGGGAAAAAACCGACCGAATTACTGGCAGATCTTTTCGAGAAAGTCGGCGGCGAACACTTCTACAACCGTATTGACACGCCCTTCAAAGGTAACAAACAAGACAAGATCGACAGCATTCTCGCAGCCAACCCCGAAACCATTGGCGGGTTGAAAGTAACCGAACTTGTCACCGTTGATGGCTTCCAGTTCCGTCTCGAAGATGGCGGCTGGCTCCTCATCCGCTTCAGCGGCACCGAGCCGATCATCCGCGTCTACTGCGAAACCATGCACGAAGACAAAGTACAAGCCATTTTACAAGATGGCTTGAAAATTGCAGGGATCGAATAACTTGCAGCCTGTACCTTGTGACTTGTGACTTTAACAGATACCCACTGTCACCTGTACTTTAATAAATTCGACGACGACCGGGGCGAGGTCATCGCGCGTGCCACAGAAAACGGTATCACACGCATCCTTGTCCCCGGAATCACCCTTGAGACGAGTCTTGCCTCCGTCAAACTGGCGGATGCCCATCCCACGGTATATGCCGCTATAGGCATCCATCCGACGGATGCGCTGACGTGGACAGAGGATACACGCTCCAAACTGCGTACACTCGCTCAAAACCCACGCGTTAAAGCCATCGGCGAGATCGGGCTGGACTACTACTGGGATCGCGCTCCGCACGACCTTCAACGCGAGATACTCCGTGAACAACTTGCACTAGCAGAAGAGCTTGATCTGCCTGTTGTGTTACATCTGCGCGAAAAAGAAAATGCCCTGCACGGCAACTGCACTGAAGACCTGCTCTCCCTGCTCGGGGACTGGGTAGCAAGCCTAAGGTCGCGAGCGCATTCGCTGGCATCTCATCCGGGCGTGTTACACTCTTTCAGCGGCACGCTGGATACAGCAGAGCAAGCCATCAAATTAGGCTTCATGCTCGGCGTAACAGGCCCTGTCACCTTCAAGAACGCACATCAGCGCCGCGAGGTGATCGCATCTATTCCATTGGAGCATTTGTTGATCGAAACCGATGCGCCTTTTCTTGCGCCCCAACCAAAACGTGGGCGCCGCAACGAGCCTGCCTATGTGGCTTATGTGGCAGAAAAAGTCGCCGAAATTCATGCAAAAACTCCGGCAGAAGTCGCGGAAATCACTTCCGCAAACGCTGCGCGGTTATTTAGTTGGTGAAATATTGAGTACGTCTACTTTTGTTAAACCTGTTCAGGCAACCATAGAAAGAGTTGAAGCGCTAATGCGCGCCCAGGCGGATGAACGCCATCCCGACCTGCGGGTTGCCTTTGAGAACCTACTCGCTGCTGGCGGAAAACGAGTCCGTCCCACCTTGGTTTTGCTGACCGGCAATATGCTCGGAGCAGACCCTGAACGGCTGGTCACACTCGCGGCAGCGATCGAGATGTTGCATACTGCGACACTCGTACACGACGATTTGATCGACGGTTCGCTAATGCGCCGCGGAAATGAGACCTTAAACGCGAAATGGACTCCCGCAGCCACCGTGCTAACCGGCGATTTTGTTTTTGCGCGCGCTGCGAAACTGGCGGCCCAAACCGGCTCACTGAGCGTGATGGAAGAATTTGCCGAGACGCTGGCGATTATGGTCAACGGCGAACTGACGCAGATGTTCGACAGCCGCGGTTTGGTAAGCCGTGAGAATTACTACGAGCGCATCTATGCCAAGACTGGTTCACTCTTCGAACTTTCCACACACGGGGCGGCGATTATCAGCCCTGTAGACAAAGAGATGAACGAAAAAGCGCGCATCTTCGGCCGTAAGCTAGGCACCGCCTTCCAGATTGTGGATGATATTCTTGATTTCACAGGCGAACAAGCCACCGTCGGGAAACCGGTTGGCAGCGACCTCCTGCATGGATTGGTTACCTTGCCAGCGCTCTACTATGTTGAGAATCATCCCGAAGACAAAAACGTGCAAACCTTGTTAACGGGCAACTACCATAACACCCAGCAAATGACCGAACTCGTCGAATCGATCCGCACCAGCAATGCGATTGGACTTGCGCTCAAAGAAGCCAAGCAATATGCAGCCGACGCGCTCGAAAGCCTAAACGGACAGCCCAAAAGCGAAGAACGTATCGCGCTTGAAAAACTGACCGAATACGTAACAAACCGAGATATCTAATTTCCCATTACAAGGGATTTATGCAAAACCAAAAATCAGCAACCCTCCCTGCCTACCTTGCTTTGGTGGCAGGGATTTTTATTATTGGCACCTCTGCCATTTTGGTAAAATTTGCCAATTTACCCGGCATTGTTTCCGGCTTTTACCGCGTGGCAATCGCATCTGCCGTGTTGTTGCCTGCCTTTTTTTACAAAAATAAGGGCGTTAAACTACCCATTTGGAACAACCTGAAATTCATCCTGTTGGGCGGCATCCTCTTTGGCACAGATATAGGTCTCTGGAATACCAGCATTCTGATGACCACTGCCGCCAAGGCAACTCTGCTTTCTAATAACGCTCCCGTTTGGGTGGGTTTGGGCGCAGCCATCCTTTTTAAAGAAAAACTGACAAAAAAATATTGGGCAGGGCTTGTGCTGGCGCTACTCGGGATGAGCATCATTCTCGGCATAGACAAGCTCGGCCGTGAAGCACTCAACCTTGGCGATGTGCTGGCGTTCTCAACGAGCTTCCTGTACGCGGGCGTAATGCTTTCCACGCAAAAAGCACGCACACGCGTCGACACGCTCACCTTCAGCGCGCTCTACACAGCGACTGCGGCGCTCACGCTACTCCCCATCGCCCTATTGACGAAGCAGCGAATGAGCGGCTTCTCATCCCAAACATGGGCTGCGCTGCTCGGCTTGGGCTTAGGGCCGCAAGTGATCGGTTGGCTATTGATAAACTACGCACTCGGACATTTGCGTGCATCACATGTTTCGGTCAGTTTGTTGGGGCAACCGGTCGTGACCGCTATTTTGGGCGTCGTTATTTTAGGCGAAGGACTCACAGTCCCCCAAATCGTCGGCGGTGTATTGGCGTTAACCGGTATCTACCTCGTCAACCAGAAAGCTGCCGTTAAACGGAAGCCAGCCTAAATTACGCGCGTTGCGTCTGCCTCGCGAATCGATTAAAATCACAACATCCCCCACTAAAGGAAAACCCCGTGAACACTCCACGTCATCCCTTCCGCTTAAACTTGGGCTTCTTCTTACCCCAATCTATTGGCTACCACCATGACTTCCCTTTTGAGTTCGACGAGATCGAATTCGCTGAAGATTTCAGCTTGCGCCATTTCGACGGCACAGTCACCGTAAGCCGCACGCCACAGGGCTTGCTGGCGCAAGGTGTTTTCGAAGGCAATCTCGAACTCGAATGCGTGCGCTGCCTGAAACCTTACGAGCATCGCCTGCATTGGGAAATGACCGAGCTTTACCTCTTTAAGCGTGAAAAAATCGAGGGAGAAGAAGAACAACTCCTGCTGCCCGAAAATGCCCAGATCGACATCGAAAGATTTGTGCGCGAAGAGGCGCTACTTGACCTGCCGATCAACCCGATCTGCAAGGAAGATTGTCAGGGGCTCTGCCAGGTTTGCGGCGCAGATTTAAATCTCGGCGACTGCGGACATGAGGAATTACCAGAAGAAGAACCGGATGAAGACGAGCTGGCCTCGCCTTTTGCTGGGCTAAAAGATCTGCTCTAGCGCCGCACCGCTCGCAATTTGGGCTTGTCACCGTTATCTCAACATTGGAGAAAAGATGGAAAATATTGCCAGCATTGTCGAAAGTATTGCCACAATCTTGTGGCCGATCATTGTCATCATCATCTTGTTCAGTTTCCGCAAAAATATTCAGGCGCTGATCAAATCGAGTGAAACACGCAAATTCCAGGTCAAGATCGGTGATATGGAAATCAGCATGGATGAACTCAGCCAACAGCAAGCGATGATGATCAAAGACTTGCAAACGCGTGTCAACGATATCCAACGTCAGCTTGAAGGCGATACGCCAAAAGCAATGGCAAAAACCATGCCCACTACCGTCGCTGCGCGGGAAGCCACTCCGTCATTTGAAGAGATGCGTGAGCATCCTCGCGCCGAAAAAATGGACGAGGGTTCTTATCCGGAAATTGATCTTGACGATGATATTTCTTCTATCCTGTGGGTTGATGACCACCCCAAGAATAATGCCATGCTGATCGCCTCACTGCAAAAATCCGGTATCACCGTTAGCTCCGCCGTGAATACCACAGAAGCGGTTGAGCGCTTCAAGCATGGTTCATTCGACTGCGTCATCTCCGACTCTTGTCGGCATGAAGGGCGCGAATTGAATAACTGCCAGGCCGGTATTGAACTGGCCAGCCTGATCCGTGAAGAGGACGCCGATGTTCCGATCTATCTCTACACCGACAAAGTAGACCAGAAGATGAAGAGAAAAGCGGAAGAGGCAGGCGCAACAGCGGTCACTTCGTCACCTTCAGAATTGTTGAAATTATTGAGTGACTAGTTTTTAGATCACAGGCAAGTGCAACGCACCTTTCTCACGAAGACTTTGAAACAGAGAAAGACTAAAAGGTGCAATGCACTTTTCAAAGCCCAAAATTATTCGATTAGGGTTGTCGCAAACGCCCGCCCATAGTAAACTAATGCCCATGAACGCAACTTTCTCCAAAACACGAGGCCAAATGCCTATGGCTATGCCCTGTCTCATACGGACAGTGTTGGAGGCTGCGCGCTAAATACCGCAAGCACACTCTTCGGGCTGTCCACGCAATTGGGCAGCCTTTTTTTGTTGAATTTTTACAAATGCACAAAAGGGCAGACACATAGGTCTGCCCCTACAAAATTATTCAATCGTAGGGGCGAACACGTGGGTTCGCCCAAAATTCACAGAACAAAATTTGTGTTTCGAAATTATTTTACGGAGAAGATCATGACCGAAAACATCCTTATCTCAATTGCCTGGCCCTACGCAAACGCCGAAATTCACGTCGGGAATATCACTGGCTCGCATCTACCCGGTGATATTATCGCTCGTTACCACCGCTTGAAAGGACGCAATGTGGCGATGGTCAGCGGTACGGACTCACACGGCACCCCCGTCACCCTGCGTGCGGAAAGCGAAGGCCTGACCAACGAGGAAGTTTACAAACGCTTCCATGACGGGTTCTTGGAACTCTTTCAGGGTATGGGCATCAGCTACGATATGTTCACGACTACGCATACCGATAACCACTTCAAGGTCTCACAAGCCATCTTTTTGGCGCTCAAAGAAAACGGTCATATCTTCGCCAAAAAGTCGATGCAATGGTATTCGCCCAATGCTCAACGCTTTTTGCCCGACCGCTACGTGGAAGGCACCTGTTATATCTGCGGGACAGAGGGTGCTCGCTCCGACCAATGTGATGCCTGCGGTAACGTGCTGGAACCCGCTAAATTAATCGATCCCAAAGCTAAAACTGGCGATGGCTCTCTGGAACTGCGTGAAACGGAACATTTCTATCTTGATCTCTCCCAACTCGAACCAAAGGTAGCAAATTTCTTGCGCGAGCGCTCCGGCCACATGCGCGATACCGTGCTGGGTGAAAGCCTCGGCAAGATCGAAGCCGAGGGGCTGCTGCCGCGTCCCATCACCCGCGATCTCGATTGGGGCATCCCCGTGCCCGTCGAAGGTTGGGATGGCAAATGTCTCTACGTCTGGTTCGAAGCCGTCATCGGCTACCTTTCATCCCCGATCGAGATGTCCAAAGTGATCGGTCAGCCCGATGCCTGGAAAGCCTGGTGGACACAGGAAGCGCGCCAGTTCTATTTCATCGGTAAGGATAATATTTTCTTCCACACATCGCTATGGCCCGCCCAGTTGATGGGCGCTGGCGATAAATTCCCGCCAATTTTCAGCAAGCTCAGCGGCCTGCCTGAAGCCGAGCCGCACAAACTGACCCTGCCCCACGATGTGCCCGCCAACCAGTTCATGAATTTAGAAGGCAAAAAGATTAGCGGCAGCCGCAATTGGGCGGTCTACGGGCGCGATGCGCTCTCACGCTACGACGCCGACGCGCTGCGCTACTACCTGACCGTCAATATGCCCGAAAGCAAAGACTCGGATTGGGATTGGGCAGAATTCGTCGCGCACAACAACAACGAGTTGGTCGCCAATTGGGGGAACCTAGCAAACCGCGTGCTTTCCTTCTGCTACAAACATTGGGAGGGGCATATTCCTGACGTGGATGTGGAAACGCTTCGCCCTCAGGATGTGGAATTGCTTGCCACCATCGACGCCGGATTCAACTCGGTCGGTGATCTGCTTGAAGCCGTCAAAATTCGCTCTGCGCTGAATGAAGCGATGCGACTGGCAACCGAGGTCAACAAATATCTCGACACCGCCGCCCCGTGGAAAGAACTCAAAGCAGCCAGAGACGAAGCCTCCAAATCGGTCTACACGGCCCTGCGTGCGATCGACTCGCTGAAGACCATCTTCGCACCCTTCCTACCCTTCACCAGCGAAGCCCTGAACAAAACCTTCGGCTACGAAACACCGCTCTTCGGCGAACAATTCGTCGAAACCATCGAAGATGCCCTCGGCACCCATACCGCCCTGCGCTACAAAGGTGTAGACGGTGAGCAATGGAAAGCCAGCGAACTGAAGCCTGGCGCGGCGTTCAATCAGCCGAGTCCGCTGTTTAAGAAGTTGGATAAGGAAGTGGTGGAGGAGGAAAGGGCAAGATTAGGATAAAAAGGCAAAAAGCGGATGCCATTTAGCATCCGCTTTTTTATGGGAACACATTTCTATCTTAATTATTTTTGAATAATATCAACTTTTGCCCCTGCTGCCTGAAATCTGACCTTAGCAGCTAAAGCGTAATCTGGATCATAAGTAGAAATGAGTTGCCCTCCAGTGGTCTCTACGATTTTCTTCGCTTCTACCAAGTCTAAACCAGTAAGCTGGCGAATAAGCTTGATAACTGCTATTTTCTTTCGCCCTGCATCTTTAAGAATCAGTATAAACTCTGATGTGCTAGTAAAATCAATAATTTCAATAATTGCTCCATTCGCATGGAACATCTCTTTAACCTGCTCTGCAACATCTCTATCTTCAAATGAAAATCTCATACCACCAAATGTATTAATTCTTTCCTTTGCTTCCTCTAAATTAAGATTTGTAGATTCATGAATGAACTGAATTACTTCTCCCTTGCGAGCCCCAGGATGCCTAAGAATAATTTCCACAGACTGATTACTTTCAAGCTGTATGTTCGCAGAACTCTCTCTTTCTCTCCTTGGATAAACTTTCTCTTGACTATAATCCGCTAATTTCTTAGAACCGCGCACTCGCAAGCTTTGTAACAGCCTATCATAGGCCCAAACTTCTCGCTCTTTTGGGAAAAAGTCAACATAGTGCCATATTTTTAAACGCCTAGGCAAGGGGCATTCATCTAAACGAAAAGGAATAATGAAAAGTGTGCCTTCAGGCTTGTAGTCGGCAATCGTCAATACAAATCGTAATTCACGCTGAATATAACCTTCCTCGCTAACAGAATTACTGGATAGAAACACAATAACTGCATCTGCCTCCTCAACAGCCCTCTCAATCTCTAAATCCCAATCCTGCCCAGGAAGAAGTTTTTCTTCATCCAACCAAGGGTCAACCCACCCTTCAGCCTTAAGGCGTTGATAGAGTCCACGCACCGCAGGTTTATCTTCCGATGCGTGGCAGAGAAAGACTTTCAGTTTTCGTTTGGTTTCAGGCATTGGCATCCCACCGCAAGTTGGTTTTAGCAATTATAGCAAAGACCTGACAGGTTTCCAAAACCTGTCAGGTCTTTCTCTTTCTTTCTCAAAAACTCTGTGCGCTTTATGCGCTCTGTGGTAGACCCCTTACCACCCCATCTCTCGATCAGCTTTCCTGACCAGATCAGCGAACTCGCGCATATCGTCTTCGCGGGCGAAGTATTCTTCCAGCCAGCGCACTTCAGCATAGACATCGTCGAAGCTGCTCTCTTCCGCCCAGTAGCTGTCGCCGAGAATTTCGGCGTACTCAGCGACAACAACCGCGCGTTGGAAGTAGGGATCGGCATCGTGGAAGTCGCGCTCGAAATCGTTGGCGTAAATATCCTTTTCCATCTCGACCACTTCGTGCGTATCGGGGTCTTCCCAGCGCAGATGCACTGTAGCTACACGCCCGCGAGCATTACTAAAGAGCTTGACTTCGTATAAAGCCGTCACCGAGTGCCCGGCACCGATCTCGCCCGCGTCCACGCTGTTGTCGCGGAAGTCTTCGTCCGCCACATCGCGGTTTTCGTAGCCAACCAGCCGATAGCGTGAGACCACGTCCGGGTTGAAATCAACCTGCACTTTGGCATCCAGTGCGATGGTTTGCAGGCTGCCGGTCAGGTCGTCGACGAAGAGGCGGCGTGCTTCGTCGACATCGTCGATGTAGGCATAGAAACCATCACCGTTGTCGGCAAGCTGCTCCATGAGGGTGTCATTGTAATTGTCCATGCCGAAACCGAAGGTCGCCATCGTGATGCCTTCATCAACGTAGCCATCGACTTCATCCAGAATGCGACTCGCTTCGACCTGCCCAACATTGGCAACCCCGTCCGAGCAGAGGATGACACGGTTGACGCTATCCGGGTTGTAGGCACGCATCGCCATTTTGTAACCCAGCTTGAGACCGGCTTCCGCATTCGTTGAGCCTTCGGGGCGCAAACTGTAAATTGCCGAGAGAATTTCTCCTTGATCGGAACCACGTGTTGGTTCAAGGACGACACGTGCATCTGAGCCATAGATCACAATACTGATCGTATCCCCGCGCCCCATCTGCTCCACGAGCAACTCCAACGAACGCTTCACCAAGCCAAGACGGTTATCCATATCCATTGAGCCGGAAACGTCGATCACAAAGGTCAGCGCGACATCCTTGCGGTCCCATTCGTCCACATCATACCCTTGGATGCCAACGCGCAGCATATCGTAGCGTTCGGTCTGCGTGAAGGGTGAAGGGCCGCCATCCAGATTGATACTGAAGGTCTGGCGCGCAGAGGGCTGCTTGTAGCCCTGATCGAAGTAGTTAACATACTCTTCAACACGTACTGAGTCAGCTGGAGGGAGATTTCCATCATTGAGATAGTTGCGCATGATGGTGTATGAGCCGGTATCAACATCGAGAGCGAAGGTGGAAAGATGATCGTCTTCGGTGTCGATGATTGGATTGGTGCCATAATCTTCGAAGAACATATCGGTGGGATCATCCCCGTTACCGCGCTTGGATTGGGGCTGGCTACTGTCCATGCTGCTGGGTGCCCCGCTCGGAGCGGATTGCCCCGCACTGTTGCCATAGCTTTCCCCTTCGCTATAAAATTCTTCAGCAGCTGGTTCTTCAGCGGGAGCGGCGGGCTCCTCTACCCAAGGTTCGGAGACTGGCGATTTTTCAGCAGGAGCAGCGCCCCCACCACAAGCCCCCAACAAAAAAGCGGCGATCATAAATAGACTAAAAGCAATTCGTTTTGTGGACATTTTCTCCTCCTACAGAGAATTGAGTGATTATTGCTCTTAGGACGTGCGAAGGAGAGAATTTGTTCCCTGTAAAGCAAAAGACTACAAAAGTCTTCGAGACTTTTGTAGTCTTAGCCTGCTTTTACAGAGAACGGTTAGATCGAATCCGGCTCACCGTCTTCATCTTTGAAAACAGCAATTAGCCATTTTACTGCAACAACATTCGCAATGGCGGCAGCAGCCAGAATCGCCCAGAAAATGGACATGTAGTCTGCGAACACGCCAAGATAGGGCGGGATATCCGGGAACATATCGCGGAAAAAGTAGAGCGCGACAATGAACCCACTCATATACCCGAAGAGACCAAAGTCCGCTTTGACGCGTCCGATAAAAACGCCGATAAAGAGCGCGATATTGATGAGTGTCAGCCCCCAGATCGTGCCCATCCAGAAAAGAGCGGTACCAAGCACCAAAGGCGAACGCTTTAGGTGGATGTCATAACCCAAATAGCCATGCGTGCTGGCAGGCAGCGCTTCATCTTGAAAAGCATACCCATGGTGGGCGCCATAGAAATCCAATTCGGTCGGAACACTGTGCCAATGTCCATCTTTATCGAAGTCTTCTGTAACGACGATCTCGAAGAGGGCCCGATATTGGTCAAAAGGATACATCTCCGCTTCGCCTTCGTAGAAAGCAATATCCACTTCATGGGGGTACATACGCTTCCCGGCTGAGAAGGAGATTGTTTCGCCTGCAATACTGCTGACTTCCACATCCAAGGGTGTTGAGAGCAAGCCATCGCCTTCATCGAAGCGACCATGCGGAATAAAATTCAATTCCAAAACCATATGCTGATTGACCGGATCGACCAGACCAACATAAGCATCCACTTCGATGTAGCCATCTGCAAAATGAGCATCATCTACGGCTTCCACTTCTGCAACGTGGTCACCCTCCTCACGCAGAAAGAAACTGTCCACAACAATAACGGTTATACAGCAAAGCAAGATCACAAAGAATATAGCCAAAATTTCTTTTTTGAATTTTTTGAACAAGGGAGTTTTCCTTTCTCTCGTAAGCGAACAATACGCATTATTTTATATGACTTAAGTACTATAAAAACTAACATATCTGATAAGTACACAAAAAGAGAAGTTCCACTTTCTTCGAAGAGGAACTTCTCTTGAACGGTTTGTGAACGTCTAAAATTAACTTTCCCCCAAAAAGCTAACTTATTTTTGTGGAGCAATCAAATAAACATTAGAAAATACACCGGCATTGCGAGGAGGGCGTAGCCCACTACTTAGTCTTGGTCTAAGTCCCGTTCGCCTTTCAAATACTCAAGCAACATCTGCAAGACTGCGTCAGCGGAATCAGCTTTGTTCTGGATGCGGTCGCCATCCCAACAAAAATGGCGTGCCCAAGCCCCTTCAGCGGTAGCAAGCCCAACCCAGGTCGTACCGACGGGCTTCTCGGGCATCCCGCCGCCAGGGCCGGCAATCCCGCTCACGCTGAGGCCTACATCGGCTTTGAGGGCCTCGCGCACGCCATTCGCCATCTCTAAAACGACTTCACGGCTAACGGCGCCGTGCGCTTCGAGGGTATCCCATGAAACG
>JBNKMO010000179.1:0-2449 GCA_050293165.1 Anaerolineales bacterium | reverse complement strand
AAGGAAATGAAAATGGTTAAACAAAATATTTCTAATCTTGATGAAAGAAAAAATATACTCGCCGCTACTATAGCAGGTGCCGCAATGGGTCTCTTATATGCCTACGGCTTTGAATTCGGCATTCTCGTCGGGCTACTGGGCGGAGCCGCCTTCGGCGCAATGATCGGCGTTCGCATCACCCGCCGACCGCCAAAGATGCGCTACCCGATGGCTTTGCTGCGTCGCATCCTTTTCGCAGCAGCCTTCATGCTTTTAGCCAGCTTCGGCTACAGCTACCTGCTCGATCAAAATCTACCCCAGAGTCAACAATTCTGGATCGCCCTGCTTCCCCTCGCAGGCTGGGCAGCGTTGGTCATCAGCCTCGGCATGGCAATCGCCAGTCTCGATGAATTGCAGCGCCGTATCCAGACCGAAGCGATCGCGATCGGCTTTGCCGGGACTGCTATCTTCGTTGGCGGCTATGCTCTCTTCCAGTTTGCCGGACTGGCAGAAATCAACGTGGGGGTCGTCCTGTTCGCCATGTCACTCTTCTGGCTGCTCGGCAAACTCTGGACGCTCTGGAAATACCGATGATCAATCGGCTCAAAGTCTTGCGCGCAGAACGGGATTGGTCACAGGCGCAATTGGCGGAGGAACTGGACGTTTCGCGCCAAACGATCAACGCCATCGAGACCGGCAAATACGATCCCAGCCTGCCGCTTGCTTTCAAGATGGCGAAGCTCTTTAAGTGCAGCATAGAAGATATCTTCACGCCGGAAGAAGGGTAAGAAATACTGCTAACGTAGAGAAGATGCCCATTAAACGCTAAACAAGCCAAAATTCAGGGGCGTTACGAATTTATCCCCAAAATAAAAATCATCCTTATTGGATGATTTTTATTTTAAGTCTTGACACGTTATCAATTTAGCAGTATTATGAACTTAGCAGTACTGATTACTAAACAGCAATCGCAAATAAACAACGCTTTATAAAACAAGGAGCTATGATGGTTGAAGAAAATATTCCAACCAAAAAATTTCAAAAGGAGATGAACTCCGGCACAGCCTCGCTGGTTTTGCTAAGTGTTCTCTCCCAAGCGGAAGAGCCAATGTACGGGTATCAGATCGCCAAATTTTTGGATGATAACCGACAGGACGCCCCCGCGATGAAGCAAGGTGCTTTATACCCCGTGCTTCGTTCGCTGGAAAAAAATGGTTTACTCTCCAGTAAAGTTGAGCCCTCGGTTTCGGGACCGCCACGTCGCTATTACACAATTGCAGACGAAGGCCGCGAAACGCTCACCCTCTGGGTTGAGATATGGAACCAGATGAAGAATTTTGTTGATAATATCCTTGAAGGAGAAAGCCATGTATAAGACCGTTGAAGACTATCTCGATGCCCTCAAGCAGGAGATGCAAGGCGTAGACAGCGCCACCATGCAAGACGCGCTCGTGGATGCAGAAGAACATTTGCGCACAGCGCTGGAGAATGATCCGGATGGATTGCCTGCCATCATCGAACAATATGGGACGCCAGCAGAAACCGCAGCGGCTTATGCGGAAGTGGAACGGCTGACCGCTCCTGCATTGACAGGGTCGGCAACCAAAAAGCAACGCTCTGGCCTCGAACGTTTCTTTGCCATCTACGCCGACCCCAGAGCTTGGGGCGCGTTATTCTACATGTTTATCGCCTTTGTGACCGGGATCATCTACTTCACTTGGGCTGTTACAGGGCTTTCCCTCTCTGTCTCGCTATCCATCTTCGTCTTTGGGTTGCCTGTGGCTTTACTCTTCCTTTTGTCCGTACGCGGGATCGCATGGCTCGAAGGGCGTCTGGTTGAAGCCCTGCTCGGTGTACGCATGCCGCGCCGTTCGCTCCCTGCGCCAACAAACGCAAAATTGATTGATCGTATTAAAGAACTTCTTAAAGATAAACACACCTGGTTCTCGCTCGTGTATATGTTCACTCAATTTGTTCTGGGCATAGCATATTTCGTTGTGTTGGTCACAATTTTAGCATTCACCCTCTCTGGCATCGCAATCCCCATTGTGCAAGAGCTTTTCCACATGCCCATGGTCGTAAATTATGACTCTTACTACTATATGCCTACATGGGGATACCCGCTCACCATCCTGGCGGGAATTCTGCTCTGGACAGCAATGATGCACGTCGTCAAATTTGTCGGCGGTTTGCACGGACGTTTTGCCAAATTCATGTTGATTACGGAACAAGATTAATCACCACTGAACCACAAAATCCCTGCTTCTAACGGATTTTGTGGTTCAGTCAAAAAAACTTCAAAACTCCCTTGTAGTAAGGGCTTCAGCCCTTATTTGATGCAGAAATAACCGCTGAAGCGGTTACTACGAGGGACTTAATGGGCATTTTCGCCTAAAAAACATAACCACAAAATTTGGTAGAACTAGAAAAATCCCCGCGTACGCGGGGATTTTTCTAGTTCTACCAAATT
>JBNKMO010000178.1:0-22695 GCA_050293165.1 Anaerolineales bacterium | reverse complement strand
CCCGTTATAGCGTCCGAACATCTGGTGGACTTCGCTGGTGATGATCGCTAAACTCGTCGTAGCGGTACGGTCTTTGAAGGGCGTGAAGACGAGATTGAGACGATCTTTGTTATCGGTGAAATGCCAGGGTTGCATATAGTCACCGGATGTGTAGCCGAACTCGACCTTGTCCAATTTGTGGACGCGGCCGTTGACGATGATGGCGTTCTCGCTTGCTTTACTCAGGTCGCCGAAGCCTTTGCCGAGATTCAATCCAATTGTCCCGCCGTCAGGCAAGAAACCAGATGCGCTTGCCCAATTCCAGAAGGACTGATATTCCCAAACGCCGCGTCCCCAATCGAGAGAGCCGAGCGCGGATTCAGGCGTTAACTCTTCGCGCAGATCGCCATATTGAATATAACCTTTGGCAGGCATACAGTTGATCTTGGTGTTGTCGTAAAAACGCTTTTCGCCGATCGGGATGATGATATTCATCGATTCGTGCTCGGCGGGGTGCTGGAGTGTCATATCGGCTTGAATGCCGCGCCCATCGTGAAAATCGGGCCAGTCGACTTTGAGATACCTTTTCTCGCCCTTGATCTTGAATTCAAGCGAGACCTTGTCGTCGGCGAAGGATGCGATCCCGTCGGTGGGGTTGCGCTCAAGCGTAATCCCCTTTCCTAAAGGAATAACCAAACCTTCTTCGTGTAGCTCGCCAGTCTCAAAATCGAGAATGTAGACGAAGATATTGCCTGCATAGCCTAGGTCGGCAATAGTAGCCGAGAAAAAACGTGTGGGCGTGAAGATGGCGTAATAATCCCAGCGTTTGATGCGAAATCGCTGTAGAGGGCGCAGATTGTAAAAACGCGCGTTCTCGAGATTGCAATCGAGGATTGGCTGGCGTGACCAACCGACTTGGGCGAGTGTGCCGTCAGAGTTAAGCAGGGAACTGGGTTGGGTGAGTTCGGTTTGCATTTTTTATCCTTTTGGAGAGATACCCGATAGGGCAGAGGGGCTATTCTTCCGGCATTCGTATCGACATCGCCAGCCAGCCGCCGACGATCAAGGCGAGCACCACGCTGACCATCAACCAGACGCGGTTTGTGGCGGGATTGGCAGGTTTCTCTTCGGGTTGAGTGGTCGCTGAAGTTGACGGTGTGATGCTTGGGTGCTGGGTTGGGGTGTACGTCGCCGGGGGCGTAGGATAATGTCCACCGGCGGTGGCAGGCGCGGTCACGGTCGTATCGACGGGCTGGGTAGCGGATTTCTGCACGAGCAATATCTCGTTTTCATAGACGGATTCATCCTCGGCGATATTATTCCACGCCCGTATCTGCTGGATGGTGATGTTATACGCGATGGCGATGCTCCAGAGCGATTGCCCGTAAGCGACCTTATGGATCACGTCGCCGTCGGGGCGGGCGGTGCTGACGATGACGGGCATGATGAATTGCGGTGCGAGGCTGCCGCTTTCGTCGTAGGGCAGGGCGGTCAGCATGTCTTCGGCGTCGGTTTGCATCTCGCCGCTGCTGGTTTGGAGGGCAGTCTCGATGACGATGTAGACCTGATCGCTGACGGCAATGGCGGCGCCGATGTCGCTACGGTCGGGTGAGAGCATGGTGTTGGTGTGCGGCCCGTCGCCAAGCCAGAACTGGATGGCTTCTTCGGCGCTGCGGGCGGCAACCCAGTTTTCGGAGCGGTAGCCATCAAGGGAGAGATCGCCCGCGAGCGGATAGCCGAGCGAGATCAGCCACTGACCGAGCGTAAGACCATTTGGGCGTGAGTGACCGGGCGCACCGCCTGCGATGGCGTTCGCTTCCCATTGGGCGGCTTGCATCAACGCGGGATGGACACTGAGTGGATTCAGCCCATTGGCAATGCGCAGTTCGTTGACGGCGTTGATGACATCCTGCGCGGAAGAATCCTGCGGCGCGGACGTGGCGTGGGCCTGGGATGTGCCAAAGAGCAGCGGGGTGAGGAGCAGCAGGATGCCCCCAAAGAGCGCAAGCTTAGTCTTCATAGGATGCTAGTGCTTAAAGCGCACAAAAATGCGACCAAAATTCTTGCTGTCTTTATCAATACGGTGATACAGCGCCCGAATATCTTTCCGGTCGAGAAAACGGAGTACTTTTTTCTTGAGTTGTCCGCTGCCCTTGCCGGGGATAATTTCAACGAGGTCGATTTTCTTCTCAATCGCTTCCTGGATGATGCGATTAAGTTCGGATTCTATTTTGTCGCCGCGATTGTAGATGTCGTGCAGGTCAAGTTTAAGTTTTGCCATAGCTGCATTTTACCGTTAAAAGAAAGACTTCCGAAGTCACAAGACCTCGGAAGTCTACTTAACTGATTACTGAACTCAGCCTACTGCTCGCCGTAATTTTCCGGCAGCCAGCAGCATAAGACTAATTCCTTCGCAGCTTTGACTTCGTCGAGCCTGCCGAAAGGTGTGTTCTCCGGGTGCGGGGCATTGTGCAGTAAATCGGGATCGGTGCGCGCTTCTTCCGCGATCTTGAGCATCGCATCGATGAAAGTATCCAATGTGACCTTGTTCTCGGTCTCGGTCGGCTCGATCATCAGCGCTTCGTGCACGATCAGCGGGAAGTAATTTGTCGGCGGATGGAAGCCGTAATCCATCAGACGTTTGGCTACATCCAGCGCGTGGACGTTGGGGGCATCTTTCCAGCGACCTTCGGCGACGAATTCGTGCATGCAGATGCGGTCGTAGGGGACGTGGTAGGTGTCGCGCAAACGGGCAAGGATGTAGTTGGCGTTCAGGACGGCGTACTCAGAAACATCGCGCAGACCATCGGGTCCGTGCATGGCGATGTAGGTGAAGGCGCGTACCAAGACACCGAAATGCCCGTGGAAGGCTTTTACGCGTCCAACCGTCTTGCTCGGATCAACCAGCCCGTAAAGCGGAGGTAAGCCATCGGCTTCTTCTTCGACGATGTCGACAATGGGTGCAGGTAGGAAGGGCGCTAGGGCAGTTGTCACGCCGACGGGGCCGGAGCCGGGCCCACCACCGCCATGCGGGGTGGAGAAGGTCTTGTGCAGGTTGTAGTGCATCACGTCGAAGCCGAGATCAGCCATCTTGGTAATGCCGAGCATGGCGTTCATATTGGCGCCATCGCCGTACATTAAGCCGCCCGCGTCATGGACGATTTGGCATATCTCTTCGACATTCTCGTCGAAGAGACCGAGCGTGTTCGGATTGGTCAGCATCATGCCGACCAGGGTATCGTCCGCTTCGGCGCGCAAAGCATCGAGATCGACGTTGCCGCGCTCATCGGATGGGATTTGGACAACTTTCAATCCGCTCATGGCCGATGTGGCGGGATTTGTCCCGTGGGCCGAGTCGGGGATGAGCATCTTGACGCGTTTTGTGTCGCCGCGATCTTCGTGATAGGCACGCATGATGAGCACGCCTGTGAATTCGCCGTGTGCACCAGCGGCGGGCTGCAAGGTGAGGGCATCAAATCCACTGATCTCTTTCAGCCATTCCTGCAATTGGAACATCAGCACGAGTGCGCCCTGTGTAGTTTCGATCGGTTGCAGCGGGTGCAGGTTGGTGAATCCCGGTAAGCGGGCGGTGTCTTCGTTGATCTTGGGGTTGTACTTCATCGTACAGGAGCCAAGGGGATAGAAACCGCTGTCGACGCTGTAGTTGAAGGTGGAGAGTTTAACGAAATGACGGACAGCGTCCACTTCAGAGAGTTCGGGTAGGGGCAACTCTGTCCGTAACAGGGCATCCGGCAATTTGGCGCGTGGCACGTCTGGTTCAGGGAAGTCTACGCCAACGCGTCCTGGAGAGGAAAGTTCATAGATGGTCGGTTCGACGATCTTCGGGGCGGCATCCAGTTTAATGTCCATGATTCACCTCCGCAAGAACGGCGACAAAGGCATCGATTTCTTCCTTGCTATTCTTTTCGGTTACAGCGACCAGCATGTGATTTTCCATATCCGGGTAATCTTGTCCGAGATCGTAACCGCCAAGAATGCCATGCTCAAGCAGGTGGGCGTTGATGTCGGCGACAGGTTCGGGGCAGCAAACCGTAAATTCATGGAAGAAAGGCTCTGCGTTGCAAAGCTCAAAGCCGGGGATATTGGCGATTTGTTCGGCGGCATAATGCGCTTTGTGATAGCACAGTTCGGCAACGTGGCGCATACCGGTTTGCCCAAGCAGGCTCATATAAATGCCCGCAGCGAGTGCCAGCAAGCCCTGATTTGAGCAGATGTTGGATGTGGCGCGTTCACGTTTGATGTGCTGTTCGCGCGGGGTCAGGGTCAACACGAAGGCGCGCTGCCCGCGTGAGTCGACACTTTCGCCGACCAAACGTCCTGCCATCTTGCGGACGTATTTATTGCGTGTGGTGAAGAAGCCGAGATAAGGGCCACCATACGACATTGGGATGCCAAGCGGCTGTCCTTCGCCGACGACCATATCTGCGCCCATTTCGCCCGGGGTCTTCAAGAGACCGAGCGCAGTTGGGTTGGCCACCACGCAGAAGAGTGCGCCTTTTTCATGCGCCGCTTCGCCCAATTTGGTGTAGTCGAAAAGGCGGCCGAAGAAATCGGGATATTGGACGATGACGAGCGCGGTATTCTCGTCGATCAGTTCTGCCAACGCATCAGGCGTGGATAACGAACCTGCTTCCGTACCCACGATTTCCATATCGGAGAATTGTGTATAGGTGTCAGTCGTCGCCCGATATTGGGGATGCACACCCTGAGACATGACGATGCGCTTACGCTTGCCACGGAACTGTGCCATAGCCATATTCACGGCTTCAGCGACAGCCGTTGAGCCATCATAATGGGAGGCATTCGCCACATCCATGCCGGTCAGGTGCGCCATCATGGATTGGTATTCGAAAATCGCCTGCAAAGTGCCTTGCGAGATTTCGGGCTGGTAAGGGGTGTAGGCTGTGTAGAATTCGCCGCGCAGCAAGATATGGTTAATCGCAGCGGGAATGTAATGGTTATAAACGCCCGCACCAAGGAAAGAAACCAACTCAGCGGTGGTCTCATTGGCTTGAGCGATCTCGTTCAACTCTGCCGCAGCTTCCATTTCGGTTAGCGCTGGGGGCAGGTCAAGATCGGGGTAGCGATGCGCGGCAGGAATGGCTTTGAAGAGATCTTCGAGATTCTCCACGCCGATCGTTGCCAGCATCTCATCCCGCTCTTTGGGGGAGTGGGGGATGTAGGTCATTTTCTTCCTTTTTAAAACACGAGGAGCACGAAGGTTCTCAAAGAAAGACTTAGAGATTCTTTGTGTCCCTTGTGTTTAAACTAGTCTCGTTCGTTGCAGTAGGCTTCGTAAGCAGCTGCGTCCATCAATTCATCGCTCTGGCTGCCGATTTCAATCTGTACCAGCCAACCTTCCCCATAGGGATCGCTGTTGATGGTCTCGGGTGCATCTTCCAAAGCTTCGTTAACGGCGATCACGGTTCCGCCAGCGGGGGCATAAACTTCAGCCGAAGCCTTAACCGATTCTACGGAAGCGACTTCGCCGCCGACTTCCAGCTCATCATCAATATCGGCAAGTGTTTCAACGAAAACAATGTCAGAGAGTTGATCCTGGGCGTAGTCGGTTAGTCCGATCTTGCCGGTCTCGAGATCGACCCATTCATCGGATTTGGTGTATTTCAAGTTGCTGGGGATATTCATTTGTCTTTCTCCTTTAGACTAAAACTTGTGAATTTGGCGGTTAATTTAAATTAAAAAGCGCACGAAAAATGTCGCGCGCCTCTGTCATCCTAACCTGAGAGATTCACTCCGCGCATGGCGCAGAAGTTGCCCCGTCGGTGTTCTTGTACAAGAACTTTCCAGAGAAAACAGCGGAAAACGGGTCCTTTTACCTGAGAGTTTCATCTGTGCTCGCCAGCCCAGACTTGCCCCTTCGGTGCTCTGCAAAGAGAGTCTCTTCCCGAATTCCTGTAAATTGTCAGACATTTCTTATTCTACGGGGCAGGGATAGAGAAGTCAAGAGGATGGATGTCTTAAAGAAAAAAGCCCGCACAAAGTGCGGGCTTGCCAGGGACAAACGACTAAACTAAAGCCAGCCCTGACCTTTCATGAAATTGGTCAGAACAGGAACTTCAACATACTCGCCCTGATAAGCTTTTACGCCCCAGAAAATCAGCGCAAGCCAGATAAAAAACGGGACACAAGCCAAAACAATGGTAAAGCTCAAAACAGTGCCAAGAACAATGTTGATGATGCCAAGTGCCAGTGCTTGTGTCGAGTGATATTTGATGAAAGGGCGTGCCTTCTTCTCATCCATCAATAAAACGATGATCGAGACTACCGGCGCAAAAATATAGGACAGTAAAGCCCATAGCTTATCATCATCCGTGATGTCGAAAACGGGTTCAGCGTTAATTGGTTCTTCAGTCATTTTTAAATCTCCTTAAATTATATGAATAAAACACGAGTTGCCCAATTCTACAGTCAATACTACTTAAAATCAATTAGGAAGATTGTATAATACCACTATGAAAAATTCTCCCCGTATTGTTTTCATGGGCTCGCCCGATTTCGCGGCAGTTGCCCTCAAACGTTTAGCACAGGATTTCAACGTTGTTGGCGTTGTCACTCAGCCCGATAAACGCGCTGGACGTGGAAAAAAACTTATCTCGCCACCTGTCAAAATTATCGCGGATGAGTTGGGAATTCCAACCATTCAGCCGCGCCGCGTACGGGACGCCGAGTCAATGGATGCCCTGCGCCGCTTCGCCCCTGACCTGATCGTGGTAGCCGCCTACGGGCAAATTCTGCGCCCAGAGTTGCTTCAACTCCCCCCGCTTGGATGCATCAATATCCACGGATCGTTGTTGCCCCGTTGGCGGGGTGCCGCGCCCATCCAGGCCGCCATTTTGGCAGGCGACGCCGAAACCGGCATCACCATCATGCTCATAGACGAGGGCATCGACACGGGTGATATGCTCTCCAAACGTGCTCTCCCGATTACGGCAGATGACACAGCAGACACACTCTTCGACAAACTCGCGCCCCTTGGTGCGGAACTTCTCGTCGAGACTTTGCCAAAATATCTCTCCGGTGAACTCAAACCCCAACCCCAACCGGAAGAGGGCGTAACCTACGCCAAGATGCTCAAAAAAGAAGATGGTCGCCTTGACTTCTCGCAAAGCGCCGAAGAACTGGAGCGCTGCATCCGCGCCTTCTCCCCCTGGCCGGGCACCTTCTTTGAATGGGAGGGCGCACCGCTCAAGGTTCACCGTGCCCACGTCGACGGGCGTAAAAGCCCGGGTATCGGAATCAAGTTAACGGTCGAGAGCGTTCCGGCGATTGGCACAGCGAAAGGGGTCCTCGTCCTCGACCGAATCCAACCCGCAGGCAAAAAGCCGATGGACGGGAAGTCCTTTCTGGCGGGTGGCAGAGAATGGATTTGAGATGAAAAGATTGGGAATCGTCCTGATCGCTTTTGCGATTTTCTTAGCACTTCCTCACTTGCTTTTTCCCAAGCTTTCTTTTGACGGTGTTTGGTGGGAAATCTTGTTCATCCTTATCGGGGTATTTGCTTCGCTTTGGATACCCGATTTCTCAGCACTTAAGCGCATGAAATTGCATTGGAGGTTGGCTCTCTTCTTTGCTGTGTTCAGTGCCATCTTTGTTGTCTTTGGGGTAGTTTTAAAGATTTTGCCAGTCTTTGCACAGGATTACGCATTTTTGATCACGATCCTCCTCTTTGGATTGATCGCTATTCTGTTTGATTTTTTGGATAAACGAATAAAGGAAAAGGATTTGCCATGAAAAAGTACATCGCCGCAATTGACCAAGGCACCACCAGCACACGCTTCATTATCTTCAACCACGAAGGCGAAGTTGTTGCCGTTGACCAAAAAGAACATCGTCAAATTTATCCCAAACCCGGCTGGGTGGAGCACGATCCGCTCGAAATTTGGGTGCGCACGCACGATGTGATGAAGGGCGCGCTGAAAAAGGGCAATATTGACGCCAGCGATATTGCGGCGATCGGTATCACCAACCAGCGCGAGACAGCGGTGGTTTGGAACCGCCACACGGGCGAGCCGATCTATAACGCCATCGTTTGGCAGGACACGCGCACAGATGAAATTTGCAACGAACTTGCCAAAGACGGCGGTCAGGATCGCCTACGTGCCAAAACGGGATTACCACTGGCGACCTATTTCTCTGGCCCCAAAGTGAAATGGATTTTGGACAACGTTCAGGATGCGCGTGAACTCGCCGATTCTGGCGACCTGATGTTTGGCAATATGGACACCTGGCTGATCTGGAATTTGACGGGTGCGCACGTCACCGATGTGACCAACGCCTCGCGCACGCTCCTGATGGATCTCGAAAGCCTCGCTTGGGACGATGAGCTGCTCGCCCTGCTCGACATCCCGCGCTCGATGATGCCCGAGATCCGCTCGTCGTCGGAAGTTTATGGCCATGTGGAGATGGGACCGATCGCGCTGGACGGCGTCTTTGAAGGGATGCCCGTTGCGGGCGACCTCGGCGACCAACATGCGGCGTTGTTCGGTCAAACCTGTTTCGACGTGGGTGATGCCAAGAACACCTACGGCACCGGATGTTTTATGCTCCTTAACACCGGCGAGAAACCGGTTCCGTCAACTTCGGGTTTGCTGACCACACTCGGATATAAGATCGGCGACCAGCCTGCTGTTTACGCCCTCGAAGGCTCGATCGCGGTCACGGGCGCACTCGTTCAGTGGCTGCGTGATAACTTGGGCATGATCGAAAAATCGGAAGATGTGGAAGTTCTGGCAAAGACGGTCGAAGACAACGGTGGCATCTACTTTGTGCCCGCCTTTAGCGGACTCTTCGCCCCCTATTGGCGCAGCGACGCACGTGGCGCAATTGTCGGCATGACGCGTTATGTCAACAAAGGACATATTGCGCGCGCCACCCTCGAAGCGACCGCCTTCCAAACCAAAGAAGTCTTGGACGCGATGGAGAAAGATTCCGGCGTAACCTTGAAATCGCTCAAAGTGGATGGTGGCATGGTCTTCAATGAAACCCTGATGCAATTCCAGGCGGATATGGTCAATGTGCCTGTCATCCGCCCGATGGTATCAGAGACGACCGCACTTGGCGCTGCCTACGCAGCCGGGCTGGCAGTCGGCTTCTGGCAGAATATCGACGAACTGCGTGCCTACTGGGGCAAGGATAAAGAGTGGACACCAGAGATGGATGACGACAAACGCGCAAATCTCTACAAAGGTTGGAAGAAGGCCGTCACGCGCACCTTTGATTGGGTTGAGTAGGCTTGTTATTGTATAGTCTTGTTTGTATTGACGTATTAAGTTGTTTATACAGTATGATTGCTGTATTAAACATAGTTAGCCTGTCTAGGAATTGATGGTATATGAATATGACATTGGATGAATTCATTTCTCAGGCTTTATCAGAATTTTCTAGCCTTCCCTTAAATGATGCGAAACAAGCAAATGTTTTTTTCGAGAAGTACGGAGCTGGCAATGTGCTGAATGGACCAAATCAGCCATACGAGCGTTTGTTTGTCTATGAACAACTTCTTAATGCATTACTAACACATGATTTCCCTAAATACCAAAACGTTCATAAAGGCACACCTTTTTACATTATGGCTTGGCTTGCTTTTGATATTCACAACTTCGAAAAAGCTCTCTATTACATTGACGCTGCTATTTCAGAAGATGTTAGGAATTCCCGAAAAGATTGGGTCCGACTGCCAGCAAGTAATTTTCTAATCCTCCAAAATACTGAAGTGCAAGTTGCTCGGCGGACAATTGAAATTATTCGCTCCACATTAGCCGCAGAACTCGCGCGATTCAACTCGATTTCTGGCCTGAACCCCATAGATGTTGATACTTTTATTTCAAGGTTTGTCAGTCCTCTACTTATGGATGCGCCCAAACGTACAATAATTTCAGCCCTATATGTTTTTCTTCTTGAGCATTCAGAGCGTCAAAAAGAATTGCAAATGCGAAGCATTGAAGGTGGATCTATCGCACCATTTATCCTTCATCTATTCTCAGGAGCATTATTATTTGAATCAATACTCAAAAACCTGTTCCCTACAAAAGATAATGGAACTCGAACACAGACTCTTGGAGATGTTTTTCACACATCTACATTTCAAGCCATTTACCCCTCAGGTATTCCTACATCTGCAAGCTCACTTGCAAATATTCTTGTAGGGATCACCGACAATACGCTCCTGACAGCATTCACCACTTCTGCAAGGATTCGTAATACAACTGGACACAATCTTATTTGGGATGATACTTTTGCTTCGCCAAATCAATATCAACTTTTATTTGAACAAGAGGTTAATTCTATTTTTTATATCGTAGGTTATAGTTATTAACGCTTGAGCAAAATTCAGGCTAACAAAGCATACACCCGATAGGTGGAATTTGTACCACTAAAAGGAGTTGATTTTGTGCTCGAACGTTTTCCGTAAAATTAGTTTCGTTTCACCCCACCTACCTGTGAGTAACACACACGTTAAATCAAAAACTCACTTGATACACACAACAAACGAGATGCGCTCATCACCGCATTCTTTTTTATCTCATCCAAACTATGGTAAAAAATCTCCCCGTTATGAAAACAACTTTTATTTCCCGCTCTCTTTGAAGCTTGTCTTGGGATGCCCGCTTTCACCGTCCGCCCCTAGGCAAGTTGTTAGATTGCTATCAAAAAGGTTTATGCTCAATTCAGTATCACGCCACCCATAAGGATTTTTGGGATGCAACGACAAAAGTTGATGAAACGCCTGCGTTCTCTGCGCAATTTGGAGTTTTTCAATATCTTCTTCTTACCGGCTTGTTTGTATTTTGTCTTGTCGGCTAGAGCAATCTTGGATTGGCAGGCCTATGTCGTCAGCATGTTTAATATTTGTGTCGTGCTTGCGCAAGGTGTGCTCTACTGGCATTTGAAGTTAGAGGCTGTACGCAAGCATGAGACGGCCTTGCCAGCATATGCCTATCGAGTTTTCTTCTTTTTCAAAAAGGCCAATTTGTTTTTGTTTGTGGTTTACCCGGCATTATTTGTCTTGGATAAGGTAACCACGCATGTAGATTTCCAAATCACAATCTGGTCGAATTTGCTATACGTCTTTAGCATTCTGGAATATGTAAACTACTATTATTTTCAGTTGAGTCATGATAATCTGAAGGATATTCGCTATTTGATCAGGCATAAGAAAATCCGCAGATCGCCGTTGTGGACAGACCTGCAACGAAATCGGGAATGAGTTACTAACTGAGAATGATCTCAAGTTCCTGCGTTGGTACCGTCGGTGACACTTGTCGCTTACGCCCCCGTTATGTAGAAAAAGAGGAAAAACTGATGCGAGACTTTTGGATAATCGTAATACATCAAGTAGTTTTCCAAGGAATGTTTGCCTTAAAAAACATAATCCTCAGAAAAACTACGGGAAAGCAGATTCGTGGAAAGAACGTAGAAGCTACAATATCAATCGTTTTCTTTGTTCTTTTCATTATGCTTTCTTTAGTGATTAGCTATTTTGAATTAGGTTTCGGAAAACTACATATATTGAGTGAAAACGCTTCGTTATCATTGGCGTTGGGAATTCTAATTCTAAATCTAGTTTTATCGTTGCTATCACTGATCCATTTAAGGGATTCATGGAGGGTTGGTGTCATTGAAAACCAAAAAACAGACTTGATTACCAGCGGTATTTATGGTTTCACTCGTAATCCCTATTTCTTAACATATTTTCTTATGTTTGGCGCATATACGGTGTTGTTGCAAAATTTGCTGCTATTAGTTCTCTCGGTTATCGGATTTATTCTGGTGCATAGAATGATCCTTAAAGAAGAAAAATATTTACTTTCGCTTCACGGAGATAAGTATTTACAATACAAATCAAAGGTTCCGAGATACTTCATAATCTGAACCACAAAACAAATATTTCAACCCGACTTTTTTTTGCTGCTACGCTTTGGAGAAGCGGGATAAGCTGATGTTGTACAGGGCCTTCATAAGAAGCAGTTCTAGATATGCGCAAAATATGGTAAAACTATCCCCGTTATGAAAATGATTTTCATTACCCGCTCTCTTTGAGCCTTGTCTTGGGATGCCGTGCTGCATCCCTGCCGCGTCTGCATATCTCAGCGGAAGCGTGGATGATTCGTATTTAGCGTGATTCTCCACAGCCGTTGGCATATGCTGGCGGCTGTTTTGTTTTAAGTTGCAAGTTTCATGTTGCAAGTAAGGAGAATACAGATGTTAAAAATGATGATCGCTTTTTTCAAGGATTTCTTCAAATATCGCCCGCAGATCAAAAAGCAAAAGGCGTGGATGGAGAAATACGTCGCCAAAAAGGGTTATGCTCTCAATCCCAATTGGATGATGAGCACCAACCTGTCAATTTGGTTGACTGAAATGGAAGATACCTTCGGCAAACGTTACTGCCCCTGCTTTGAACCTTCGGGCAACGCTGAGTTGGATAAGAAGATGCTTTGTCCCTGCAAATTCATCGACGATGAGATCGAAGAATACGGCACCTGTCACTGTGCCCTCTTTGGCGCAGGCGATCTGGACAAGGAAGGTTGGCAAGCCTCCAGTAAACGTCTGCAAGCTGAATATCGTGTTCCGCTCAATATAAAGAATGGCGTGCTTGATACACGCGGCGTTCCGATGGATAAGCGTCGTAATCTGCCCGTTCCCGATGCGATGCACCAGCTTAAATCCACGTTGAATGATTACAGTGCAGAAGAGCTAACCATGATTGTTGAGCGCGAGCAGGAAGCGGTCAATTTAGGTAAGATCGCCGAGTATCGTGGTTTTGGCTATGAGAGCGAAGCAGAGGAAGATCGTTATAGGGTCAAGCTGACGCTGAAGTAGCCGGATTGTGCTCGGGACTCTTTTAATGGGATGTGCTTTGTTGCCGCATCCCATTTTCTTTTACCGGAAGCAGGCCAAAATCCATGAGCGTGGCGGGAAGAGGCTATAATGGGCAGTGACTTATCCAAACTATCCGTCCTACCTTAAAGATGCATCTAATCAGAGAAATGACCCACCAAGATGGTCCCCGTGTCCTTGAGATATACGAAATGGGACTTGAAACGAGGAACGCCACCTTTGAGATTGAAGTGCCTACCTGGGACGATTGGGACGCAAAGCATCATTCCTTTTCACGATTTGTTTTTGTAGAGGATGGAAAGGTTCTTGGCTGGATCGCCTTGTCCCCGGTATCAGCGCGAAAGGTTTACGCAGGTGTAGCCGAAGTGAGTATCTATATTGATACCCATGAGCAGGGGAAGGGGATCGGTTCAAAGCTGATGGAGAAGGTCATTCTTTCTTCGGAAGAAGAGGGGATTTGGACGCTTTATTCGAGCATATTCCCTGAAAACGCAGCCACCTTGAGGCTGCATGAAAAATTCGGTTTTCGAATCATTGGTAGACGAGAAAAGATTGCTAAATTAGACGATCAATGGCGCGATACGATTTTATTGGAAAGACGAAGTAATGTGGTTGGCATTGAGTAAAGACCAAGACAAAAATATTGGTAGTTGAAATATATGAAAAAAATTGAACTTCTCTCCCCTGCTGGCTCGATCAGAAATATGCAATATGCTTTTGCCTATGGCGCGGATGCGGTCTACGCCGGGCAGCCACGCTATAGCCTGCGGGTCAGAAAAAATGAATTTAACGACTTAGAAAAAATGGCAGACGCTATTTTGATGGCACATGACCAGAATAAACTTTTTCTGGTTGCCAGCAATCTTGCGCCGCATAATAATAAGGTGCGCACCTATCTCCGTGATATGGAGCCGGTGATTGCGATGGGGCCGGATGCCTTGATTATGTCTGACCCGGGGCTGATTATGATGGTACGCGATAAGTGGCCTGAAATGGATATTCACTTGTCCGTGCAGGCGAATGCGGTCAATTGGGCGGCGGTTAAATTTTGGGAGCGGCAGGGATTGAAACGTGTGATCCTTTCGCGTGAACTTTCTCTGGATGAGATTGAAGAAATCCGCCAGCGTTGCCCCGATATTGAACTGGAAGTTTTTGTGCATGGCGCTTTATGTGTTGCCTATTCCGGACGTTGCTTATTATCCGGTTATATGACGCACCGTGATGGGAATCAGGGATCGTGTACGAACTCTTGTCGCTGGAAATATGATGTCCATGAAGCGGTCGAAACACCGGAAGGGGATATTGTTGCGGTCGAGTCTGATGAAGAGCATGTCTTTTTGTTGCAGGAGGAAAAGCGTCCGGGCGAGTATATGCCCGCTTTTGAAGATGAGCACGGCACGTACATCATGAATTCGAAAGACCTGCGCGCGGTGCAACATGTGAAGCGGCTGATCGATATCGGCATTGATTCGTTGAAAATTGAAGGTCGCACCAAATCCCATTTTTATGCAGCACGCACGGCACAGGTCTATCGGCAGGCGATTAATGATGCTTATGCGGGCAAAGAATTCAACATGGCGTTGATGGGCGATCTGGAAAGTTTGGCAAGCCGCGGCTATACGGAAGGCTTTTACCGCCGTCATCTGCCGAAAGAGTATCAGAACTACGAACGCGGTTCATCTCGTCCAAGCAAGCAGATGTTTGTAGGCGAAGTCATCGAGCGCGATACGGCCACAGGTGATTTGCTTGTGGATGTCAAAAATCAATTTCGAGTGGGCGATGAGATTGAGCTAATGACTCCATCTGGCAACCACAGTTTCATATTGGAGCAAATGCACAATCGTGAAGGCGAGAGCATGGATGTTGCGCCGGGCTCGGGGCATATTGTGCGCATCCCTGTGTCTGAAGATGTCGCGCCAGAATTTGGTTTGCTGATGAAGTCGCTCGAGCAGAAAGAGTGATAGCGTTTTGATAAGAAACTCAAGAAGGTTGATCTTCTGCACGAACGTGGTGCAAGTTAACGGGTGCGGCTTATCACGCCGCATTTTTCTTTTAAATGGAAGTAAGCCAAAATTCACGAGCGAAGCGTGAAAGCGGCTATAATGGGGCGCAACCAGTAAAAATCCAACCATCCTACAAGAGATAATCTCATGCTCATACATTCCGCTCCCCAACTCCTAACCATTGCCGGTGGCAGGCAGCGTGGCCGTGCCCTCGGTGAACTTGGGCTCATCGAAGATGGCGCTCTGCTCATTCGTGAAGAAAAGATTGTTGAAGTCGGCACCACGCCGGAGATGCGCGCCAAATATCCCGATGAACCGACACTGGATGCCAGCGGCTCGGTCGTTATGCCTGGTTTTGTTGACCCGCATACGCACCTGATTTGGGGCGGCGACCGAGCCAAAGAATTTGAGATGCGGCTGCAGGGGGCGCAGTATCTGGATATTCTCAAAGCGGGCGGCGGGATCATCTCGACCGTGCGCGATACCCGCACAGCCTCGCTCGAATCGCTCCTGGCACAGGCGCGGCCTCGTTTAATGCGCATGTTCGCCACTGGAACAACTACCGTTGAAGCGAAAACCGGCTACGGGCTGCAAACCGCTACCGAATTGCGGATGCTCAAAGCCTTGCTAGCCCTCGACGACGAAGGTCCGCTTGAGTTGGCGATCACCTTCCTCGGCGCACACGCCATCGCCCCTGAATATAAAGACGACCCGCAAGGCTACACAGATTACATCGTTGAGACGATGCTGCCCATCGTGCGTGACTGGTGGGAAACACATGCCCCGCGCCGCCAACGCCAACCCTTCGTGGATGTTTTCTGCGAAACCGGCGCTTTCGACCTGCTGCAATCGCGCCAAATTTTGGAGAAAGCCAAAGACTTGGGCTTCCCGCTCAAAATCCATGCCGACGAGTTTGATAATCTCGGCGGGGCGAGTTTGGCCGCTGAGTTGGGCGCAGCCTCGGCAGATCACCTTGTGGTGACCTCCGATGAAGATATAGCCGCGCTCGCCAACTCCGAGACTGTTGCGGTCTCGCTGCCCTGCACACCCTTCGGTTTGGCGCACTGTGACTATACTCCCGCGCAAAAAATGCTCGACGCGGGTGTGATTTTGGCATTGGCAACAGATTGCAACCCTGGCACCGCCTGGAATGAGTCGATGCAGTTTGCCATTGCGCTTGCCTGCCGCAGCATGAAGTTGACGCCCGCCCAAGCCATCGTCACCTCGACGATCAACGCCGCTTACGCTATCCGCCGGGAAGATAAAATTGGTTCGCTCGAAGTTGGCAAACAAGCCGATCTGCTGTTGCTCTCAGTCCCCGATTATCGCCAACTTGGCTATCGCTTCGGTACGAACCTCGTCAAAAAAGTCATCAAGCGTGGACGCGTCTATTCCGTTGATGTGGGCTATTATCAGACGGCATAACGAAGCCGGGCGGGAGGAAATTTTATGACGTGGGTTGTTTTCGCAGTACTCCTTATTTTGAACGCTTTTGCTGCGGTTTTGATTGCGGGGATGATGATTGTCCGAGACATCCGTAATCCGGGCAGTACAGCGATGAAAGGATTGTTTGTTGCGCTGGCATTGTGGACATTTTTCTATGCATTAATCACAATCTCGCCGACTCTGGAATCCAAGCTCTTTTGGCTCAAAATGGAGAATATTGGCATTGTCGCAACACCGCCGATCTGGTTTTTGTTCACTTTGTGCTATACCAGACAAGCGAAATGGTTAAATAAATTTTTTATTGGTTTGCTTTTTCTTATTCCCGCCATAACTCTGATCCTTCTTTTTTTCGATCCCTGGTTTCACTTTTACTATGCTAACGTAACCCCTGTTGCTGGCTTGATAAGCCCTCTGGCTGTGGATGGGTTTGGTTGGTATTACATACAACTCGTCTATAGCTATATCCTGTTATTGGCAGGTTTGCTGATCCTTATCTGGCACCTTTTTGCTTACAGGGAAATCTTCCGTAAACGCGTTTTTACCTTGCTGGCAGCTTTTTTTGTCCCTGTAGCATTAAATCTTTTCTACCATATGGGCGGAAAGATTTTTCCGGCAATGGATATGCATATCGATTTGGCGCCGATCTCGCTCACTATAACCGCGAGTCTCCTGAGTTTTGCAATATTCAACCAAAAAATCTTTGAAAGCGCGCCCATTGCTCGCTCTGTTGTGCTTGACTATATCGTTGAGATGGTGCTTGTCGTGGGTGAAGGAGATTATGTTCTGGATGCCAACCAGGCCACTGCTAATTGGCTTGAGCATCCCATCGACGAGATAGTTGGCGAAAAGCTGGAGCAAGTTTTGACACGTTATCCCAAGATCGTCGATCATTACAAGAGCAGCAAAGCAGACGGACAGTTTTTTTATCAACTCACCGATCCCGATTATATGATCGAGATGACTATATCCCCGATACTCGGTCAACGTGGAGAAGTGGACGGACGTGTACTTGTTTTGCATGATGTTGCTGAACAGCGTCAGATGGAAAACGATCTTAAAGAAGCGAACGAAGAGCTCAAAGCAAAACTAAACGAGATCGAAAAACTGCAAACCCAGCTTCAAGAGCAAGCCATCCGCGACCCACTGACGGGCTTGTATAACCGTCGTTATCTTGCTGAAGCGCTGGAACGTGAGATGGCCCAAGCCGAGCGGGAAAACCATCCCGTTTCTGCGATTATTATGGATGTAGATCACTTCAAAGACGTTAACGATAAATTTGGGCACAGATGTGGCGATTATGTGCTTGAATACCTTAGCAAGATGCTACTTGCCAATACCCGTCGTGGTGATACCGTTTGCCGTTATGGTGGCGAAGAATTTGTCATCCTGATGCCCAAGGTCGGGGTTGAGATTGCCTTTGCGCGTGCCGAAAGTTGGCGCAAAGCGTTTGCAAACGCGACGATTGAGTACGAAGGTCACGAGTTGCAAGTACAATTTTCAGCGGGCGTGGCCTGCTACCCTGTTGGGGTAAAGGATGGCGAAGACCTGCTTAAAGCCGCCGACCAGGCCCTATATTATTCCAAAGAGCATGGACGGAATTGTGTTCATGCCCATCCATTAAACTAAGTTAGTGAGGAAGATGATGACCAAATTAAAAATTGCTTTTATCGGTTCCGGCGCCATGGCTGGCGCAATGATCGTTGGCTTGTTGCGCGAAAAATTGGCAGACCCCGAAAATCTCTTCGCCAGCGATCCGCGCGAAGATCGCGGTGTGGAACTGCGTGAGAAGTACGGCGTCCAATCTTTTACGGATAACGTTGCAGCCGTGAAAGATGCCGATGTGGTGGTGCTCTCCATAAAGCCGCAGCGCTTGAACGCAGTAATGGCAGGTCTGAAAGGCGTAATCCCTGCGCATGCGTTGGTACTTTCCATTATTGCCGGCGCAACCATCGATAAAATCGGTAAAGGTCTCGGGCACGATAGTATCGTCCGTACCATGCCGAATACCCCTGCCCGCATTGGGGAGGGCATTACGGTCTGGGTCGCGTCCGATACGGTTTCAGATGTCCAAAAAGAACAGGCGCGCACGATCCTGTCCGCGTTGGGCGAGGAAGTTTTCGTCGAAGACGAGTACTATCTTGATATGGCAACGGCCCTCTCCGGGACAGGTCCGGCCTACGTCTACATGTTTATGGAAGCGATGATTGATGCCGGTGTCCACATGGGCTTCCCGCGCCGCATTTCCGAGAAGCTCGTTGTGCAGACCATGCGCGGCTCGGTCAACTTTTACGACCGCAACGATGTGCATGTTGCTGCGCTGCGCAACCAGGTTACCTCTTCGGGCGGGACTTCAGCTGAAGCGCTCTACTATCTTGAAAAAGCAGGCGTGCGCACAGCCATCTCGCGCGCGATCTGGGCAGCCTACCAACGTTCGCTAGAGTTGGGACGTGAAGAAAAAGAACACATCCCGAAAGATCAATAGTTTCTGGAAAAGAGAAGAAAAAATGAATAAAGTTGCTGTAATTACTGGCGCAAATCGCGGCATTGGATTTGAAACCGCCAGGCAAATGAAAATGTTGGGATATGAAGTCATCCTGACCAGCCGCAATGTGGAAGAAGGGGAACGCGCCGCACGTGAGATTGGGGTTGGTTACCACCAACTGGACGTTACTTCGGCGAAAAGCATCGCGGCGTTAAAATCCCACGTGGACGCAGAGTTCGGCCGCCTGGATGTGCTCATTAACAACGCCGGCATCCTGCTCGACCGAAAAGCCAGTATTCTCGATCTTTCCGAAGACACGCTGCACACGATGTTCGAGACGAATACCTTCGCCCCGCTGATGCTCATCCGCGCCTTTTTGCCGCTCATGCAGAAACAGAATTACGGGCGCATCGTCAACGTTTCATCGCAATTAGGTTCGATCAGCAACTTCAGTGACTATACTCCCGCCTACCGCCTAACAAAGCTGGCCTTGAACGGTATCACCCGCATGTTGGCTGATGCGCTCCAAGGGACGAATATACTCGTCAATTCGGTGCATCCCGGCTGGGTGAAGACCAATATGGGCGGTGCGGGCGCGCCCCTCAGCCTTAAGGAGGGTGCGCGTAATGTCATTTGGGCCGCCATCCTGCCCGATGATGGTCCGCGAGGCGGTTTCTTCTATGACGAGAAACCGATAAGTTGGTAAAAGGGTTATTGTTTTACTGTCATGGAACATTTTCAGATTGCATATGATCTTGGCATAATTTTTATCGGTTTGGCGGCTTTGTCTATTGCCTTTTTCCTCGCATCACAGACAGAGCAAGGCGAATTGAAGATATTCTGCCTTTTATATAGTCTCTATACGCTTGTCCTGGTTATCCTGGTATTAAAAAAATACCTATCCCTGAATGTAGATGCGTATCCCGTACAAGCCTGGTTCTATCTTTCTGGTTTCTACCAGATTTTGAGTTATGCTGTCATTGTTGCCGCGATCTATTATTTTCTTGTCGTTTATCAAATCCGCGCTAAAAGGACAATAATTTTGGGGTTCCTGCTATTGATGCTTCTTAGCAGCGGATTGATACTCTCTCCATTGGGTGCGGTTCTTGATCTGGCCCAAAATACAATTCACCTTGGCTTGGGATATAAGATCGCTTCCAGTTTGTATTTGTTCTCTTTTACCTTTGTCCTTGTTTTGGGGTATGGCTTAATCGGGCGTATCTGGAATACGGGCAAAAGAACCTTTATCCTTGGTTTATTACTGTTTGCCACAACCGGTTATGTAGAAACTTTTATCAACTTTTTACAGGTATTAAGGAACCCAATTGTCACCATTTCTGCCGAGAGAAATTTTCTATTCAGCTCTATCCCATATGCGCTATATGGCATATTTTTAATTATCTATTTCTTACGATATCCTGTTCCCACTGTGAACGGTTTAAGCGCCCCTTCAGAAGATTTTCTGAAAAAGTATGGGATTACCAAGCGGGAAGGTGAAATCATTTTGAAAGTTGTTCAGGGAAAAAGCAATGCTGCTATTGCGAGTGAGCTATTTCTTTCAATTGCCACGGTAAAAACCCACCTGCACAATATCTATAAGAAAACAGGTGTCGATGGTCGTTATGCTTTGCTCGCCAGAGTGATGAGATCTGAGCAGTAAAGTACTAATGAGATACAAGGGGGAATGTCAAATCAATCCAAAGTTGTACACAAAAAAATCTAATTACATCCGATGATCTATTTTGCTTTTGCAGTAATTGCAGAGAATCTGTTGGTATTGGTTCTCCTGAGAAAGGTGTTGGGAGAAATCATATACCAATAAAATATAGGAGATAAAAAAATGACGATAACTGCAAATACAAAAGATCAATATTCGCTGCGCCAAATAATGTTAATCTTGTTTGCTGGAGGAGCCCCTCTCTGGGTGCTGGGCTGGCTGGTTTATCCGCTATTAAGCCAAAATCTTTCTCCAGTGGATGCCGGCTTATTACGGGTCAAGTTATTAACAGGCGGCCTGATTTGGCAATTTGTCCTTTCCATGCTTATCCTCTACCGTGAAGAAGGAAATATTAATTTCAGTACAATTCAACGTCGTTTTTGGCTGAACAATCCGGTTTCGCCGAAAACAGGACAAAAAGATAACCGGCTGTGGTGGTTGCTTATCCCGCTGCTTTTGTTAACTGTCACACTTGAACTCATCGTTGGGCCGCTTCTTGATGGAGCATGGGTAAAGCTTTTGCCTTTTCTCGCGGAGCCAGAGAGATATAGCATGGCCGCTTTATTTGAACCAGAGTTGCAGGCCCGCTGGGTTGGAGCGTGGAATCTATTGACGCTTGTGGTTGTATTAGCCATTTTCAATACATTTTTGGGCGAAGAATTTCTGTTCCGTGGAGTCTTGTTGCCTAAAATGAACGGTGTTTTTGGTAAATGGGACTGGATTGTCAATGGGATTTTATTTGGGATATACCACTTACACCAGCCGTGGAACTTGCCCGGAAATATTCTGACGGGGTTGATCTTCGCCTTTTCCGGGAAATATTTCCGTTCCAGTTGGTTTCCAATCATTATCCATTCAGGGCAAAGTGTTTTCTTCATCTTTTTGACGTTGGGCCTGGTACTTGGCCTTGCCTAGAGAAAGGGTGATGAGTGAGTAATAAAAAACGCGACTCAATTGAGTCGCGTTTTTTTATGCAGTAATGGAATTTTACTCAATGATAGTGTTCTTTCCTGTATCCCGTTCGCCAAAGATCGCGTAAAGAAGTACGATACCCAGCCCAAACCCGATGATTGTCGTGACAATATTGATCAGTGACATGGCAATCCCAACCTGCATGAGGGATAGCCCTAATTTCGTATTGGCATAGACGGGAAACAAGGCCATAAAAGACCCAATAATCGACAACGCTAATGAACCGCCAAAGTAGATTCCTGCCAGCTTTGATGTGCGCGGATGTTTATCCTTCCGCGTATAGGCAAGGACGATGCCGACGACATAGAGCGCCATCATTGGTAGTCGCGACAAAGCTATGGCGAGATATGATATGAAGATATTCCATTTGAATCTCCTTTTCTAATCAAGTGACATTGACGGAACAGGGTCTGTGTTTTTTGTCAAAACGCCATTAATCAACCAGTTGATGCCGAAGGTGAACATGAGGACAGCCATCAGCAAAATCAAACTTTGCAGGCTGACATTGAACGCATCCAGAAACCAGCCGCCCAGCCCCGAGCCGATTGCGCCACTCAGGGTGAGCAGGGCGAATTCGGTGCCAAACGGCGTCTCTCAGGAAGAATATGATATTGCGTCAAATAAGCTCGTGCGCCAATGGGCGGGGGATATCGGCTTTGTGCTGGATGCGCTCGAAAGCACGGATGCGAACGCGGCTTTGGGCTTGCTAGCTGGCAAAATGGATCTGGGCAAAGTCGGCATTTTCGGCCACTCCACCGGCGGCGGTGCGACAGCAGAGTTCTGCGCCACCGATTCACGCTGTAAAGCCGCTCTGACGATGGATTTGTGGGGCGAGCCCGTCTCTGATGATGTCATCTTGGCAGGGCTAACGCAGCCTTTCATGCTGATGCACAGTGATTGGGGTTCTACAGAGAATCATGCGCGCGTTAGAACACTCGTGGATGCATCCAGTGCGGAAGTAATCGAATTCACTATTCGCGGCACCAAACATTACGATTTTTCGAGCCTGCCGCTGCTCTCCCCTTTGGCAGCGTCAATCGGGCTAAAAGGCCCCATCGAAGGCGATCTGGGGCTGGAGATCATCAATGCCTGCTCCGTCCACTTCTTTGACCAAGCGCTGCGCGGAGATGCGACCGATTGGGATGCCTTGAATGCGCAATATCCCGATGTGCTCTTTGGTTTTCGGCCGTAATAATACTGTACAGTAATTCCAA
>JBNKMO010000177.1:0-17240 GCA_050293165.1 Anaerolineales bacterium | reverse complement strand
CGCTTCAGGAGAATCCGGTCCCAACATGTCGATATTCCACTGGAAGAACTCGCGCGAGCGTCCCTTTTGCGGGCGTTCATAGCGCCAGAAAGGGCCAAACGACCACCAGCGTACGGGGTAGGTCAACTGACGCTGTTTTTGCGCGATCATACGGGCAAGACTAGGGGTTAATTCAGGACGCAGCGTAACCTGTGAGCCGCCGCGATCTTCAAAGGTAAAAGCTTGTTCTTTGACTAATTCCTCGCCGGATTTTGCAGCATACAGATCGAGGGTTTCAAGGAAGGGTGCATCCCATTCCTGATAACCAAATGCTTCGGATGCGGCGCACATCTTGCTATACAAATAATTGCGCAACGCCATTTCTTCGGGATAAAATTCGCGTGTACCCTTTACTGAGGGAACAATGTTCTTTGCCATAAAATTACTCCATAAGGTTGTGTTAACCACAGCATTTTAGCACAAGTTGTGGTATATTCGAGCCGCTAAAACCACTTTAGATGAGGAAATTATGAAAATTGACTATCGTGAAACCACAAATGACCTATTAAAACGCATTGATATTCACAAGCAATTCGGCGGTCGTGACATCGACACGTGGATGCTTGACCTGCTCGCTCCCACCGCTAACGATCGCATTTTAGACGTGGCCTGCGGCGCAGGCAAACAGTGCATTTTGTACCACGAATACACCGATGGCAAAGCCGAGATCACCGGCGGCGATGTAAATGAAGAACTGCTCAATAAAGCCCGCAGCGAGAATGCCAAACTGGGAAATCCGCTCAAATTAATGCCCCTGGATTTCGATAAACACTTCCCCTTTGAAGATGACCAATTTGATCTGCAATCTTGCTGCTTTGCGATCTACTACGCGAGCGACATCCCTGCTACGATCAAAGAGATGCACCGGGTCTTAAAACCGGGTGGACGCTTGTTCACCTCCGGCCCCATGCCCGAGAACAAGCAGCTTTTCTACGAAATTATTACCGAGGCTACCGGCATGGTCATTCCCCCGATGCCCGGTAGCTCACGCTATGGCAGCGAAATCCTCGACGCCATGAAAGCGACCTTTGCCAAAGTGGATGTGAACATCTTCGAAAACCCGCTCACTTTCCCAACTGTTGAGCCCTTTATCGCCTATACACGCGCGTCTCTTGCAGAAGACCGCAAGCTCTGGGGCAACCTTTTCAACGGCAAAGATGAATTCGAAGCCGTAATGGACAAGATCACCGCAACAGCCCAGAAGCGTCTCGAAAAAGACGGGAAACTGGTCATGACCAAAGTCGTCGGCGGCTTTGTCGGCACGAAATAATTTTACCCTTCTGTAGGGGCGGGGGGATCCCGCCCCTTTCTTTATCAAATCAATTCAAAACAACCCCATGAATTTTTACGGAAAAAAAGTCCTTTTTATCGGTGCCCATCCAGACGATATTGAACTTGGCGCAGGCGCACTCATTCACCACATCTTGCCAATGTGTGATGTGACATGCATCACACTCTCGGACAACCAGAAGAATCCCGCTTTAAAGAACGTGCTCTCCGAGCACTACAAAAGCATGCAAGTTTTGGGCGTTCCCCGTGAGAATGTCATCGTCAAAGAATTTGAAACCCGCCTGATGCCCGAACACCGACAAGAAATTCTCGAATATTTTCTCGAACTACGCAAAGAAATTCAACCCGATATTATTTTCACGCATACCGAAAAAGATATTCATCAAGACCATAACGCTATGACCCGTGAAGCCCTGCGCGCCTATCGCGGCATCACTGTGTTGGGATTTGACGTTGTCCGCTCAAGCCACGGTTTTTTCCCAAATTTCTTCGTTGAAGTCAACGAAGACGATGTCAACGCGAAGCTAAACGCCCTGATGCAATACAAAACCTATCAGGACAAATACTACTTTGAATCCGACCTTTTACGCGCCACCCTGATCCGTCACGGCGCGCTGGCGGAAAAACCTTTCGCCGAAGGATTTGATGTTATGCGCGTGGTTGCTGAATTCAAAAAGTAAAACTAGTACATACGAAACCCTTAAGCAAAAGAGCCTGTCATTTTGAAAATGACAGGCTCTTCTTTTTATACTCAAAGCTCTACTCTTTCGGCAGACCAAGCTCCAAATTCCCATCACGGACACGCACAGGATAAGCAGGGATACCTTCTACGGCAGGCAGGGTCAACGCTTCACCGGTACGGACATCAAAGTGTGCACCATGATGCTCACAAGTTAGGTCATAACCATTTAGCTCCCCGTCGCCAAGTTCCAAATCTTCGTGCGAGCACTGATCTTTGATCGCATAAAAAGCATCCGCAATATTGAAGATCACAATCGGAATGTCATCCAATTCCAAAAAGAGACGTTCGCCATTCGGTAAATCGCTGGCAGGCATGATCTCGTAAAAGTTACATTTTTCTTCCGGGTAAGTTGTGTAATTCATTATTCCTCTTCACAATCAATATTCTCAGCACGCGGCGCATACAGTTCCACGCCCACATCCTCGTAGGCTGCCGCAAGTTCATAGTAGCAAAGCAGCGGGCGCGTAATCTCCCGCACCCAGCGATTATTTTCCAAGGCAAAAGCAGCTTTTTCGGGCTGGATCACATTCGACTGCGGATCGATCACGATCAAGCCAAACTCATGCGCACGTAAGGCATTTTCAAAGCCATCCAGATAAGCATCATTGCGCGCCATCGCCATTTCCATCAGGACATCTTTCTCATAGTCTGGGACAAGCGGGACATCGAGCATCCCGAAGGTGACGAAGTTACGCTGGGCGATGAACAAGACATCTTCCCCTTGTGCCGCGACACTCGTGACCTGAGCCTTGAAATCGTTTAAAGATGCGTTTGCCCAGTCCCAATTAGATCTCGGTAAACTTCCGCGCCCGGGCAGCAGCATCCCCGCGAGGCTCACAAGAGCGATCACCACAACGGATAAATCTAACTTGGCGGGCAGATGCTCGGAAACGGGATCAGGTTCAAATCCACGTGCGAAGACGATCCCCGCTACAAGCAGAATGCTGACGAAGTAGGCATCCATATTGTGCAAATCCGCACCGCCACCGATCTTCGTGCTGACCAATAATCCGCCTGCAAAGAGAATCCCAACAATCGCCGCGATCCCCCACACGCGGATCGGTTTCCAATTTCCGCGATACCGATATAAATATTGTCCAACAAAAAGCAGCAACGGCAATGAGAGAAAGAGTGCGCCCAAAATAATGCCCGGGCGATACGTGGCGTTGGGCAACAGGCGAAACCAGAGCAAATCAGACGAAAGACTTGTATAAAATTCTTCGCGTCCACCATTGCCAGAAAGCTGGATATACGCAGACTGCGAAGCAAATGCACTCCCCACCCCGACAATTCCCCAAAGCACGGGGAGCTTGATGTAATCCAGCAGCTTGCACTCATTTTGCGGCACTTCAATTAAATAGATCAACGCCGCCAACATCGCCGGAACCGGGAACCAGTTAATCCGGCTAATGCCCGCCCACAACGAAGCGATGATAATTACCGCCCACGACTGCCACTTTTTCTTTGGGGAAACAAAGAGAAAGATCAGCAGCGTCGGCAAAAGCAGGTGGGCGTAAACCGAAGCACGCACAAGGTAAAGAAAAATCCAAATGCCCAAAAGAATGGAGAGCGAGCGAGGCTTTTTAGAATCTGGTGTACTGCGTCGCAACAGCGCCCAAATAATACCAAGGGAGAAAACCCAAGGCAAAATCGTGCCCCAAATACGATGTACGATCAACGAAAAAGGGCCGAAGAAGAACGGGAGACTCAATAAAAGATGCAGGCTTGGATGCAAGATCGGCAGCGGAAATTGCTGCCCATAGAGTTTTTCAGAGAAAAAGAGCGAGGCGTAATAATGGCGACTGTCACTCGTCCAGCCAAGCGCGAAGGGATAATTGGTGAAATAACTGAACTTGGTCGGGAAATAATAGACCAACAGTTGCCCTAATGCCAGCCACGCGAAACTTTCAGCCCACAAGAGTGACGGGAAGAAAGCACGTAAAACCATCCCACCGACAAGCAGTAAAATCTGAAAAAGAAATATCTTCGTCCAAAAGTGATTACCAAAAAGCCCACTCAAATAGGGCTGTACTTCCAGCAAGGTGACACCAAAGAAAGCGAAGACCAAAAGCGGCGTGAGTAACCATTTCCATTTAGGGCTAAAACGCAAAAAAGCATCCAGAGATTCTTCTGTTTTTGCGAAATATTTTGTCCACGTAAGAACAAAGAGTGTGCCCCCTAGCAATGCCACTATGCCAATGCCAACAAGCAAAAGCAGCCACTTGGGCTGCATAAGAGAAAACTCTTTTTCAACGGCGATTTCGGCAATATCGTTCAGCGCCAAAACGCCTGAAACAAATATCCCGCCAAAAAGGATGCACCAGAGCGCTTTGCTCCCCGCCATCGGTAATCTACTCAACCAATTCGTCGCTGACTTCTTCTTTTCCCAACCCGTAGACGCCCGCTTTAAGCACCTTCAGCGAAAGCAAGGCACATTTCAAACGGACGGGACCAAGTTCGATGCCCAGCAATTCGATGATGTCGTCTTTCGTGAGAGCTTTGACTTCGTCGATGGGTTTGCCGTGAATCGATTCGATGAGTAGGTCTGCTGAGGCTTGCGAGATAGAACAACCATGCCCGTCGAAAGCTGCCGCTTTAACGACACCTGCGTCATCGACCTGAACCGTTATTTCGATATGGTCGCCGCAAGTCGGGTTATCGTCTTCAAAGAAAATATTGTGTGGGTCAAGATGCCCGCGATAATGCGGGGTTTTGTAACGTTCAATGATGATTTGACGGTAGAGATCGTCCATAGTTTTTTACCAGAGATACTGTCTTTGTGAGGCGGCTTTATCGCCGAAGCAATCTCCTTAACAGAAAAAGAGACTGCCGCGTCGCACAAGCATGCTCCTCGCAGAATCGTTGTTTAGTAGTAATAAGTAAGTATTATCCAAAAATCTTTTTGACTTTGTAGATGCCTTCAACCAGCGCATCCACTTCTGCTTTGGTGTTGTAGAGATAGAAGCTCGCGCGTGTCGTGGACTGTACGCCGCACATCTCGTGCAATGGTTGCGCGCAGTGATGCCCGGCACGAACAGCGATACCTTCTCCATCCAGAATTTGGGCAACATCGTGGGGATGAATGCCATCCATTTCAAAGGAGGCAACTGCGCCTTTATGCTCGGCCGAAGGGCCAAAGACCTTGACGCCAGGAATTTCAGCAAAACGCTCGAGGACATATTCTGTCATCTCGTGTTCGTAGGCGGCAACGTTCTCCATGCCGATTTTCTGCAAATAGGCGGCAGCAGCACCAAAGCCAATCGCTTCTGCAATGGCGGGGGTTCCTGCTTCAAATTTATAGGGAACTTCATTCGACACAAAAGAGCGCAGATGGACAGTTCGGATCATATCGCCACCGCCCATAAAGGGAGGCATGGCAGTCAACAAATCCATTTTGCCGTAGAGAGCGCCAATACCAGTGGGCCCAACCATCTTATGCGCAGAGAATGCCATGAAATCGACATCCAAATCCTGTACATCAACGGGTAAATGCGGCACAGATTGCGCCCCATCCACAAGGGTGACGGCACCAACTTCATGCGCAAGACGGATGATCTCTTTGGCGGGGTTGATTGTGCCAAGCACGTTCGACATGTGCGCAAAGGAGACCAGCTTGGGCTCAAGCTTAAGCAGTTCACGGTAAGCGTCCATATCAAAGAGGTAATCATCTGTGACAGGAACGAACTCAAGGCGCACACCACGTTCGGCTGCGAGCATCTGCCAAGGGACGAGATTGGAGTGATGCTCCATCTCGGTCAGGATGATGACATCGCCAGCCTTTAAATTGGCACGCGCCCAAGTGTAGGCAACCAGATTGATCGATTCAGTGGTGTTGCGGGTATAGATAACCTGCCGCGCTGCCGGGGCATTGATGAAATCCGCAATCTGTTGGCGGGCTTTTTCGTACATCGCCGTTGATTCTTCGGCAAGGGTATGCACGCCGCGATGGATATTAGCATTGTTGACACGATAGAATTCGTTCATCGCGTCAATCACAACAGTCGGTTTTTGAGCTGTGGCAGTTGAGTCGAGGTAGACGAGTTTGGCGGAACCAATTTCACGCGAAAAAATAGGGAAATCAGCGCGCAGCAGGTCTACGTCGAAGGGCGTTTTCGGCATTATTCCTTCTTTTGACGTTTAAGGGGTCGAATATCCTTTGAGTTGGAAGGGAACCACAAAATTTTATCCGGCACCATCCAACCATCTGTTAAGTAGACATTGACGCGGAATTGCACCGCGACCATCTTGTTATCAACTTGCGCAACTACTCCCCGTAACCAGCCCCGGATGCGCTCATCTTCTTTATCATCGTGGTCGCAAAAGACCTCTACTCGGTCTGCAACCTGATATTCGTGCACTTTCTCTGGACTTCGCATAAAAGCCATTGAAAAACCTCCCGCAATATAATTTGTGTGGCGCATCGTTTGCGCCACACTTTTGTTTAGTCTAGTTTATCTTTGATCGCTTGCTGGAAACGTTCGCGTACCCCTTCGAAGGGGATGCGCTGCATAATGGGATCAAAGAAACCTTCCACTACAAGGCGCTCGGCATCTTCTTTCGGGATGCCGCGGCTGAGCAGATAAAAAAGTGGTTCCGGGTCTATTTTACCAATCGTAGCGCCATGTGTACAACGCACATCGTCGGCAGAGATTTCGAGACCAGGAATTGAATCGGCGCGCGCGTTTTCACTCAGGATGAGATTGCGGTTTGCCTGATAGCCATCGGTTTTTTGGGCACCGGGAGCAACATGGATCATACCCTGCCAAACGGAGCGACTTTCGTCTTTTAAAGCCCCTTTGAAGAGCAGATCACTGGAGGTGTTCGGCACAAGGTGATTTTGCTGGGTGTCGTGGTCGAGGTGCTGGGTGCCATCGGCGAAGTAAAAACCGGACATCCGGCCTGAGGCCCCTTTTCCAACAAGGTCGAGATCCGAGAAGTTTTTCGTTAATCGGCTGCCGACAGCGCCAAATATCCAATCGAGATTGGCGTCACGCCCAACGCTAACGCGCTCGTGACTAAAGTTCCAAACATGCTTGCCCCAAGACTGCAACTCGACAAAGCGCAGATTAGCACCATCACCTAGGTTAATCTCGACAAGACCGGCATGCATGGTATCAGCGCCCTCTTCGTCAGGAGAAGCGGATTCATGAACGTAGGTTACGGAAGCGTTTTCTTCAATATGCACAATAACGTGCGAGAAATGCGCCAAATCTGCACCGGGTCCCCAAAGGACGCTATGCAGCGGCGCTTCAACTTGAACATTACGCGGCACATAGAGCAAAACGCCGTTCTGTGAAAGCGCAGCTGCCAACGCAGCGAACTTGCCATCTTCTGCGCGGACGATGTTGCCGATCAGCTTGGCAAGTAATTCGGGATGCTCTTTTTCAGCAGTGTGAAAATCAGTGAAGACAACACCCTTTTCTACCAACTCAGAGGCGAGCGAAACTTCTGCGCCACCGGGGAGCAAGGTCACTTGTCCACCATGCGCTTCGCCGACGAGCGGTTTGAGCAGTTCTTCAGGCACAGAAGGCAGATCGTTGAAAGCACCTACGGCGGGAATGCGGAAACGGTCGATGGGCATCTTGCGCAGATCGGTGCGCCGCCATGCCTCATCCTGTATGGTCGGCATATCCATACTTTCAAACGCTGACCAAGCCTCCGCACGGTAGTTTCCGAGCACGGAATTAGCGCTATCCACCATCTCACGATTGAAATTGAATTCTTTGGGCGCGGCTGAGCGGCGTCCAGTCTTGATAACTATTTTTTTATCTGCCATGGGACTATCCTACCGATCCTTCCATTTGAAGCTGGATAAGACGGTTCATTTCGACGGCATATTCCATCGGCAGCTCTTTAACGAGCGGCTCGATGAAACCGGAGACGACCATCGTAGTGGCTTCTTCTTCGGTGAGACCGCGCGACTGGAGATAGAAAAGCTGCTCTTCGCCGACTTTCGAGACCGAGGCCTCGTGGCCAATGCTGACATCATCTTCTTCAACTTCGATATAGGGGAAGGTATCTGTACGTGAATCGTGATTAAGCAAAAGCGCATCGCAGACAACGCTGTTCTTGACGTTGCGCGCACCTTCGTGGACTTTAACCAAGCCGCGATAAGAGGCTTGTCCGCTGCCCTTACTGATCGATTTGGATGTGATCTTGCTGCTGGTATCAGCGGCGAAATGCACCATCTTACCGCCCGCATCCTGAATTTGATCGTCGCCAGCGAATGCCATCGAAAGGATTTCACCATGTGCGCCCGGCTCCATCAGATAGCAGGATGGGTATTTCATGGTGACTTTCGAACCAAGGTTTGAGTCGACCCATTCCATTGTTGCGTTGCCATAAACTTTGGCACGCTGTGTAACCAGGTTATAGACATTCTTCGACCAGTTTTGGATGGTCGAGTAACGCACACGTGCGCCACGCTTGACGATAATTTCAATCACGCCACTGTGGAGCGCGTCATTAGTATATGTCGGGGCTGTACAACCTTCAACATAATGTACCTGTGCATCTTCTTCAGCGATGATGAGCGTGCGCTCGAACTGCCCGATATTGGCGCTATTCAAGCGGAAATATGCCTGTAAAGGCAGATCCACTTTGACACCTTTGGGGACATAAACAAACGAACCACCAGACCAAACGGCACCATTCAGCGCAGCGAATTTATTATCTTCAATCGGCACAACGGTACCGAAATATTCTTTGAAAATATCGGGGTGCTGGCGCAGGCCATCTTCAATACTCAGGAAGATGACGCCTTGCTCTTCGAGATGCTCCAAAATGGAGTGGTAAACCATCTCCGATTCGTATTGCGCACCCACGCCCGAGAGAAACTTCTGCTCGGCTTCGGGAATACCCAATTTATCAAAAGTGTTTTTGATGTCATCGGGAACATCGTCCCAATCTTTTTCCTGTCCTTGGGTCGGCTTGACATAGTAGTAAATATCATCAAGGTCAAGCTTCATCAGATCAGGGCCCCAGGTCGGGATGGCGCGTTTTTCGTAATGCGCCAAAGCCTTCAAGCGGAACTCAAGCATCCACTCCGGCTCTTCCTTCATCGCGGAAAGATTGCGAACTACCTCTTCACTCAAGCCTTTTTCAGCTTTGAAAACGTAATGTTCTTCCGTGTCTTTAAAATCGTATTTATCCTGCCCGCCTATTTTTTCTAATACTTGTGCATCAGACATTAGAACTCCTATCTACCAGTAAACTAGGCAGCAACTTTATCTTCGTATTTTTCACGAATCCAGTCATACCCTTCAGCTTCCAGTTGCAATGCCAATTCGGGGCCACCCGATTCAACAATGCGGCCACCGTACATAATGTGAACAAAGTCGGGCTTAATATAATTGAGCAGGCGCTGATAATGCGTAATCACCAGAACGCCCAAATCAGGCCCGGAAAGCGCGTTCACGCCTTCAGAAACGATACGCAAGGCATCAATATCCAAGCCGGAGTCGGTTTCATCCAGAACGGCGATCTTCGGTTTCAGCGTTGCCATCTGTAAAATCTCAGCGCGTTTCTTCTCGCCGCCAGAGAAGCCTTCATTCAGATAACGACCAGCAAAAGCATGGTCCATTTTTAGCATGTCTATTTTCTCTTTGAGAATCTTGCGGAACTCAAGGATGGGAATACCCTTATCGTCCGGATTTTCAGCGCGGCGACGAGCATTAAGCGCCGTTCGCAGGAAGTTTGCCACGGTCACGCCCGGGATGGAGACAGGGTACTGAAATGCAAGAAACATCCCAGCCCGTGAGCGTTCATCCGGCCCCATATCCAAAACATCTTCACCATCAAAAATGATTTCACCATCCGTCACTTCATAGGACGGGTGCCCCATCAACGAATACGCCAAAGTTGATTTGCCGGTGCCATTCGGCCCCATGATGGCATGGACTTCACCGGGTTTTATTTCGAGATTAAGACCTTTCAAAATCTCTTTATCCTCAATACTGACATGCAAGTTTCTGACGATCAGTTCAGACATTATCACTCCTGTAAAAAACGCCTTGCGGCGAAAAATATTTGTGTAATCTTTAGGTTTTCAACGAGCGGGATTATAGCATGGCGAATATAAAAAGTCAATATTTATTATATTTATCTTATATATTGACAAAAATCCCTGAGACAGGTATACTCCCAGCGAAATCAGAGCAAAAACTATGACAAAAACCCGTGATAAAATTCTGCAAGCACTGCTAAGAAAGCCCGGCTCTACAACCAACGAGCTAGCGGAGACTGTTGGTATTAACCCAATCTCGGTGCGCCACCATCTCACCAGCTTGCAAGTCAGCGGATTAATCGCGGCTGAAGAGGAACGGCACGGTGTTGGGCGTCCACGTTTGGTGTACGCACTTACTGAAGAAGGTTCCGAAAAATTCCCCACACGCTATTTGCGGCTCACCACCCGTCTGCTGAATCAACTTAAGGAAACACTCCCCAACCCGATGGTCAAGGAGTTGTTTAGCCAGGTTGCGCTTAACCTTGCTGATGAATATGCAGAGCAGCTTGAAGACCTCCCCATCGAAGAACGTCTTGAATTAATCAAGGACCTTTTAGCAAGCGAAGGCTTTACGGTCGATTGGGAAAAAGAAGGCAATGACTATCATATCCATGAGATATCTTGCCCTTATCACAAAGTTGGACAAAGCCATCCGGAAATTTGTTCAATGGATCAGACCTTGATCTCGCAAATGCTGGCTGTCCCCGCCGAGAAAGTGGAATGTATTCTGAGCGGCGATGACCGATGCACTTATGTTGTTAAACCTGCGATAGGAAACTAAAAATGACTGAAGAAAATGCCTTAAATGTAGTTACATGGAAAATTCATGAAACCCACCCTGAATACGTAGAGCCGTTGCGGACAGAACTCTCAAAAGTAGTTGATCCTGAGATAGGCATGAATGTAATTCAGCTCGGCCTAATCCGCAACATTCAGATCGAAGACGACAAAACAAAAGTCTACATGATCCTGACTACTCCCTTCTGCCCTTACGCCCCCGCAATGATCGAGGCAACGAAAAACGCCACACAAAAAGCGATTGAGCAACCCGCGCTGGTTGAGATGGGCATGGAACCTTGGGACTTCTCCATGATGGAAGATCCTTCCGCATTGGATTGGGGTATGTACAGCTAAAAGACATTATCCCCCGCAACTAAAAAGAGCGAGTGTTTACTCGCTCTTTTTTTTATTTTTATTCAGCGTCAGCTTCTGGCTTCTTTTTCTTTCCCAGATGCGCCCCCAAGGGGTGCTCACCTTCTGCAAACCCCGAGAGCAGGAAGAGAACATTGGTGACGCAACTGCATGAATTACGCCAACGATGACGCAAGTGGGCTGAAAAAATCAGGCTGTCGCCCGGATCAAGAATATAGAATTCATCTTCAATTTGATACTCAAGTTGGCCTCGTAAACAAAACACAAACTCGTGACCTGTATGGATCATTGTATGCATGCCACTATTTGCGCCGCTCTCAAGCGTAAGAACAAAAGGTTCCAATCGTCCAATAAAATTCTCGCCGCCTAAGCCTTCCCATGTACCACGCTGAAAAGGGACACGTGTTCGTTCATCTGCTTTAAGAAAAACTATTGCATTCTTTTCAACTTCTTCACCAAAGAAAGCCGTAATAGGGATTTCCAAGGCGTCCGCCAGCTTGTAAAGCGTACTAACTGAAGGGGATGTTTTTCCGCGCTCAATCATGCTCAGCGCATTAGCAGACAATCCGCTTTTACGCGCTAAGCCTCGAATGGAAGTTTTTCGATCTTCACGCAAAGAGCGCAACCGAGAACCAACATTTACTGAAACAGCATTTTTTGCATATAGATCCATAAGAGATTCCTTAAATAATTTACCTTATCCTACCATAAGATAAGATTGGTCGCAATTGAAAAGTTTCGCAGAAACCAATCATAAAATCAGCTCCCCAATCAGCCACAAGGAGGCACTTTATCCCGCAGCGCTACAATATCTTCACCTTTTAAAAACACGAAGAAAACGCCGTGTCAGTCTCCTACTCCTTATCACAGAGTATGCGCATAAATCTTTCCTTATGCTATAATGTAAGCATGGCTGAAGAAAAAATAGAACTTGCTGACAAAAAAGAAACCATGACTGACAAAGAGAAACGTGGTGCCATTATTGGGATTGTTATCACCATTCTTGTTCTTGTTGGCTTATTTATCTGGGGTCTCGTAAGCTTAATCGTCGCTGAACCATCCCAAACAGCTAAAGTGCGTGATATTTTTATCATCATTATGGCGTTTGAATCGCTCGTGATTGGAGCAGCGCTTGTGATTTTAATCATACAAATTGCCAGCCTGATGAACTTACTCCAAAATGAGATTAAGCCCATTATGGACGCCACCAACGAGACCGTCAACACGCTGCGCGGGACAACAGCCTTTCTCAGCGAAAATATGGTTGAACCTGTTATGAAATTGAATGCCAATCTGGCAGGTTTACAACGTTTCATGGAATTACTTGGCATTAAAAGAAAATAGTCAATCAAAAGGAGATAACCATGTCTGATCGTGACGAATTTGGAGCATTTTTAGTTGGATTCATTGTCGGTGGTCTTACTGGCGCAGTTGCAGCCCTGCTTTTCGCCCCGCAATCTGGTGAAGAAACACGCACCTTACTGAAAGAACGCGGAATCGAAATAAAAGACAAGGCCGCACAAACCGCAGAAGAAGCTGTCGCTCGCGCAGAGGCCGCCGCCGCTGAAGCACGCGCTCGTGCCGATGAACTTGCAAAAGAACTCAAGGACCGTGGGCAGGTCGTAGTTGACCGCGGCAAAGAGACCGTCGAAACGGCCAAGGTAAAAGGGAAAGAAGCTGTCGAAACAGCAAAAACCAAAGGCAAAGAGGTTGTAGAAACCGCCAAAACAAAACTGCCTAAAAAAGCTGCTGACGACGCTACTGCCTAAGCATCATCAAGAAAGTTACTCAAGGGTTTGTCCATTCGGCAAGCCCTTCTTTTTTATCTGGTTTAAGGAAAAGAAATGCTCAAAGACAAGTTACGCGACCCCATTAGCGGTCTCACGCATCTTGGCGCTGCAATTCTAGCTTTTTTTGGCTTGATCGTGCTGCTTATCATCGCATGGGGAGAAACAGCGAAAGTTACATCCATGCTGATCTACGGCATCAGCTTGATCCTGATGTTTGCTGCCAGCGCCACATACCACATGACCATCTCCAGCCCAAAAGTGATTGAGATTTTACGCAAAGTCGATCACTCGGCAATTTATCTGCTCATTGCCGGGACGTATACGCCCTATTGCATCAATGCCTTTAGCGGATTCTGGAAATGGGGCTTGCTCATCATCATCTGGACATTGGCATTGGTTGGGGTGGGCATCAAAGTCTTCATCATTCGGGCGCCACGCTGGGTGAACGCAGGCGTTTATCTGCTGATGGGCTGGTTGGTAATCGGGGCTATAGGCGAAATGCTCAACACACTCTCGCCCTTTACAATAACCTGGCTAATCGTCGGCGGGGTGATTTATACACTCGGGGCCATCATTTACATCACAAAAAAGCTCGACTTTCGCCCTGGGATTTTCGGTTTTCACGAAGTCTGGCACATTTTTGTCATTCTGGCAGCCGCTGCGCATTATATTTCCGTCCTAAGCATTTTATAAAAAATGCCCATAGCTGGGTGAGGGGGGCACCCAACTATGGACAACCTTATTTTGTCATAAAGTCGTTCAAAAAGCAAGCTCAATCCAACAAAAACTAAGAAACTGGCAAAGTAAAAGAAAAGCTTGCACCCTTCCCCTTGCCTTCACTCTCAACCCAGATTTCACCACCTTGCGCTTCGACAAGGTGCTTTGCTACCGTAAGACCGATACCGCTCCCACCGCCACTTTGACGTGAACGTGACTTATCAACACGGTAAAAACGCGTAAAGATATGTTCCAAATGTTCAGGAGCGATCCCCACACCCGTATCCACAACAGAGACCTGTACAAAATCAGCCCGCTGTACGGCAAGGATACGTACGCTGCCCTCGGCAGGAGTATGTCGGAGAGCATTTCCAAGCAGATTGGTCAGAATTTGAATCAGACGATCTTCGTCGGCGAGAACAGGCGAAATATCTGCTGGCAAGCTCGGGACAAGGGCGACGCCTTTCTCGTCAAACTGGAAGGATAGCCGTTTAGCAACAGTTTCCACAACAAGGGGCAACTCCACGGAACGCACCTGCATTTGATAGGCTCCCGCTTCGACACGACTCAACTCCTGAAGATCATCCACTAACCGACTAAGCCGACCAGCTTCCTGATGCACCATCTGATAGGTCTCGTCATCGGCAGGAAGAACGCCATCCATTAACCCTTCCATTGAGCCTTTAATAGCTGTCAAGGGCGTGCGCAATTCGTGCGAAACATCGCCGATCAATTGACGGCGCATTGCTTCGACCTGCTCCAGCTTTTCAGCCATCTGATCGAAAGACTGCGCAAGCTGACCAAGCTCATCTGAGCGTTGATTACTAACACGTTCTTCATACTTTCCTTCAGTGATACGGTGACTCGCAAACGTCATTGCCTGCACGGGTGCGACAATGCCACGACTGAAAAGCCAGCTTGCAAACAAACCGGCGATCAAAGCCGCGATACCAGCATAGATCAACGCCTCGTTGAAAGAGGCCTTAAAGTCTTCAAAAAGGGTTTGAGCATAACCACCACCAGCTTCTCCATAGCGAGGCCCCCCACCTCCCCCGCCGGGACCCTTACCGCCATTGCCAGGTTGAATGAGAACAGTTTCTTCACCTGCCGCTGCAGCGGCTGTTGCGGTAGCCTGCACAGACACCGCCTGTTGAGCGCCCGCGCCCAGATGACGCTCAAAAGCTGTCGGTAAGGTCAGTTTAGTAGCCGCGAAAAGGATCAAGGCACCGATACCGATCACCGCAGCATAGGAGAGAAAGAGCTTTGTCCCCAAGTGGCTACGTAAATACTGAATCACAGGGTTTCATCCTCGAAACGATAGCCAACCCCACGCACGGTGGCGATGAAACCATCCCCGCCGAGTTTTTGGCGCACATGCCCAAGATGAACATCAACAACGCGCATTTCGCCATAGTAAGAGCCACCCCAAACTTTTTCAAGTAATTGCTCGCGCGTGAGGACCCGCCCCCGATTTTCAGCAAGTGATTTGAGCAAGTCAAACTCAATTGCGGTCAACTCGACAGGCGTATCATCCACGCTGACAAGGTGAGCTGCAACATCAATGCGGACGTGCTTGAAGGAGAGCACTTCGCTATTCGTCTCGGGGTTTATTTGCAAACGACGCAAGGCTGCTTTGATACGTGCAACGAGTTCGCGCGGACTAAAAGGTTTGGTGACATAATCGTCGGCGCCGATGGTCAGTCCCACGACTCGGTCAGTTTCCTCTGTTTTCGCAGTGAGCAAGATGACGTACACGTCCGATTCGCGGCGCAACCTTGCGAGCACCTCGACGCCATCCATTCCGGGTAACATCACATCGAGGACGATTAAATCCGGTTTAAAGCTGCGCGCCGCTTTCAATCCCGAAGGGCCATCTGCGGCTGTATAAACTTCGTAGCCTTCCGGTTTCAGATAAGCTGTGACCAGATTGAGAATACTTGGTTCGTCATCGACGACCAGAATTTTTGCATTTGCCATAAGAAACTCCCGTGTTATTTTGCTTTATTGTAGCGGATAAATTGTGACAAAGGAACTCAAAAAAGACGTAAAGGATTTATGAAGTTTTGGTAAAGAGAGGGAATAAGGCGTGTATAATAAGGGCATGACTGAAGAAAACATTATCCGTCGCAGAATCAGCATGCTGATCGATGGCGACAACGCACAAGCCAGCCTGCTTCCGCAGATGCTGGTAGAAGCCAGTAAATATGGGCAGGTGACGATACGACGCATTTACGGGGATTGGACAACCGCAAGCATGAATTCATGGAAAGGCACTTTGAATAACCATGCCGTGCAACCTGTACAACAGTTCCGTTATACCGTTGGGAAGAACGCAACCGACAGCGCGATGATTATCGACGCAATGGATATTCTCCATTCTGGCGATGTAAGCGGTTTTTGTCTGGTTTCCAGCGACAGCGATTACACCCGTTTAGCGACCCGTATTCGAGAAGCCGGGATTTTTGTAATGGGCATTGGTGAAAAGAAAACACCCAAGCCTTTTGTAAATGCCTGCGACATGTTCGTCTATACCGAAAATCTGGCCCCAAAAACCAAACCTGCACGTTCATCACGCAGCAAAACAACGAAAACAACAAGAGCGCCAAAAGCAGAACCGGAACCAATTCCGTTGCTTAAACAAGCCTTTGAAGTGGCTGTGCGCGAGGACGGTTGGGCTTCGATGGCAATGATGGGCAATGCGCTCTATCAGATTGATCCTAGCTTTGATCCGCGTACCTATGGGCACAGCCAACTTTCACGCCTGATTGGCAAATATCCAAAATATTTTGAATTACGCACACAAGAGAGCAATGGCACAACGTTATTCCATATCAAACTAAAAGAGTAACTGACCATGAAAAAAAGAGCTAGCTGACGCTAGCTCTTTTTATTACATGTTGTTTCAACAAAAAATCAAGCCACCACCTCTGCGCCCACCTTCTTCTCAATTTCAGCCCTGTAAACCGCGCTAATTTTCTCAGCGATCTTTTCCCAGGCATATTCGCGTGCATAGTTAGCGGCCTGTTCCCCCATGCTCTTCCGCAAGGCACCATTACTCAGCAATGCGCCCAACTTCTCGCTCAAAACTTCGGGAGAATCATAGGGGACATGATAGCCTGTCTCACCATCTTTGATCAGATACGCCAAGCCCCCCACTTGCGAAGCAATCACCGGTGTGCCACAGGCCATCGCCTCCAATGCCACCATGCCAAAAGACTCATAATGCGAAGGCATCACCAGCACCTCCGCCGCAGAGTAATAATAGGGTAGCGTGTCCTGCGCACGTTTGCCCAAAAAGAGCGCCATCCGCCCCAGACACAACTCGTCGCACATGCCCTGCAAACGCGCCATTTCCTCGGTCATCTCTTCAGGCTCGGCATCCGGGTCGCCACCGATGATCGCCACATAAAAGGGGTGCTGAGCATCATGCATTCCTAAAAGTGCGACTGCCTTCATCAACGTATCAATCCCCTTTAGCGGCTCGATCCGCCCCACAAAGAGCGCC
>JBNKMO010000176.1:0-14246 GCA_050293165.1 Anaerolineales bacterium | reverse complement strand
CTTCAACTTTCCAACCTTAAAACTTTCAAACCTAAAAAAACTATGAAACAACTCCTCCAAAACATCAAAAACGGCCAAGCCGTTGTCGCCGAAGTTCCTGTCCCCACGCCGCGCAAAGGCATGGCGTTGGTCAAAACCGCCGCATCGCTCGTTTCGGCGGGCACAGAACGTATGGTGGTCGAATTTGCCGAGAAAAATCTGGTCGGCAAGGCTCGTTCCCGCCCCGATCTTGTCAAGCAGGTCATCGACAAAGCCCTGCGCGAGGGGCTCATTAACACTGCTCAAGCCGCCTTCAATAAACTTGATGAACCGATGGCGCTTGGCTACTCTTCGGCAGGCACGATTGTCGAACTCGGCGAAAACATGGACGGTTTCCATGTTGGGCAGCGCGTTGCCTGTGCGGGCGGCGGCTATGCCTCCCATGCCGAGTATGCCGTTGTGCCGCGCAATTTGCTCGCGCCGATCCCCGACGAACTCGATTTCGAGAGCGCTGCTTTTGCCACGCTCGGTGCGATCGCTCTACACGGATTTCGCTTGGCGGATCCAAAATTGGGCGAGACGGTTGCTGTGATTGGTGTCGGTTTATTGGGATTAATGACGATGCAGATCGCTGAAGCGGCCGGATGCCACGCCATCGGCATCGATGTGGATCCCAAACGTGTGAAACTCGCTGAATCGCTCGGACTTTCGGCTTGCTCCCGTGACCGGGCCGAGGATTCTGTCCAAGCCTTTACCGCTAATCGGGGCGCGGATTCAGTCGTCATCTGTGCGGATACGCCATCGAATGATCCGGTAACGTTGGCAGGTTCAATCGCGCGCGACCGCGCCAATATCGTCGCGACAGGCGCCGTTGGACTGGAATTCCCGCGCAAAATTTACTTCGAGAAGGAACTCTCCTTCATCAATTCGCGCTCCTACGGTCCCGGACGTTACGATCCGCTCTACGAAGAGGGCGGCGTCGACTATCCGATCGGCTTTATCCGCTGGACAGAAGGACGCAACCTTGAAGCGGTCGTCGATTTGCTGGCGAGTGGAAAGCTGGATGTGAAGCCGCTTATTACGCACCGTTTACCGATCGAGCAGGCCGAAGAAGCTTATGAGATCATCACGGGCAAGAGAGAAGAGCCTTTTATTGGTGTTGTGCTTACTTATGGTGACGTTGACACGTTAGAACGTTCAAACGTTATAACGTTGAAAAACTTGCAACCTTCAAACGTTCAAACCTGCAAACTTGGCGTCATCGGTGCTGGTCTCTACGCCAATGCGACGCTGCTGCCCGTCTTGAAGAAAACTGAGATCGAATTGGTCGGCATTGCTTCGGCGGGCGGATTGAAAGCCCAGCACTCGGCACAGAAATTTGGCTTCGGCTATGCCACTTCGAGCGCGGATGAGATCATCAGCGACGAGAAGGTGAACACCGTTGCGATTTTAACTCGCCACGATTTACATTCCGAGCTAGTTATCAAAGCCCTTGAAGCTGGAAAACATGTTTTTGTAGAAAAACCCCTCGCAGTGAATGCGGAGCAACTCGCCCAAGTTGAAGAAGCCCTCACGCATCACTCATCACTTATGACGGTTGGCTTCAACCGCCGTTTTGCGCCGCTGGCTCAAGAGCTTTCTGCCTTCTACGCCGACCGCGTTGAACCGCTGCATATCCACTATCGCATCAATGCGGGCTATATTCCGCTCAAACATTGGCTGCACGATCCCGAACAGGGCGGTGGCCGAATTATCGGCGAAGGCTGTCACTTTATTGATTTCGTAACTTTTCTTGTCGGCGCTTCTCCTGTTAGTGTGAGTGCGCACGCTCTGCCTGACAACGGCAAATACCGCGAAGATAACGTCAGTATGACCTTCACCTTCCCCGATGGTTCAATTGGCGTGGTGGATTACCTCGCCAACGGCGATAAATCTGTGCCGAAAGAACGTGTCGAAGTCTTCGGCGGTGGCAAAGTCGCCACCTTGAACGATTACCGCTCCCTCGAAATGGTGCATAACGGACACCGTAAGACCATCAAGAATCGACTAGGTCAAGATAAAGGCTGGAAAGATGAGATGCTCGCGTTGGCAGAAGCTGTTAAGAGCGGTGAGCCGCCCATCCCTTATGAGCAACTGATCGGCGTGACCAAGGCCAGCTTCGCGGCGGTTGAAGCGTTGCGGAGTGGAGATAAGGTAGATGTCCGATAACGAAAAAAGCAAGTTTGTTAGTGGACTGGAAAAATATCACGGTACTTTGAATATCGTGAATAAAGTTATACTTTGGGGTGGTTCCTTATTGCTTTTTATTGGACCGATTGCCAAAGAGGGATTTCCTGATGGGTTAGCTAATGGGTTGTTTATTGGGGGGATTTATTTTCTTGTAGCAGGCTTGAGATTTCGTAAGTCTGAAAAGGGAGCAAAAGAAGCTCGCGAATACTTTGAGAACAAACACAGGGATGGCAAGGGATTGTTCGATTAAGGAAACTAATGTTTGATTTAGTTACTAGGTTTTTTAAAATTGTTAAACAACTCGGCTTGACCCAAGTCGGGTTGTTTGCATTGTATAAACTTGGTTTGAAAATAGGCTATTATCGTCGAATTGAAAACCGACCACTGACCGCTGACCACAGGACACTAAACACTCTTTTTGACTTTCCTTCCAATGAAGAGCTCTTATCCGTTTTAGGGGAAGATGGCTTGCAAACGCTCATTACCGAAGCAGACGAGATCGTGGCTGGTAAATTCCGCATCTTCGGTGGCGAACTTGTCGACATCAAACTCGACCTAAATCAGCACCTTGCCCACTGGATAGATTACGAAACCGGCAAAGCCAAAATCCCGCCCACTGAATACCGATCACTGAACACTGCTCTCAACCTGCCCCCTGAAACTTGTGACTTGAAACTCATCTGGGAGCCCGCTCGCTTTGGTTGGGCGTTCACCCTCGGGCGTGCCTATCGCATTAGCGGTGACGGAAAGTACGCCGAAGCCTTCTGGCGATATTTTGAGATTTTTGACAAAGCAAATCCCGTCAATATGGGACCACACTGGATGAATGGGCAGGAAGTTGCGATTCGTTTAATGGTCTTTGTCTGGGCGGCACAGGTTTTTGCTAATTCAACCGAAACAACGGCAGAACGGCAAAACAGAATAGCGCGTTCCATTGCCGAACATGCCGAGCGCATCCCGCCAACCTTGCTTTACGCTCGCTCGCAGAATAACAATCATCTCACCAGCGAAGCGGCGGGACTGTATACCGCATCCCTTGCGCTGGCCGATCTCCCAGATTCAGAAAAGTGGCGCAAACTTGGTGTCAAGTGGCTCAATTGGAGCTTTGAAAACCAGATCGACAAAAAAGGCGAGTATATCCAACACAGCGTCAACTACCATCGTCTGATGTTGCAATTGGGATTATGGGTAAGTGCTTTATCCACGAAGGAACACGAAGTTCACGAAGAGAAAGCAAAACTTGGTGTCCTTGGTGTATCTTCGTGGATGACTAAAAAAGCCCAACAAAATCTTGCTCTCGCCACCCGTTGGCTTGCGGAGTTGACCGATCCTATCTCAGGCAATACGCTCAACCTCGGCGCGAATGATGGCGCGTATATTTTTCCTCTTGCTAATTGCGATTTTCGAGACTTTCGTCCTGTTGTTGCCGCAGCATCGCGTGCATTTCTTGGCGAAGAACTTTTTGGTGCAGGCGCATGGGATGAAATGTCTCTTTGGTTTAAACGTTTAAACGTTAAAACGTTAAAACGTTCGAATGAAGTTATAAATTGTACCTTGCGACCAGCGACTGATACTTGGGCACATCTCCACATAGCGGAGGGCAACCTACGTTTGGCCCACGCCGACCAACTCCATCTTGACCTTTGGTGGCAGGGAACGAATATCGCCCTTGATCCCGGCACTTATCTTTACAACGCCGAAACGCCCTGGGATAATCCCCTCGCAGCGACAGGATTCCATAATACCGTCACGGTTAACAATCTCGATCAGATGACGCGTGCCAGCCGTTTCATGTACCTTGATTGGTCATATGGGCGAATATTTGAAAAGTCTCAAAATAAAATTGTCGCTGAACATGATGGCTATCGCAAACTCGGCATAATTCACCGTCGCACAGTTTCTTTTGCTGAAAATATTTGGCGCATCGAAGACAACCTTCAAACCTTCAAACCTTCAAACTTGCAACCTTTTACCTATCGTTTACATTGGCTTTTGGTCGATGGAGAATGGAACGTAGAAGGTGCTAAAGAGAAAGTAGAAATGAGTTTGCAGACCCCACACGGTCTTCTAAACATCACGCTTCACGCCTCACGTTTCACATCCTCAAATTTCTCTATCGTGCGAGCAGGCGAACTTCTCTTTGGCAACGCCACACCGTCCCCCACGCGCGGCTGGCACTCGCCGACCTACGGAGTCAAAATCCCCGCTCTCTCCCTCGCCCTCGAAGTCACTGCCACAGATGCAGTACAATTCACCACCGAATTTCAACTGATCCCTGATTCCTAATTACCTGATTCCTAGCCCATGCACATTCTCATCATTCACCAAGCCTTTGTTGCCATCAACGAACCCGGCGGCACCCGTCACCACGAATTGGCACGCTACCTTGTCCAACGCGGGCATCGTGTCACGATCATCGCCAGTCCTGTTAGTTATCTAACTGGCACGGGTGATAATCTTGCCCGCCACGAAACACTTGAAGAAGGCATCGAGATCATCCGCACCTACGTCTACCGCGCCCACAACAAATCTTTTGTTCACCGCGTTTTCGCCTTTATTTCCTTTATGATTTCATCTTTTATCGCCGGTCTGGGCGTCAAAAGTGTTGATCTCGTTTGGGGTACATCGCCGCCCATCTTTCAAGCTGCGACCGCCTGGCTGTTGGCGCGGCTCAAGCGTGTTTCTTTTCTCTTGGAAATTCGGGATTTGTGGCCCTCTTTCGCCATTGCTGTCGGTGTTTTGACGAATAAACCGCTCATTGTTATTGCCGAGTGGCTGGAGAAATTTCTTTATCGGCATGCGGATCGGGTGATGGTCAACAGCCCGGGATACACCGACCACGTGAAGGACTTGGGAGCGAAGCGGGTCGAACTTGTTCCCAACGGCGCAGACGTGCGGATGTTTGATTCCGTTAGTCGAGCGGATGCCCAATCCGGGTCATCTTCCGCCAAGTCCCCCTACCGGATTTTGTACGCGGGCGCGCATGGCATGTCCAACGATCTGGGTGTTGTGCTGGATGCCGCAAAGATTTTGGAAGATGAACATATTGAAATTGTTCTGCTTGGCGATGGGAAAGAGAAAGCTAATTTACAGGCGCGTGCTGAGAAACTAGCGCTGAAAAACGTGACCTTTTTGCCCTCCGTGCCGAAATCTGAAATGGCGGCGGCGCTGGCTGATGCGGATGCCTGCCTCGCGATTTTGAAGCCGATTGAGATGTACAAGACCACCTACCCAAACAAGGTTTTTGACTATATGGCAGCGTCGAAACCGGTCGTGCTGGCGATTGATGGTGTTGTGCGTGAAGTGATTGATGCGGCGGGCTGTGGCGTTTTTTCCCAGCCGGGCGATGCGCAGGCACTCGCGGATGCGATTGTCATGTTAGCAAAATATCCTGTCAGAAGCCGCGAAATGGGCTTGGCAGGCAGGGCATATATCGAGAAGCATTTTGATCGTGCCGTGTTGGCTGAAAAATTGGTAATGATTTTGGAAGGGATGGTGAGATAGCGCCTTTTGTGCGTCGCACCAAAACGATATTTATTTGCTGTTTAAATGGAAAATGCCCGTAGATGGGCATTTTTTTGTTAAACCTGGTGCGACGCACGTTTTTTTACAGATACCGCTCTCCCGCCTTACGTTGACGGATGATTTGCGCAGGCGAGCCATACGCCACGCTGAACGGGGGAATGTTTTTATTGACAAGCGCATTCGCGCCGATCACCGTTTGCTCGCCAATTTGAACACCGTGCAGGATGGTTGCCCCAATGCCGATAGCACTGTATTCTCCGATCTGGCAGGCGCCGCCAGTCGTGACGCCGGGGGCAAGGCTGGCAAAATTGCCAAGGATGCAATCATGGTCGAGGGATGCGCGGGTGTTGATGATGCAATATTGCCCGATCTGTGATGATGGGTTGATGACAGCTCCCGCCATAACGACTGTTCCTGCGCCGATGGTCACGTCCCTGCCGAGGATGGCAGAAGGGTGAATGGCGGAAAGAGCTTCAAGCTGGGGATAATTCTCTTCGAAAAAAATGGCAACTTTGGCGCGTGTGGCGTTGTCGCCAACGGCAATGATATAGCCCTCGGCGGGATGTTTTTTTAGCAGGCTGTTAAGCTCTGCTTCCTTGCCGAGAATTTCATAGCCGTAGACGAACTCACCTGCTGCCTGATCGCGGCTGAGCAGGCCAATGATTTCGTGTTTGCCTTCCTGCTCGATGATGTCGATGACGACTTTGGCGTGCCCGGAAGAGCCGATGACGAAGATTTTTTTCATTACTTCTTATCAATCCTTTTTGCGATAATACAAACAACCGCGATGAGTTTGCGAGCAAAGCAATCTTACCCTTCATAGTACGAGACTGCTTCATTGGGCATTGGCCCTTCTGGTAGAGGCACCTTGTCCTTTTAGCTATTCCTTTTCTCTTCCAAAGCTGCTTTCAATTCAGCGATCAATTCAGCGTAGTCGGGGTTGTTGATCTGATTCTCTAGTTCGTAAGGGTCTTCTTTAAGGTCGTAGAATTCAGAGATGTTTTTTTCTGTTTCTACATATTTATAACGCCCTGTATGGATCAGTTCCCAGTGCCCGCGCGAGGGATAGCACTCGATGTAGATTTTGTCGCGTATCCATGTGTCGCCCGTTAAAAGGGGGACAAGCGATTCGCCATCGAGATTCTCAGGGATGGGAAGTTGGGCGAGATCGTATAGGGTTGAGGTGATGTCCACGCTGCCGACCAAGTTCTTTTCCACGTATGGTTCGGGGACGAGCGGCGGATAACGCAGTGCGAAAGGGACGCGAATGGATTCCTGGTATTGCGATCCCTTTGAATCCAGTCGATGTTCGCCCCAGTGTTTGCCATTGTCGGAGAGATAGATGATGACGGTATTATCCAACTCACCTTCTTCATCCAGCTTATTGATGATTTTTTCGACGGCGCGATCCAGTGAAACCAGAGTTAGAATTTGATCGCGTCTGAATTTGTCTAAGTGCGCACTGCCGCTTTCGGTGAGTGGCTTTTTGTGAGCAATCGAATCCGGCTTGTCTGAAACATCTTCTTCGTTGTAGTTTGGCGGGCGATGTGCTGTGAGATCAGGGTAGAGCCCCTCATCTTCTATCTTGGGCGTTGCCGGGGCATGTGGGGCAGTGGGGGCAAAGAGCAAAAAGAAAGGGCGTAATTTCTTCGATGCTTCACCTACGAAGTCGACCACGAGATCGCCCATGATGTCGGTGATGTAGCCATCCATCTGCCAGTGCCACTCTCCGTTGACGTTGATGTCTGGGTTGTAGTACGGGCTCGCGTCTCTAAAAATAGATGCCCAATAATCATATTCGGGGCGTGGTTCGCCCTTCCATTTATTGATGTACTTGCCAACCAGGCCGGTGAAGTAGCCGTTTTCTTGCAGGTCTTCCACAAAGGTGCCGATCTTCAATTCGCCATTATTATCCAGTACGCCATGCTTGTGCGCATGCATCCCCGTTAGGATGTTTGCGCGGCTCGGCCCGCAGAGCGGTGAGCTGACATAGCCTTGTGAAAAAGTGACACCCTGATCGAAGATTAACGCCTGTGTTTTCGGCATAAACTCCATGGTGTCGTAGCGTTGATCGTCTGAAAAAATGATGATGAAATTCGGGCGGTCATCTCCCATCCCAAATGGGTATTTCCCCTTTGCCGTACAGGATGTCAGTAGCGCGCTCCCGAGGGTTAATCCGCCCAGACGCAGAAAGTCTCGGCGGCTGATTTTGTCTTTTGGCATAAAGTCCTTTTAGTATCTTTTTCTATGTTTTCTATATTGCGGCTTTTCTGTAATTATATCTTTTTGCCGACGTTTTCGCTCAATATCCTTTTCTACGAAGATCGGCTCAAGCGTGAAGGGATCCATTTCCGTCCAATACATGACGCTGGAGTAGGTGGAGGGTGTGGGCGTGAAAATTTGCACCTGTTCGGGCGCAATGCGCAGCTCGCTGCTGACAAAGCCCTTCATTTTGCGCATGTCGTGATCGTCGCAGCCAGGGTGGGCGGCGATCATGTAATAAGTCAGGAATTGTTTTTTGCCAGCTTTGCGATTGAGTTCTTCAAAGCGGTTTTTAAACTTGACCAATGATTCAGTGCCCGGTTTGCCCATATGCGCCAAAACATTATCTTCGGTGTGTTCGGGGGCAATTTTCATTTGCCCGGATGTGTGATGGTCGACAAGTTGTTTGAGATAGGCGTCGCCGTGCTCGGTGTCACTTAAGATCATATCGTAGCGGATGCCTGAAGCGACGAAGACCTTTTTGACGCCCTCCAGTTTGCTGACTTTTTCGAGTACCTCGGCATGGGGACGGTGATCGATCTTGATCACGGGGCAGACTGCCGGGCTCAAACATCGCTTGGTTGGACAGTTGCCAGCCTTCAATTTCTTCCCGCACTCGTAGCCGTACATATTTGCTGTGGGGCCACCGAGATCGGAGATATAGCCTTTAAATTTGGGGTGGCGCGTGATGACCTGTGCTTCCGCAACGATAGAATTCTGGCTCCGAGAGCGGATCGTGCGCCCTTCGTGGACGGCGATAGCACAGAAGTTGCATTCACCGTAGCAACCACGATGGGTCGGGATTGAAAAACCGACGGTGTCGAGAGCACGAACCTTGCCATCCTTTTCGTAATAGGGATGCTGGGCGCGTTCGTATTCCAGTGCGTAGACGTGGTCGAGTTCTTCTTCGGTGGCATAGAGCGCGGGCGGGTTTTGGACGAGATAGCGGTCGCCGTGTTTTTGGGTCAGTCCCTTGGCCGGGATGGGATCATTATTTTTGTAGAAGGTGTGGAACATCTCGATGAAGGCCATTTTGTCTTTGGCGACAATTTCGTAGGGAGGCATTTCGAGATAGCCTTCACGAGGTTCTTTGGCGATATAGGACAAGCCGCGAATATCGTGTGGGTCATGTCCATCGCGCAGGGCGGCGGCGAATTCGAGCGTCGATTTTTCGGCCATGCCGTAGAGGATATAGTCGGCTTTGGCATCGAAGAGGATCGAGCGGCGAATTTTGTTGGTCCAGTAATCGTAGTGGGGCACGCGGCGCAAGGAGGCTTCGATCCCGCCGAGGACGATGGGTGGCGTGTTTTTTTCGGGGCTAACTTCTTTTGAGTAGCGTCGAATTAAGCCGGTGTAGACGATGGTGGCGCGGTCGGGGCGGCGATTGTTTTCTCCGCCTGGCGTATAGTCATCGGTGCGGCGCTTTTTCTTGAGCGCCGTGTAATTTGAGACCATCGAGTCGATGCTGCCAGCCGTCACGCCCCAGAAAAGCTCGGGTTCACCGAGCCTGCCGATGTCCACGAGCGAATCGGTGCGTGGTTGGGCAATGATGCCGACGCGATAGCCAGCATCCGCGAGGACTTTGCCGATCACGGCTGTCCCCATGAAGGGGCTGTCGATATAGCTGTCGCCGCTGACGATGATGATGTCGAGCGCATCCCAGCCGAGGGTTTTCATTTCTTTACGCGTAGTGGGGAGGAACATAGGGGCGATTATAGCGCAAAAAAAGGAGCCCGAGTATTTTGAAAATGCTCGGGCTCTCTTTTATCGTTTTTGTGTATATCCTTTACTTCACAAAGACCAATACCGCTCTGGCTGCTCTGCGAAAGATATACTCTCCGCTAAAGGGTTCGCAGGTGACGAGGGTTAGCCAATCATATGCTTTGGATTGAATAGTGTTTGGTTTTATCGGGGAACCCCGACTTCGATATAGTAGGTGGCATTTTGTTGTAACCGGATGGTGAGTTGTGACTGCTCATTATCACTACTGTTGTCATTGCAGGTAATGAGAGAGAGAGTACTCCCTGTATCGATCCAAACAGCAATGAATGTGTTGTAGTTGGAGTCGAGGGTGTCGATGGCTATGGCGGTGTTTGTGGTGGGGGTGTAGGTGTACCAGACGGTGCCAAAACCTTTGTCGATGCCGCAGTTGTTGATGCTGGGGTCATCGACGGATGATGTGGCGGAGGATGTATCGAGTGTATCTGTATAGTCAAGCGTTATAACTTTCGGACTGCTGCGTAGGTCATTATTTGGGGGCGGCGTTATGTCAGGACAACCACCCGCAGCTGTCCACCCTGTGACATCTTTTGTCTCTGCATAAGTATCAATGGCGGCTGTCCCCGATAGAACAATTACATTTGCGCCACCGCATAAACCTAAACCGATATTGGTTAAAATCGTTTGTTGCAAGTCTGGCACGATGCTATTCAGTTGATTGTTGGACAGGCTGAGAAACTCCAACTGAGTAAGCGTGCCCAAGTTGTCTGGAATACTCTCGCTCAGTTGATTATTAGACAGGTTGAGATACTGCAAATTAGTGAGTGTGTTCCAGTTGGTTGGGATGCTCCCGATTAGTCGATTGTTGGACAGGGAGATAGATTGCAAATTGGTGAGTGTGTTCCAGTTGGTTGGGATGCGCCCTCTCAGTTTATTGTCGGATAGATAGAGAGACTGCAAGCCGGTGAGGGCATGTAAATCTACCGGACTGAAATTTCCAACTAAGTTGTTGGCGTTTAAGATTATTTGAGAAATCTCCGACCCAGTTCTCTGGAGCCCAAACCAATTATTGACATCTGTATCTGTGCCCCAATTGGTATTCTCTGTCCATGCATCGCCATTTGTATTGATGTAGATGCTTTTCAGGGCTTCGCATTGGTCTGGGCTTACTGCGATATTGAGAGCGGTGGCGCAATTAAGTGGCCATGCTGCATAAGCAGGTACAGCAGGCTGCAAGCTTAAGGCAACCATTGTTATGACAAAGGTTGTTATCAAGATGGTGTGTTGTGTTTCTCTGAGAAATGATTTCATAGCGTCTCTCTCGTGTGCGGTCTAAATTGGAAAAACGTAAAAATTCTTAGCACAGTATACCGTATTTTTTTGTTGAAAAGAGCTAGCTCCTGATAGTTTTGGCGGGTGGCTGAGTAGCCTGACAGTACTATTGTCGGGTGTATCAAAGCCACAAAATTGAGTTTTTACAAGAGCTGTTGGTTTCCCTCTCCCTCGGAGCACAGGCGATACGGCGCCCTCGCTAAAGTCTTGCGGGGCGGGCAAGCATCGCCTATACTTCGGCTGGCTCAATAGCCGCTCAATCGACGGACGCTAGTTTTAGCAAAGTGTTAGACGGCTAGGAAATAAACTTTATTTGGTTGATTTATCTCTTGAGATTAACATAATGTCAGGTTTTATACTCGCTTGTGCGAGGGGCATTGTGCAAAGAACTTTTCACCTTGTGGATAATAGAAAAAGACTTCTGAATTTTTGCATCTACGCTTCGCTAGAAGTCCAGTCACGCTCGATGAGCGATGCTTCGCAAGAATTCGGAAGTCTCACTTACTGCTCACTGACCTACTGAATACTGAATCTGCTACACTGTCATACTCTTCGCCAAACTCCTTGGCTGGTCAACATCCAGCCCGCCCAGGGCGACGATGTGATAGGCGAGGACTTTCAAAGGGGGTATTTAACACTTACCAAAACAGCCCTGACAGTTCTGCGGAAGAGATACTCTCCATTAAAGAGGGGGATAACTCACAGGTTACGAAGGTTAGCTAATCGTATTGCTCGGATTGAATAGTGCTTGGTTTTTATTATGGATGCCCGACTTCGATATAGTAGGTAGTATCTTTTTGTACCTGGATGGCGAGTTGTGACTGTTCAGTATTGTTACTATCGTCATTGCAGGCGATGGCATAGAGACCACTCCCTGTATTGATCCAAACAGCAACGAATGTGTTGTAGTCTGAGCCGAAGGTGTCAATGGAGATGGCGGTGTTTGTGGCGGGGGTGTAGGTGTACCAGACGGTGCCAGCACCTTGGTCGATGCCGCAGTTGTTGATGCTAGGGTCATCGATGGAAGATGTGGCGCGGGTTGTGCGGAGTGAGTACGTGTTGCCGACGCCACTGATGGATTCGGGATTGCTGATCAGGTCGTTGGGCGGGACGGGGGAGTGGTCGATGAGATAGATTTCACCGTCGGTGTAGTCGCCGTCATTTTCTCCGATGCCGCCAAGTGGACTGCCCGCAGCATTGATGATGCTATTGTCATCAATCACATCCAACCGGATGGTGCCATTGCCAGACCCTGTTTGGACGGTTACCCTGTATGTGGTGCCAGCCCCCGTTATCCCTGAAGGCAGGGCACCGTTAATGTCACCTGTAGTTGTCAGCGCAAAATCGGTCAGGTCCACTCCGATCACTGATTCGTAGAAGGTGACAATATAATCCACACTGGCAGCATCTGTGAAGTCAGGATCTGCACGGACAACCGATTTTACAAGATGCGGTCGTTCAAACGCGCCGATATCCGGACCTAGGCTTTGGGGTCTGAAATTACCGTCGAAATCCGTATTGACGCCCAAGTCAGTTCCGGCGTCAACGCAAGGAGAATCAGGTAATAGACGATAGTTGCTGTCCAAAAGCGGGTCAATATCCCAGATATCTCCCGGGTCCAGTGGGCGGGAGGGCGTTCCACTAGCATTGTAGATGCAGTTATAGCCTGCATCTATTTGAGAATTGACGGACCAAATATGACCAATCCCGTTTTCCTGGCGATAAAAAACATTATTTTTGATCGTGTTGTTCCCCGAACAACCATCAAATTGCAAGCCTTGAGAATAGGTATGACCGGAGCCGATGAAAGTGTTATGAATGATTGTTAGGTCGTGGCAATTGTTTTCAAAAACAGACAGCAGATCGGCAACAATCAGGTTGTTTTTGATCGTTATGTTATAGATGTTGCCTGAACCTTGAAAAGCTTTGGCGGCTCCTCCATCAAGCCATTCACCGGCAGAGGGAAGCTCGCAACGGTTTCCTTCGAATACAATATCATGTCCAGCAATGTCATCACCATCGTATGTTTGGAAACAATCGATATGACCGTTAGAAATGTAATCATTACTTAAGTTGGATAGATTTGCAATACTACATCCGGTTTGGTCGAAACCAGAATGCCCAAAAGAGAAGCCATGAATGGTGTTACCGCGGAAGATGTGTCCGCTGCCGTGGAGGCGAAAAGCATCTGCATCCAGCCAGGATGCGGTGGAACTACTGCATGGGTGGTGCTGGATGCTTTGTGAAACGTCATTGTTCTCGATTAAATGGTTTTGTCCATTGATCTCCGCTGCATATATTCCATTTCTAAAAAAAGTATTGTTTCTAACAATACAATCATGGGTTGCGGTCGGGTTATTTGTTTCGCTATAGAGATTAAGCCCTCCCCAGGTGTTATAGAGAAAAGCGTTATTCTCGATAAGGCAGTTCCCGCCTGTAATGACAAGTATACCGATCCCATTGGAAAAGTCATCTACGAGGGTTGTGATGGTGAATCCTGAGATGGAGATATTGTCTGCAAGTACTTTGAACCCTTGCATGGTCGCATCGCCCTGCGCCTGAAAGGACAGGTTTGAACGAGAAACTGTAACCCGTTCAGGGTAGTTCCCCGCAAGGACAATGGCCGTGCCTCCTGCAGGCATAGTGTTAGCTGCTTTTTGGATGGTACGCCAAGGGTTTTCCTGTGTGCCGCTATTCCCATCTGAGCCGTTGGATATTGAAACATAGTAAAAGGTATTTGCATAGGAGCGGCTTACGTTTTCTGCTGCTTGCGCATTGAGGACGCTTCCGACCGCAAATAAAATGATCAGGGTGACAATAAGAAATTGGCTGTATCTGTTAAATCTATTTTTTTTCATGTTTATACTTTTAAAATTTCCCACTCGAGAGTGGGAGTTTTATAGCAAATCGCTTTTGATCTTTTCTATTAAGCATCCAGCTTGCGGATGTTTTTTTGTTATCGTTTTATTGGTTCCGCAAAACTGTATGCATTATAGGGTATTGTTGATTTCATTGAATGATACAGATAGGCTATTGTGCCCCCCCCCCAAAAAAAAATTTGTAAGTACATTTAATATTTTAACCAGACGGATGGTAGTCATCTTGACCACCATCCGTTGGTTCTTTCTTTTGTCATGGCTCAGTGATTTATCTGGCTGTGGCGGAGTGGACGCTCTCCCTACGCCACCGTCACACTCTTC
>JBNKMO010000175.1:0-18358 GCA_050293165.1 Anaerolineales bacterium | reverse complement strand
GAGCGTCAGCGCAAGATCTCGCGCGGGGTGCGATTGGCGAACAGTAATCCACTTGGAGAGATGTTCAAGGTACCGGTAGCAGGCCGCATCGTCGCGGGCGAGCCGATCCCTGTTCCAGCTTCTGACTTCAATTATTATGATGCAGAAGCGTCCGTGGATATTGCCCGTACGCTTCTCCCGGGGCCTGACAAGACTGACGATCTTTTCGCTCTTGAAGTTGAAGGTGAATCCATGATCGATGCGATGGTGAATGATGGCGATATTGTCATTATGAAGCCAACCGGTGGCGAAGCCAAAAATGGCGATATGGTTGCTGTTTGGCTGCCCAATCGTGATGAAACAACCTTGAAATATTTCTATAAAGAAAAAGATGGCTATCGCCTGCAGCCTGCAAACCCGACCATGGGGCCGATCATGATCAAAAAGGATGAACCCTTGGAGATCAAAGGCAAAGTGGTGATGGTGATTCGCCAAATGCAAAAACATTAAGCTTGTTGGGTTTAATCAAAAAGCGGCTCCTTGCGGAGCCGCTTTTTTTTGCTTTATTGAAAGAAACTAAGCCAGTTCGATGACTGCGCCAGCAGCTTCCAGTTTGGATTTTGCATCTTCGGCGGCTTCTTTGCCAACCTGGGAGAGGATCTTGGAACCGGCAGTTTCTGCCAATTCTTTGGATTCTTTCAAGCCTAAGCTGGTAAGTTGGCGAATCGCCTTGATGACGTCAATTTTCTTGGGGCCGGCATCTTTGATAACAACATCAAATTCGGTCTTTTCCTCAACTGCTTCAGCAGCGGGGGCAGCGCCAGCGGCAGCAACAGCAACGGGGGCAGCAGCGGAGACGCCCCATTTTTCTTCCAAAAGGGTAACCAGTTCAGCAGCTTCGAGAACGCTCAAAGTGCTCAGTTCTTCAACAATTTTTTCGAGATCAGCAGCCATTTTAAACTCCTTGTTTTATAGCTTCTTGTAATTTTATTTGAGAATTGAATCGTCCGCTACGCAGCGGCTTCTTCAGATTTTGCTTTAATAACAGCGGCAAGACCGCGTGCAGGCTCAGCAAGGGTACGTACCAATTTGCTGGCAGGAGCCTGTAAAACGCCCAATAATTGGGCTTGCAATACAGCCAAAGGCGGGAGCTTTGCGAGCGCATCAACCTGTGCGGAATCAAGAACTTCAGCGCCCATGAAAGCACCTTTGAATTTGAAAGCTTCAACGCCTTTTGCCTGTTCAGACAAGGCCTTTGCTGTTGATGCAACATCTTCAAATGCGAAGCCGATTGCCGTGCTGTTTTCCAGGTAGCCTTCAGGAATCTCATAATTATTTTCTTTGAGAGCCAATTTAGCTAATCGGTTTTTAACGACATGGAATTCTCCACCTGTTTCACGAACCTTGGAACGAGCTTCTTCCATATCTTTTACAGAAGCGCCTTTATAATCCATCAGGATCAATGCCTGGCTTTGGCTCATCCATTCTTTATATTGAGCCAGTACTTCTTCTTTACGTTGCTTTGATAGTGCCAAGAGTAACCTCCTTTCAAAAAAAGTCTTTGCCTATCATCCAGGCAAAGACTTTTACTCCCGTAGGAGACAACCCAAAGGGTTGGGAACTTTCGTTCAGTCCTCGTCTGGGCAGGGAATTAAGCTCCTGAGGGAGCACCTGCTTTCTTCGGCGAAGTGATAGGTTTTAAAGTTATAAGACGAGTGTTATTTTAGCCTTTTACTTCCAATGATTGTGCTTGATTGATATCCATTTTTACACCAGGCCCCATTGTAGAGGCAACGGTGATACGTTGGATATAGTTTCCCTTTGCAGCAGCCGGTTTCGATTTTTTAATCGCATCGACTAACGCGGCAAAGTTATCAAGCAGTTTTTCGCCACCGAAAGAAGCTTTCCCAATCGGGACATGGATATTAGCGGTCTTATCAAGACGATATTCAACACGACCAGCTTTAGACTCTTCGATCACACGAGGAAGATCTTCAGCGGGGACAACGGTACCAGCTTTGGGGTTTGGCATCAAACCACGCGGGCCAAGAACACGACCAAGACGACCTGCCTGTCCCATCATATCCGGGGTAGCGATGGCTACATCAAATTCGGTCCAACCGCCTTGAATTTTCTTCATCATCTCATCGTCATCAGCGACGTAATCAGCACCGGCTTCGCGAGCGATACTTGCACCTTCACCAGAAGCGAAGACCAGAACGCGAACGGTCTTACCCAAGCCATGCGGCAAGTTAACAACATCGCGAACCTGCTGGTCAGCTTTACGGGGGTCAAGTCCCATTCGAACGTGAACTTCAACCGTTGAATCAAATTTCGTGGTCGATGTTTCGACCGCCAAGTTCAGCGCATCTGCAGGTGAGTAGAAAGTATCACGATCAACTTTTTCTGCTGCAGCTCGGTAGTTCTTTCCATGCTTTGCCATAATAATCCTCCGTGGTGCAAGCGGGCCAAGGCCTAAACCTTTACCCTCCCACCTTTTCGTTAGTCGGTAACAGTAATGCCCATGCTGCGGGCGGTACCTTCGATTTGTAACATTGCGCCTTCAATATTGATGGCGTTCAAGTCTTTCATTTTGGTTTCAGCGATCTCGCGTACCTGAGCACGGGTCACTTTGCCAACCTTTGTACGATTTGGTTCACCAGAACCTCTCTCGACGCCTGCAGCTTTGCGAAGAAGCTCAGCGGCCGGAGGGGTTTTCAGAATGAAAGTAAAGGAACCATCGGTGTAGACGGTAATCTCTGCAGGAAGAATTTCGCCGGGGCGGCTCGAAGTTCGAGCGTTATATTCTTTGCAGAAAGCCATAATGTTGACGCCGTGACCGGCCAACGCAGGGCCGATCGGGGGCGCAGGATTGGCTTTTCCTGCTGTGATCTGAAGACGTACAATTGCTTTAAATTTCTTTGCCATTTTTACTCCTCTGTGGTTTTGACGGATGTTTTTACATCCTCCCACTAATTAACCAGTAAGCCTTCTGCTTACCGAGTGTTGATATATTATGCTTTTTCGACTTGCAAGAAATCGAGTTCGACCGGGGTTTCCCGCCCGAAGAAACTAACCATGACACGCACTTTGGTGCGCTCCATATCGATATCTGCGACAACGCCACGGAAGTCATTGAAGGGACCATCCACGATGCGAACACGCTCGCCGACTTTGAAAGTGACGTTGACCATCGGGGAATCAGATTCCATCCGTTTGATGATCTGCGCTACTTCTTCGGGGCGCAGGGGGGTGGGCAAGTTACCCATCCCGACAAAGCCTGTTACGCCAGGCGTGTTTCGGACAACAAACCAGGATTCTTCGGTCAGGATCAAGTTCACCAGCACATAGCCGGGGAAGATATGACGTTCTACTGTGCGACGTTTGCCATCTTTGACTTCGACTTCTTCCTGTGTGGGGATGATGACATCAAAAATCATGTCACGCATACCCATTGTTTCGATACGTTGTTCGAGGTTATGGCGTACTTTTTTCTCGTAGCCGGAGTAACAATGTACGACAAACCAATCGGAGGGATCTTCTTCGTCGTCGGGAACTTCTTCGGTGGCAGAGGTCGTCATTTGATCAGAAGCAAGTTCTTCATCCACGAGCGTTTCGGCTCCGTCGTTTAAAGACAAAGAGTCCGCAGAGACTTCATTCTCTTCGGTGATCTCATTTTCTTCGAAGTTTTCTTCTGGATCTTGCATACCCATGAGGAACCTCTATTCCAACAAATGACTAGATGCCGAGCAGTAAATTCATCGCCCGACTAGATAAGCCGCTCACCAAGCTCAGGAAAGCACCCATAAAAATCATAGTGATGACCACAATGATTGTCAAATGAGTGGCTTCCTCGCGGGAGGGCCAAGAAACTTTGCGCAACTCTCCAGTTGTTTCGCGGACGAAACGCTGGATGGCGTTTTGTTTTTTGCCAGTTTTTTTCTTAGCAGCCAAAAGCTTCTCCTTCTTCCTATTTGACGGATAAAACGCCGCCTCATACCGCTAACGGGAGGACGGCGTTATCAGACAGGCCAGGCAGGAATCGAACCCACAACCTACGGTTTTGGAGACCGTTGCTCTGCCAAATTGAGCTACTGGCCTAGGGTACAGTGTCACGCACTAACGTTCATGCGTGACACTGAGGGGTTATTTATTTCGTCTCGCGGTGCAGCGTGTGTGTGCGGCAGCGAGAACAAAACTTCTTCAATTCGATACGCGCAGGGTCGTTGCGGCGATTTTTCTCAGTTGTATAGTTTCGCTCCTTGCACTCGCTACAAGCGAGGGTAACAACGGGGCGAACACCTTTCTTTCCAGACATATCTTTTTACCTACGACCCAAAAGCGGATCGTCCTTCTAATTATTCAAGAATTTTGGTAATAACACCAGCGCCGACGGTCAGACCGCCCTCACGGATGGCGAATTTCGATCCCTGCTCAAGAGCAACAGGTACGATCAATTCTACGGTCAAGTTCACATTATCTCCTGGCATAACCATCTCTACACCTTCAGGAAGGGTGATGTCACCGGTTACATCCATTGTCCGGATGTAGAACTGCGGGCGATAGCCATTGAAGAAGGCTTTGTGACGACCACCTTCTTCTTTCTTCAGCACGTAGACCTCTGCAAGGAACTTCTTGTGCGGCGTGATCGAACCAGGTTTCGCTATAACCATACCACGTTCAACCTGATCGCGGTCAATACCACGAACCAAGAGACCCAAGTTGTCGCCTGCGCGACCTTCTTCGAGAAGCTTGTGGAACATTTCTACACCGGTTACGGTGGTCGCAATCGGTTTGTCGCGAAGACCAACGAATTCTGCAGCGTCACCAACTTTGACAACACCACGATCCATACGGCCGGTAACAACGGTCCCACGACCTTTGATCGAGAAGACATCTTCGACCGGCATCATGAAGGCTTTGTCGGTGTCACGTGGCGGTTCAGGAATGTACTCGTCTACAACGCGCATCAATTCTTTGATGCTTTCGTATTCGGGTGCATTCGGGTCAGTGCTTTCGCTTTGAAGAGCGGCCAAGGCGCTGCCACGAACGATCGGAATTGTGTCGCCGGGGAAACCCTGTTCTTCAAGAAGTTCGCGAAGTTCCATCTCGACCAGTTCGAGAAGTTCTTCATCGTCCATCATGTCGGTTTTGTTCATGTAAACAACCAACGCAGGCACTTCTACCTGACGCGCAAGCAATACATGCTCGTGGGTCTGCGGCATCGGGCCATCGGGGGCGGCCACAACCAGAATCGCGCCATCAACCTGCGCGGCACCGGTGATCATGTTCTTGATGTAGTCACGGTGACCAGGCATATCAACATGGGCGTAGTGACGTTTATCTGTTTCATACTCTACGTGCGAGATATTGATCGTAATACCACGCTCGCGTTCTTCTGGAGCGTTATCAATTGTGTCGAAGGCGCGGAATTCTCCACCGCCTTGAGCCAATGCACAGTATTTTGTGATCGCTGCGGTCAGCGTGGTCTTTCCATGATCGATGTGTCCCATCGTTCCGACGTTCAAGTGCGGTTTTGAACGATCAAATGTTTCCTTTGCCATTTCTTTCTCCTTGTGTTAACAAAAAAAATGCTTTGACCAGCAACTAGAGCCCTCAATGGGATTTGAACCCATGACCTCGTTCTTACCAAGAACGCGCTCTGCCGACTGAGCTATGAGGGCTTAGTGCTCTTCCTCATAAAAGGGGAAGTGGGCGGTGAAGGATTCGAACCTCCGAAGGCATCTGCCAACTGATTTACAGTCAGTCCCCGTTGGCCACTTGGGTAACCGCCCGATCTGAATTTTGAACCGTCGCTGGTCTGAGTTCATACCTGCGCTGTATTGTGCACAAGCAAAAGCCGACGATGGGAATTGAACCCATAACCTGTCGCTTACAAGGCGACTGCTCTGCCGATTGAGCTACGTCGGCAAGGTTCTTCTCTTTGCGTTAAGCAGAGCGATTATACCAAAAGCCCATTGCGACGACAAGGTAAGTCTAAAGCTTTCCTTTAGACATACAGCGGTGGAGTTTATCAGGATTCGGGGGGGACGTCAAGACAAATCTCGACGCAACATAATAATTTCATAACAAAAAAAGATAATCCTTGACAAGTCGCCCGTTATCAAGCAAAATAGAATAAATGTTCTATTTATTATAGGTGGTACACGTATGAATTCACTTAAACGAAATTACGAATTAGCCTTGGAAGCATTGGAAGAGCTTGCGCAGGACCTTGCTCCCAAAGTTGATGATTATCCTCCCGAGACTGCATCTCCGGATCAAACACCCCCGCAGCTTGCTCCCATGTCTCTAAACGAGACTCTCGGCAAGTTTGGAAATCTGCCATCTGGCGCCCTCTTTTTGGGTGCGGCATACGATGGACTCCCGATCCTGCTCAACTTGAATGATCCAACCCCGGGGCCAATTCTCATTATGGGCGATCAGGGCAGCGGGAAAACAGATCTATTGCGCATGATCGCGCAAAGTACCGAAGAGATTCACTCCCCGAAAGAAGTTCAATTTGGGGTCATCAGTAATCATCCAAAAGAATGGAATGGTTACGAGAAGAACAGCAATTGTATGGGGATATTCCCCAGCTACAGCAATGATGCAGACGATTTCATTCTCTCGTTAGCGGATTGGGCGCACCACAATCGCAGCGAGAAGCGTTTCGCGCTACTCCTGATCGACGATCTGGAAGCGGTTGCGCAGATGAACGATGATGTACAGCAAAACCTGCGTTGGCTGTTGCTGCGCGGCCCGAACAGACGGGTTTGGCCCATCGTCACATTAAACGCCGGACGCCGCTCGCAGGTACTCCCCTGGATGGACGCGTTTCGGACGAAGTTGTTTGGGGCGGTGAAAAACCTGCGCAGCGCGGAAGCAATTCTCCCGGCGGGCGGCGCAGATCTACATCTGCTTGAGCCGGGCCAGGAGTTCATTTTGTACGAAAATCGTCAGTGGGTCAAATTCTGGATTCCATCTCTTCAGTAGTAAAAAAGGAGGCTACTATGCAGGCAGGAATGATGTGGTTCGATAATGATAAACAAACCAGTTTGGCAGCAAAGGTGAATAAGGCGGCGGCGTATTACCGTAAGAAATATGGGCGCAGCCCAAATCTTTGCATGGTCAATCCGAGCATGTTGAGCGAGAAAGAGGATGCGGATAACAAGATCGTCATCCGCCCTTATCAGCCGATCGCCACGGGTCACTTGTGGCTTGGCATCGACGACAGCCGTGTGATCAAGAAGAAGATCGAGAAGAAGGTCGAAGTGTAGTAGCCCCGAAAGGTCGACGAAGTACATATTCAGCCATGGTGCTTTGAAAGCACAACCCTTTTTTAATCGTACAGGTTAAGACCTTTCGTGCCAGAGAAAACGCCGCGTTTTGAACGCGGCGTTTTCTAATTTTCTTTTCTCACAAGATGACAGTCACTTTGAAAGTGACTGTCATCTAATTAACTACCCTAACACCAGCGCAAGCCCCCCTGACAGGGAACACATTCACTTTAGGGTGCATCCATCCATCCAATCACATCGGCATCTTCGGCAATCGGATAAACAATATACTTTTCCAAATCTACCAACAATATTCGTTGATGGTCCTGTTCATATTTGTCTATGATCAAGAATTGTTTACCGTTTGGCGACCAGATTGGAGCAGAACCAGAATAGCCCACTGACAAACATAAATCTGTTACATCAAGGGTTTTCGTGTTGACGATAACAGTATTTGCGTTTTTGAGCTCTCCTGCCTGTGGTGGGCTTGCAAAGAAGGCGATATGACTATTATCAGGAGCCCAACTGTGGCTTGAGGCCCATACATGGGCAGCACTGGACAGATTTGTCAATTGTGTAATTTCACCATCCTGCTTCACAAGAAACAACTCGGACTTTATAGGGAAAACATCAGCATCTTGATGCACTCCTACAAGCGCAAATTGCGTTCCATCTGTCGACCAGCTAGGCATAGAGAATCTCTCGATAAATTGCGGGTATGCAGAGAAGATGTTTTCAAGGCTGAATAAAGGTTTATTGCTCGAGATATCCCAGAGCGCATACATATAAGTTTCTTCATTTACATTACTCTGTCGTGGATATACAGCCAGATTATATATTGGGTTGATTGACACTCCATACCAGCCTCCCCAGTAAGGTAAATCGTATAACGAAGTACTTGGTAAATCAGAAATACCTAAATTAATGGGTTGTTGCGTGTTATTTAGCGGATCTACCAAGATGTAAGAAGCAGGGAGCGTTGGTTCCGAATCCGTAAATGAAGATAAGATGATTATTTTTTGATCTGATGTCCAGCCCAGAATACTACCCCACTTATCATCCCATGGGCTGGAATTTTGGGGTTGAAAATCTCCGTTTGCTATGATCAAGTTATCTTCTACCATTTCTCCGTTATTGAAGGATGTAGCTTCATAGGCAATTAGTTTTTTGTCGAGGGAGACGGAAAAGTTTGCTGTAAATTGTACTGTTTGACTTATTCCCTTTGGATGTTCTTCATACATGTCAATAAAGATCAGCTCGATAGACTGACGGGGAACAACATCATTTAAATTTCGCAAAATAATGATGCTCTTTGATGTTGGTACTATGTTTGAAACATTGAGGCATTGATCATTTAGTACAGCATCAGGATGATCAACAGTGGGTATTTTACTGAGTGAATAATCAGGCAAGTTTATCGGAGCAGGTGTTTCTGTCGGCGGGATGGGCGTCTCAGTTGGAACCAATGTCTGCGTCGGGACATTGGTCGCAATCGATATTGGCACAGGTGTATTCGCAGAACAACCAACCAAAAGCAAGGAAACGAGTATCCAAGCAAGTTTTTTCATGCGCTGTCCTCCTTTTTGCACACGAGAGATGACAGTCACCTGCGAGGTGACTGTCATCTTATCATTCACCCTATTGCAACCTTCTTCATTCTGATTTCGTGTTCATCCAAGCTAATGGCATCTCGTCGTCAGGCAATAGATGTACGCTGTTTTGTTTGACATCAACCAATACAGGAGTTTCTCTAGGCCCACCACGGTGCATTGTAATTAATTGGAAGAAGAAAAATTGGCTATCGCTTGACCAAAGAGGTGACCCCGCGAATAAATTATCGCTTTGTAAACAATAATTCGTAACTTTATTATTTTGAATATCATAAAGCATGACATAACCTTCAATTTCAGGCAAATTATATCTGACTAATAATATTATGTAATTCCCATCAGGGGACCATACAACATTCATAATCTCAGAGTCTCTCCCCAAATCTGGTATTGTAGTGATTTGTCCATCGAGGTCGATAATATAAAGATTACCTTCGTTTGGTATAGCAACCTTGTCTCCAGAAACAGACCAACGCGGTATCCTTACACTTGTATTTGAATCGGCCATTTGCCAAATTGCTTCACCGGAATCAACATCCCATAGAATGGGGCCAAATATAAACTCTTCAATCCCCCCTAAGTAAACTACTTGATTCAAATTTGCACTGTACTCAACTAACCAAAAAGTTGAGTCTAAATCAAAGTATGGATAAAAATTTGGTAAGGTATTAGAAAGATATAGCCATTCATCTTTGAAAGGATAGTAAATCGCTACAGTTCCATCCTTGGGAGTAAGTGATTGGAAATCAAGTTCTATACTTTCATCATCCAGCCAACGCCACTCTGAAAAAAGAAGTTCAGGGTTGATTGACTGGCTAGCTAACACGGAGCCCTTACTATCTACAACCCAGATGAGCTGGCTGTATCCCAAATCGCCTTTGACGTTCTCGATATAGGCAAGGTAATTCCCGTTTGGAGAAATATGCATACTGGGAGCAGCTAGATAGTCAAGTTTTTTCAGATGCAATGGATAACGACTATCCGTCTCAAGATTCAACAAATATGGTGATAAGGATGATGAGTCATATAAAACAACTGTTCCCACCTTTGCTACATCTTGTAAAGATACAAGATTAGTCCCAATCTCCGGACACTGATCTTGCAATAAATTATTGATATTTTCTTCGGAAATTGCAGTGGACGAGGTTGGCGTCTTTTTGGGAACAGATGTTTGCGTCGCTGTATCAGATGCAGGCGATGTTGGGACAGGTGTATTCGCAGAACAGCCAACCAAAAGCAAGGAAACGAGTATCCAAGCAAGTTTTTTCATGCGCTGGCCTCCGTTTTGCACACGAGAGCTGACAGTCACTTCGGAAGTGACTGTCAGCTTATCATTCACCCTATCGCCACCACCAGCGCAATTGCATGCGATTGGCTATGGCTCAAACTGACCGACCAGGTTGCCAAGCCCCGCTCGGCGGCCATCCGCGCCGCTGCGCCGTAGAGATGCAGGCTGGGCGCGCCACTTTCTTCACGCTGCACTTCGATTTCCTGAAAACCAACGTCACCGATGCCGCAACCAAGGGCTTTGGCGGTCGCTTCTTTGGCGGCCCAACGCGCGGCAAGCGATTCAGCGCGACCGGCACAATCCACCAATTCGCGCGGAGTGTAAACACGCTGAAGAAAACGCTCGCCATTGCGCGCAATGGCATCCGCGACACGTTCGATCTCGATCAGGTCAATTCCAGTAGCAAGTTTCATTTATACGTCGCAAGTACCAAGTTAGGGGCCGGCAGTCGCAATCGCTACGCGGGCGGGTTCGATATATTTCTGTGCAACCGCCAGAATTTGCTCACGCGTCACCGCATTGACCGTATCCGCATAGTTGGGATAGTAATCCAGCCCAAGCTGATGACGCTCGATATTGAGCAGCGCTCCTGCCACACCTTGATTAGACTCAAGCGAGAGCGGCAAACGCCCGATGTAATTGGCTTTGTTATCGGCCAATTCTTCTGCGGTGACACCCTTCCGGGCAAAGCTTTCGAGTTCAGCCAGGATCAGATCGATGGCCTGCTCAAGATTGGCAGGGTTCACTCCCGCACTGACATACCACGCACCGGGACCAGTTCCCGCGCTCAGGCTGGAATAAGCGTAATACGCCAGCCCGGCTTTTTCGCGCACCGCATCACCGATACGCCCCATCAGCCCAAAGCGACCGAGAATCGAGTTTCCCAGCGAAGCGGCCATATAATCAGCGTCGCGACGTTTGGGGCCAAGGAAGCCAAGTAGCAAATCAGACTGTGATTTTCCGGCAATGGCGTGATGGCGCTGCGTCCGCTCGACAAGCGGCTGCATCTCCGGCACAACGAGAACATCCGGCTGAGCAGGATTCTCCCACTCGCCCAGAATTTCCTCGACCTGCGCCACAGCAGAAGCCGCCTCCACCGCGCCGACGACCGAGATCACCATCCCGCGCGGCCCGTAAGTCTCGCGATGGAAGGCCACCAGGTCATCACGCGTGATCGCTGCAATCGTTTCCGGATAACCATCGTCCGGCAAACTGTAGGGGTGCCCCGCAAAGAGAATTTCATCAAAGATCATCTCAGCCATATCGCCCGTATCCTGAGCACGTAATGCCAGGCCCGCCAAATACTGTCCACGTAAACGCTCGACATGCTCAACAGGGAAGGTCGGCTGACGCAAACTATTCGACAAGAGATCAAGCAGCAACGGCAAATCTTCTGCTAAGGAACGCCCGCCAAAACCAACGCTGTGAGTCCGTCCATCAAAACCAAAACTGGCGCCGACCGATTCAAGCGCATCATAGATGCCCTGAAAATCGCGCTTTTGATTACCGCGCATCAGCGAGCCAGCCGTAAAATCGGCCAAGCCAAGTTTCTCGTCCGGATCAAAAAGCGAACCGCCCGAAAGATAACCGCTCAAGACTACGGAGGGGCTATTAAAATTCTCACGGCATAAAACCGTGATCCCATTTTTCAATTCAACGCGCGTAATATCATCGCTGCCGGGCAAAGCGGAATTGAGCTTAGTCATCATACTCCACCTCCTCCCCACTCGGTACATACACGCCGACCACGCGCGCTTGCGGACGCAAATATTGCTGCGCCACGCGCTGCACATCATCAGGCGTGACCGTCATCAGACGCTCAAGATAATTTTGGAACCAGCCATAATCGGCAAACATCTCTGAGTAGCCCAACCAAAAGCCCTGATTCGTCACACTCTCACTGCCATAGGAAAAAAGCGCACGCGCCTGCTTGAGCGCCCGTTCCACTTCAGCGGTGGAAACAAGCTCGTTCTGCACACGCTCGATCTCAACATCCAGCGCGGCGAGCACTTCGTCGGGCGAGCGTTCGGGGCGGGTAATCATCGTGAAACGGTACAGGAAAGGGTCAATCGTCGCTTGCGCGCCAGCGCCCACACTAACGGTCAACTCTTCTTCGACCAGCGCCCGATAAAGCCGCGAAGTCTTGTTGGAGATACCGCCCCCAAACATATTTAAGCTGCTCGCGCCAGCCAATAAACTGTCCAGCACGGTTAGGGGATAGAAGTCCGGGTCAGTAGCGGATGGGAAGCGATAAGCAACTTGAAGGTAGGTCGTCTCGCCCTCTCCTTCGACGGTCAAACGCACCCCGCCGCTTGCTTCCGGTTCAGGACGTTGATGCCGCAGTGGAGTTGGTCCCGCTGGAATCTGCCCGTAGAGTTCTTCAATGCGACCGAAGATATCAGCCGTTTCAAAATCTCCCGCCACCGCCATGACGGCGTTGTTGGGCGTGTAATAAGTCTGGTAATGCCGATAGAGATCATCGCGAGTCATGCTATGCAGGTCGGCCATATCGCCGATGACTTCGTGATGATAGGGATGCACGCGAAAAGCGGCGGCCTGGATGGCTTCGCTCAGGCGGAACATGGGGCTATTCTCATTGCCCTCGCGCTCCGAAATAACGACCGTGCGCTCGGACTCGACTTCTTCGGGTTCAAAGGCACTGTTGACCATGCGATCCGCTTCAAGGCGCAGGGCAAGGTCGATCTTGTCGGCGGGCATGGTCTCGAAGTAGGTTGTCCAGTCGAGATAGGTGAAAGCGTTCCAAACACCGCCCTCACGCGAGATGGCTTTATCGAGCACGCTGGACGGGAATTGGGGCGTGCCCTTAAATTGCATATGCTCAACCCAATGCGAAACGCCCGTCCTCCCGGGGACTTCGTCCCGCGAGCCGACGCGGTACCACATCCACGAAGAGATCAGTGGCGCGGTGTGAATCTCTTTGAGCATCACAGTCAGGCCGTTCTCAAGCGTTTTTTTAGTGATTTTTTCTGTCATAAGACTCCAAATTTCTACTAATAAAAGCAGATGACTGCCAGCATACGCGGACAGTCATATTTCTGCGAGAGTGAAAGGAAAACTATTGCGCCGGCGCTACTGGCTCCTGCGAGCAAATCGCTTCATTGAGCGCATTGGTCGCACCCGGCGAGACCAGACAATAGAGCGGCTCGACCACCGTCTGCAAACCTGTAAAAGGTTTATGCAGGTCGGTCTCGTTCAGGGCAATATCGACCGGCACATTCAAGGTAACGGGGATCATCTCATCGACCGGCACTTCAAGATTAAGCACAATCGGAAGATTGGTTCCGGCAGGCAGGACGACCGTCGCGGGGGCGTTGAAGATATTCAAGCCACCTGTCGTCAAAGCAACGCGGGCACCGCTAATCGTCACATCTTCACTCAGGACAACGGTTGTTTCCTGATTTAGTTTCAACTTGAACGTAACCGGGATTTCATCTTCAACCAGAATATTCGTCGTGATGTGGGCATTATCCATGAGCTCAAAGTTATCATACAATCCTTTGAGCAGATCAAGCGGGGTGTTCAGCCCGATCTCAGGCGGAATATTCTCGACCACATCTTTAAGCATCCCGAACGGGACATACTTGAGCACAATCAGGACAATGATAATCACAACCACATTGACAGTCATCGAAATCGTGCTGGCAAGTGTCCACAGCGCACGCAGAAATTTTTCTTTATTAAAATTCAGCGCAAAGCCACTGGGCTTTTTTTCATCATTTTCCTGAGTCTCGCTTTGTGGAGGTTCAGCAGGCGGTTCAGCGGGTGGCGCTTCATCACCAACTGGCGAGGGCACAGGTTCATCCTTAAGCGGGATACCGGCCAACATATTTGTGGGGATATTTGGCTTATTATCCGCTTCGACGGGAGGCGTTGCCTGACTTTGTTGGGGCGAAGAAATTAATGCCTGCATTTTTTTTGCAAGGCTGTCGTCGTTGGGGTGTTGCTGAGACATAAAATTCCTCCAAAAAATAACCGGAATACGAGTAAGCAATCTTAACACAGACTAGAAAAAAAGGGGAAGGCACAGCACGCGGGAGCACATGCACGAGCGCTATACCCCGTTCGGGGCACTTGTAGATTGCCTGGCAGACATCTATAATGAAAGCGTCTATCATTAGAGGAGAAAAAAATGAAAAAATCACGTATTCTTTTAATTACAATCTTCACCGTAGCCACACTGATACTCGGCGCATGTAATCTGCCCAGTAAGGAAAGCCAGGAAGACGCCGATGCGACCACAATCGCAGAAACTGCCGCGGCCGTCTTCACGCAGGCAGCCGAAACAGCAGCAGCCGTTGCGCCCAGTGCAACATCCCTTGTTGTGCCCCCCACTTCCACCCCCGTGCCGACCAACACACTTTTCCCCACACAGGCAGCTAGCGCAACCGCCACGCCGATCCCGTGTAACCGTGCCAGCTTCGTCAAAGACGTCACCTATGCTGACAATGCCAAAGTAGATGCAGGCGCCGCTTTCACAAAAACCTGGCGTCTCAAAAACACCGGCTCCTGCACATGGACATCCGGCTATGTGCTGCTCTTCGACAATGGTGACCAGATGAACGCTCCCGCCGTTTCAAACATCACGGGCGGCAGCATTGCCCCGGGCTCTACCATCGACATCTCCGTCGATCTGACGGCGCCGACCGCGCCAGGGACATATCAGGGCAACTTCAAGCTGCGTTCACCGGATAATATCGTTTTCGGCATCAATGCCGATGGTCAGGGACCATTTTGGGTCAAGGTCATCGTCCCGTCACCGACCGCCACGCCAACAGCGACAGCGACAGCGGTTGTCTCAAAGCCGGACCTGTACATTTCCGATATCACATATGATCCATCCAGCTTCAAAAAGGATGATTTAATCACGGTAAAAGTTACCGTTTATAACGGTGGTGATGCAGCGGCAGGACCCTTTACAGCTGCTTGGTGGCCAGCGGTTGGCTATGGTTCGCCAGCATGCACTTGGGATATCCCCAGCATGGCTGCCCATGGTGGTTATGTAAAACAATGTACTTTCACTTACTCTGGCTGCTCCTCATACACAACTTACGCAATAGCCGACACAGCTGATACAGTAGACGAATCCAACGAGACCAACAATGAACTGCAAAAAGGGCAGGTAGTCCCTTGTAGCTAAAAACATTGATCGAAGATGATAAAATAGGGCGCAGCACTGCGCCCTATTTTATTGGATCGCACCTGAACCGAAACTTGCTTCCGTGCAAAAAAAAAACTACCTGAAGAAAAACATCTATACATAACGCCAAAGAGAGAAATCTATGTTCAAACGAGCACCATCCTCCCCCGAAACGCCCCAACCGATCCCCGCCGTCGAGCGGATCACATCCGTGCTGGGCTCAGGCATCATCTGGCACGGCGATCTGGACGGCAGCGGCGGTGTGCGCATCGAAGGTGCCTTCGAAGGCAAAATCGCCCTGCGTGGGATGCTTGTCGTCGGCGAAACCGGACGTGTAACCTGTGAAAATATCCGCGCCAACACGGTCATCGTCGCGGGGGCGGTACGCGGCAATATCACCACCCAAAAACTGGAAATCCGCGCCACGGGCCGTGTCTGGGGCGACGTGGTCACGACCGCCTTCGTCACCGAAGAAGGCTCCTTCCTGCGTGGACAGATCCGCATGGAAGAAAGTGTTGAACTCGAACTGGGCGCTGCCCCCGAATCGACACCTGCCGAAGCTGCCGACGCCAGCCTCGCCGAACAAGAAGCAGACGTATAAACAACGAAGCCTGCCTTTTAAACGAAGAGAGCGCCAAGTGATTGGCGCTCTCTTCGTTAACGCTAAAAAACTTCTGGCTCTATTCTGTTCGGGTATGAAAACTACGTCCACCCATCAAATGCAAGTGAATATGATAAACCACCTGCCCGCCATCATCGCCTGTGTTGAAGGTCAAACGGTAGCCGCTCTCAGCAATCCCCGCCTCTTTAGCCAACTTCTGCGCAACCAAATGCATATAGCCGATCAAGGATTCGTCTTCTGTCGAAACGTCATTCATTGAGGGAATATGTTTATTCGGCACGATCAAAATATGAACAGGCGCAACCGGCTGAATATCGCGAAAAGCCGTTACGCGTTCATCTTGAAAAAGAAGCTCCCCGGGAATTTCTTTGGCTATGATCTTACAAAAAATGCAATCATCAGACATGGTTTTCTCCTCTTTTGACTGGCAGACGACAAAAGTCTTATAGACTTTTGTCGTCTCTTGGGATTACGGTTCTAAAGTTGGCATCGCACCATAACTCGGCGCACAAACAATGTCGTAATATTCCAATTCTGTTGCTTTATTCTGCTCGGCAAACGCTGCCGCTTCCTTACCAATGATGCGCACATTATCAATCTGACCGCCCGCAGCCGTATCGGTATAGCGCGGCAGAGTCATTAACGGGTCGCCAGCAGGACCTTCGGCGATGAAATAAGGGCGGTTTTCGTCTTTCGCATCCGCTTGCGGCACCCAGTTAAACATAATCGGCCCACGCGGGTTGGTCGTAAATCCCAAGCGATAGCCATATTCTCGCGCAAACTGGACTGGGCGAAGACCAAATCCGCCGCCGGGCCAGATAATGCCAATCGGCGTATTGCCGTAATGCTGCTGAATGGCAGCCACCGCCCCCTGCAACTCGCCGATCAAATACTCATCCGAAGAATTATCGCTCATCGGCTCGTTATGGATGACACCGTGCGCCTGATAATCAACCCAGCCTTCGGCAGAAAGCGCGGCGTTCTGATCCCACAAATCCTCGCGTTCATCCTTGCTGATATAGCCATTCACCACATGCCAGCCATATTTCTCATAGATCGGGCGGAAATGGGTGTTGAAATATTCGGCATAATGGCGGTCATCCACCAGCAGCATTACCGAGCGCGGCGGAATTTTGGCGTTGAACTCCAAAAAGTCCGCGAGTTGCTGCATGTCGATGGCTTCAAATCCCTGCTCATGCAGATTATCGACCAATTCGCGAAAAACCTTCGCGTTGATCTGATACGGTTTGTCTACCGTATCATTTGTAATGCTGTGGATCATCACAACCATCACAACTGTACCGGGGGCGCTGTTGTTCGGATCCCATTTGGCTTTCAAGTATTCACAAGTATCGGGGATATACGTATGCGGTGTGTCCAACGCATTCAAAATCGGCGATTGGTAAATACCCGGCAAAGCAGGTGGGGTACGTACAGCCGTCGGGGAGGGGACGGGCGTCTCTGTCGGTAGTTCAGTTGCGGGGATCGCTTCAGCAGTTTGGGTGAACCCAGCCTGGATGGTTGCCATCGCTTCTTCCACGGCATCGGCCGGGTCGGCAGCGGTTGGCGGAGGCGGTGTTGAGGGGCTGCATCCCGCCAAAAGCGCGATCAGCAAGCCCCAAAGGAGAACGAATCGGAATGTCTTCATGGGCGCTATTCTACTCTATCCCCCAGCCCGGGCACGCCTCCAAGCGAAGCCGCCGACTGTGTGCCGCGCAAGATCGCCTGCATCAATGCTTCGGCGGCAAATGCGCCAATGGTCGAGACATCTGCTTTTTTGCTGCCGGTCGAGATGGCAAAAACCGTATCGCCGTCGAGCATGGTGTGCGCGGGGCGGATGCAGCGTGCCAGCCCATCCTGCGCCATTTGCGCGACTCTGCCCGCTTCGGCTTTTGTCAATTTCGCATTCGTCGCGACCGCGCCAATGACTGTATTTGCGCGCGTCGCCATTTTCATGACCGTGCGACCGGGGAGGGTTTGCATGACATGCAGCGTATCGGCGAATTCAGCATCGCCACCGATCTTGACCGGACCGACCTGCGCGGGACGCGCGCCAGCCAAAATTGCTCCCGTTTGTGGGCTGATGACATCCCCAAAAGCATTCACCGCTACAATCGCCCCGACAGTGACGCCACCCCCGATGTCGATACTCGCAGTACCGAGCCCGGCTTTCATTGCACTCGGCACACCGAGAATTTTGCCAACCGTCGCACCCATCCCTGCGCCGACGTTACCGACCTGGACATCATCCGCTGTTGCGGCTTGAGCGGCATGATAGCCCATCTCGGCATCGGGACGGATATCCGCGCTGCCGATGGCAAGATCGAAAAGCACTGCGGCGGGGACAATGGGCACTTTCGCCGCGCCTGTATCAAAGCCGATGCCCTGTTCTTCGAGATAGCGCATCACGCCGGTCGCGGC
>JBNKMO010000174.1:0-3257 GCA_050293165.1 Anaerolineales bacterium | reverse complement strand
GCCGAGCATTTTGAAAATGCTCGGCGTTTTTTATTCGTGTCATTCGTTCTATTTGCGTAATTCGTGATTTACGCCCCCGCTAACTCCATCACAAACATATCCAAAGCCAGATCAAGCGTCATTTGCCCGGTCTTGGCATCTTCGTCGATTTTCAGCAAATGACGATAAATACTCTCCAAGCTCGCTAACGAAAAATGGCGCGCCTGCGCAGCAACCTTCTGTGCAACAAAGGAATGCAGTTTCAATTCCGTCTGTACGTTGCCGTTATTCTCAATGACTTCGCGCGCCAGTAAAATCAATCGAAACTGACGAACGACCATACCAAAGATCGAGAAAGCATCCTGTTCTTCAAGCAAGCGGTGCAACATCGCTTGGGCTTCGCGTCCCTGCCCGTTGCCGAGCGCATCGACCAGCGCAAAGACATCGCCTTGCGCCGTTGAGATGCTCAACAACTCCACGTCCTGCAATGTGACAGGACGTTCAAAATTGGCATAAGTCAACAGCTTGGTAATCTCCTGTGCGGTCTGACGTGTATCCTGCCCGACCATCTCAGCCAGGCGCGCAGCAGCCCGCCCTTCGATCTCGCCGCCCTGCGATTTCGCTTCCTTTTGAATGCGCGCAATCCACTCATCTGTTTTCCATGCTTTGGGCAACATCAAGGCTTCAGCACGCGCAATCTGCTTATTCTCGTTCACCCATTTCAGCAGCCAGTGCTTCGCGACCTTTTTCTCATCAACATCTTCATAAAGCGCCAAGACCGTTGTCGGCGGCACTGTCTCCAGAAAGGCCAGAAAATCTTTTCTGTGCTTGGGGTGGGTATACCGCGCCGAAGGCTTCTCCAGCAGCACTAGTCGCCGCTCCGCCAGAAAAGGCATCGCGTTGACGGCCATGTTCAACTCATCTTTGCTCGCCGTGCGTGCTTCAAGGCGCGATGTATTCATCCCGTCCTTATCCACACGTTGCTGCAACTTCTGCAAACGACGTGAGATGGCAAACTCATCGTTGCCATAGATAAATAAAATCCGTAAGGTGTTTTCAGCCATAGATTTAAGAACGTGTGCGGATGCGATGCATCCCGGGGCGGATCATCTCAACCATCAATATCTTCATATCCCCCATCTCCGCTTCGGTCGTGACCCTGGCTTGGAGCACGGGACCAAGCGGTTTGCTCAGTTCCCAAATTAATACCACTAACGGCAAAATGAAAGGGATACGCCAGAGCTTCTTCGTCCACTTGCTCTGCCCTCCGAGCCCGTACCAAGCAAAAGAACCCGCCAGCAAACCCGAGGTCGCGTAGTTTGTCCCGCAGCCGGGATGAATAGCCAGTTCACTCTCTCCAGCGCGTAGACGCTCAAGGGCCTCAACAGCCGCATCGGCCAGATCGGCTGTATCCACATCCCCTAAAATCACGCAACCCGTCGGATTCGAATGTCCTCCCATCGGACGATGGGGATATTTGGGCGCAAGGACTTGCAAGGTGGCATGCTCGAGGGCGTGGTTGCGGCGGGTTTCGAGAATAAAGGGCAGATCAAGTATAGACATATTCACTCCAAGGCTGGTATAGAGAGATTATACCCTTTAACCAAAAAGCCCCGCTCGGTTGAGCGGGGCAAAATGACTAATCTGCGGCGGCAGTTTGCGCCACCGTTTCGGGCATGGGTGTTGTTGCCCTGATAAAACCGATAAAGAGCAAAATTACCCCGAAGAACTCGCCAAGATAGAGCGCCCCCGGAAATTGCAAGCGGCTGAAAAGACCACCAAAAGCTGGCAACAAAGCACCTGTAGCGATGAGAATATTGCCAATGGTGCGGTGCAGCAAAACGCGCTTGCGCCAGAAAATCCACGCCGAGTAGGCAGCGCCACCGACGAGGGTGAAGGTACCGTAAATATTGAAAAAGGGCGTCAAACCACGTACTCCGCTGGTAATAATGGCATGACCACTCAACTCAGCACCGGTATGCCCTTCGCCGATCATCAGGCTCGGGTCAAGTTCGGCACCGAAGACTTTGAATACAGCGTAAAGCGAAGCGGCACCGAGCAGCACCATCAGCGCATTTGCCCATTTCCGATTCGCCAGTAGGTAGACTGTCCCCTGCCCCAGCCAAGCTGCGACAAGAATTGCGCCGAAGAGGTACCACATGCGGAAAACGAGGGCATTCCAACCAAAGGTGCCGTAATAAAACTCACAAAACCCGCCGATTCCATAGAAAATCGTGCCAATGCCCCAAAGCAGGAGGTGGGCACGTTTACGTTCCATGTAACGTTTCAAAACAAAAAAAGCGAAGATAAAACTGATTAAACTGGATAACAAAGGAACAAGGGTGTTCAACATCTCAACTCCTATACAAATAAAAAAAGTCCAGATGGCCGAGACCATCTGACGACTATTCAGGCTATTACGCCTAATGCAACGCCTACCGCTGCAAGCAATATCCCGACAATGACCATAACCAGAAGCACAAGTAAAAAAGGGACGGTCTTCTCATATATGGGTGGATATTCGCGCGCAGGGCTTTTCTTTTTAGAATCCATGCTAACGATTATTATTCTCAAAGGCCTGATACGTTTCCATCAACGAGAGCATGGTCTGATCTGTAAAGGCATGGATACGCGAGAGCATCTCACCCCAAGCTTCGATGTCGACAACACGCGAGTCGAGGTAAACAGCCGTCATCGCTTCGAGGAGCAAACTACGGAAGAATAGAAAGGCACGCGTCGCATCAAGCAGATCAAGGTTATAGCGACGTCCGCGCGAGGCATATTCATAGCCCAGCGAACGCGCTTCTGCGATAGCATCATCGCCTTGTGCATTCAGATAACTTGCCAAGCTCTGCATGAGTGTTTTACTGCTCATGCGGTATTGGTGACGAGCATCATCATCCAGCTTTTGATACCATGTTTCCGTACTTAGGCGCTTTTCGCCGATCTGAAAGCGGATGCGATTGAGCACATTCCGAAAAGCCCGATCAGGCTCCACTTCCTTGCGCTGGCGGGATGTCTCCAACCATAAATTGATTTCATCCAAAAGATATCGGCGATGCCCCCCCTGCGTACGATATACTGGCAACACGCCCTGATCAGACCATGCCCGCACCGTACTGGGATGAACGCCAAGACGTTCGGCAACATCACTTAGACTAAGCCAATCATTGATACTTTTATCCATGCAAAAAACCTTTTCAAGAAAATAGCCAAATAATATTGAGCAATATTAAGCAAAATGGACTCTATCAAGGATAAAAGCTCTGGTCAATGTA